>JASGUW010000068.1 GCA_030055235.1 Bacillota bacterium
CGTTTTCTGTGCAATTTTTACGCGCTGGACAGCGAAGTGCACCCGGGAGCAGGCGAAACCTGTCCAGAGCGTAAATTTTGCTCACTTCGAGCTGTTCTCTGTGCAATTTTCACGCGCTGGACGGCGAAGTCTACCCAGAAGCTGGCGAAATCCGTCCAGAGCGTAAATTTTGCTCACCCGGAGCCGTTTTCTGTGCAATTTTTACGCGCTGGACAGTGAAGTGCACCCAGAAGCAGCCGAAACCTGTCCAGAGCGTAAATTTTGCTCAAGGGCCGCCTGCAGGTGACTGCGCTTGTGCAAAATTTCAACCTTTCGCAGTTTTTGGGTCTTTTCGCTCCATAAATATTCATTAATATGCATATATTCCTGATATATGCGGCGAATTGTATTTTTATGCAATCAGTCTTGCGAAACCTTGAAATTTTGCACACTCAAGATGCACTGGGTGAGCAAATACCGCGCTCAGGGCAGTGTATCGGATGTGTTTAGCCGTCCAGAACGTAAACTTTGCTCACCCGGAGCACTGTAGCTGCACGGAAACCACACAACACCTGACACCCAAAAGTCAGAAGCGGGCCGCCCCACCCGGGACAGCCCGCTTTTCATTATTTCTTTTCACATACAGCAGCGTTTAGCCGTCGCGCCGACAGCAGCGATCAGCCGCATCAGCCACCGGCCGCGTCAGGACTCGTAGCCGGTGCGGCCGCCGCGCGTCTTCCACATGACCCAGAAGGGTGCAGCCAGGACGATTGAGCTGTAGGAGCCGACCGCGATACCGACCATCATGGGCAGGGTGAACTCACGGATCGAATCGATGCCGTAGATGGCGGCGCCGATATAGGCGACAAAGATCGCCAGGAAGGCGCAGGCAGAGGTCGTCACCGAACGCGTCAGCGACTGTGAGATCGACATGTCAACGAGCTGAGCCAGTGTCATGTCGCGGCGATAGAGCTTCACGTTCTCACGGATGCGGTCATAGATGACGATGGTGTCGTTGACCGACCAGCCGAGGATCGAGAGGATAACGGCAATCACGGTCTCGTTGAGCGGTGCCCGCATGGCGACGAAGACAAAGAAGGCGATGACGACGTCATGCAGCAGGCAGAGCAGGGCGAAGACGCCGGCCGACGGACCGGAAATGCTGCGGAAGCGGATCCAGACATAGATGACGATAATGACGGAAGCGATGAGCACGGCCGCCAGACCCCGCATCAACAGTTCACGCCCGATAAAGGGCGATACTGTCTCCACATCGCCGACAACGATCCCGTTATCCGGATAGGCCTTGTCGAGGGCTTCGCGGATGGTGGCCTGTTCTTCGGGACTCAGGGAGGCATCTCCCGCGATATTGACTACCAGGCTCTGGCTCCCGGTAGCGAAGTCGCGCGTTGTCTGTGCTGTCAGCGGGCGCCCCAGTGCGTCCTCAATCAGGTTCTCGGCCTCTGTCGCGTCGATATCGCCGGTGTAGGAATACTGCAGAATGGAGCCGCCGCGGAATTGGATGTCAAGCTGAATGCCGAAGACAAAGCTCGCGATGATGCCAAGCAGAATCAGGGCCAGGCTGACGGCGAGGAAGCGATAGCGGTACTTCCAGTAGCTGAAGCGCGGTGCGGAGAGATAGCGCGTCGCGAGGTTCTCACGCTCGGGGGCGGCACTGCTTTGTTCACGGCGGGCCCGTTTCCGGCGACGAATGATCTCAGCCATGACTGAAGGCCTCCTTTCCGTAGAGGGAGGCCGGCATGAAGCTGGATGGCCGGCGCACGAAGGCCCAGGCTGTCAGCGAGCGGCTCATGTGATGTGAAAGCGTCGCTCCGCAGACCAGGTTGAGGATGACACCGACGAGCAGCGAGTAGCCGAAGGACAGGAGTGAGCCCGACCCGAAGATAATCAGGCAGATAGCGGACACGGCCACGGTGACGTTGCCGTCGAGGATCGACGAAAAGGCGCGGTCAAAGCCAAGCTCGACCGCCTCCCGCACGGTGGCACCGCCGCGCAGCTCTTCACGGATGCGCTCGGCCACGATGACGTTGGCGTCCACGCCCATGCCGATGGAGAGAATAATACCGGCGATACCCTGCAGTGTCAGAGTCTGCTGCGGGATTGAGATCGAAAGCAGAATACCGACCACCTGGGCCAGCAGGGCAAAGCTCGCGACCACACCGGAGACGCGGTAGCGCAGGATCAGGAAGATACACAGCAGCAGGAAGGCGATCGCCCCGGAGACGATCATGACGTCGAGGGCGCGGGCGCCGAGCTGCGGCGAGATAGAGCGGCTGGACACCGCCTCAATATCAAAGGGCAGAGCACCGGCATTGATCTGTTGAGCCAGGCGCACGGCCTCTTCCGGTGTCGCCATGCCGGTGATGATTGCAGAGCCGTCCGTAATCGCCGTCTGTACCACAGGCGCACTCAGGACGATCTCATCCATCTTGATCGTGATCACCTTGCCGATGTTGGCCGCTGTCGCCGTGGCGAAGGCCGCCTTTCCATCGTCGTTGAGCTCGAGATGAACGACATTCTTCCCCTCCGGATCGACGCCGCCGGCTGCCTCTATAACCTGCGAGCCGTCCAGCACGACCGCACCATCAGGATCGACAAAGGTCAGCTGGGCAGTTGCGCCGAGCTCCTCAATTGCCTGATCCGGGTTGAAGTCAGTCTCGTCACTGCGCCAGGGAAAGCGCACCGTGACACGTCCAGTCGCGGGACTGGCAATAATGTCGCGGTCGAGCACATTGAGATTGTCCAGACGCGTCTCCATGATGCGGCGCATCGATGCCACCTGGGCGTCGGTCGGCAGACCCTCCAGACCCTTAGGTGCAAAGACCGCCTCCACACCGCCACGAATGTCGATGCCAAAACGCATGTCGCGCGCACTTGAGAGCTGATAGTAACCGCCCTGCGCACGGGGCACGCGAAGACCGAAGATCGCCAGCAGCACGGCGATGAAAATCACTCCGACAAGGATGAAGAAGGTGCGTTTATGCGCCTTCTTCATCGTCTTCGGAAGCTTACGGCTTGCCATTTACTTTATCCACGACCTTTCCGGGGATTTGCACCTCCCGCAGAAGGCGCACATACCCGGATATCTTATCACAGCGCTTCCGCCATCTCCACGCTGCGTGCCGCCTGAATCCCGGCATGACGGTCATAGATGCGGCCGAGCTCGGCGAGCCATTGGAAGTCAACGCTTTCGAGGGCATGATGCGTCACCCGGAAGCGCCAGCAGTCTTCGGGCTGGCCGGGGACATTCATTCTGGTATCCGAGCCGAAGCCCAGCAGATCCTGGATGGGTACGCAGACAAAGTTCGCCACTGAGGCCCAGAGCATCCGGACAAAGGCGCGGCAGACAGGCGATTCCGGACCACCCTTCCTCCAGTCAGCCTCCGGCGGGAAGCCGACATATTCAAGAGCGAAGCGGCGCTCCTCTTCATCCGTATGCCAGAGCCAGCCAAAGAGCGTGTCATTGTCATGGGTACCGGTATAGGCGCAACTGTTGGCAGTCCAGCGGTGCGGGCGACTCGTCCCGTAATCACCGGGACTGAGCGAAAACTGCAGCACCTCCATCCCGGGATAGCCCGAGTCAGCAAGCAGTTCGTGCACGTCTTCCGAAAGTCCGCCAAGATCCTCAGCGACGATGTCGACATCGCCAAGTGCGGCGTGAACTGCCTCCAGCAGCTCCATACCGGGTCCCGGCCGCCAGCTTCCTTCGCGCGCCGTCTCAGATGTCGCAGGGATGGCCCAGTAGGAGGCCAGGGCGCGGAAGTGGTCTATGCGCAGGCGATCATAGATTCCGTGTGCATGCTCGATGCGGCGGATCCACCAGCGGTAGCCGTCTTTACGCATGGCGTCCCAGTCATAAAGGGTGTTGCCCCAGCGCTGGCCGTCTTCGGAGAAATAGTCCGGCGGCACACCGGCGACCTCCTCAGGCTCAAGGTTCTCATTGAGAGCAAAGAGCTCCGGATTTGTCCAGACATCACTTGAATCGTCCGATACATAAAAGGGCAGGTCGCCGAAGATGCGCACGCCGCGCTCATTGGCATATTCGCGCAGCGCCAGCCACTGGCGGCGGAAAACCCACTGGCAGAAGGCGATGAAGTTGATCTGCTGCTCATGCTCCTGGCGGAAGCGGGCCAGTGTCGCAGGATCGCGGCGTTTGAGATCCTCCGGCCACTCCCACCAGGGAAGACCCTCAAGCTCCTCCCGGGCGCAGCGGAAGAGGGCGTAGTCAAGCAGCCAGTCCTCCGTCTCCAGGAACTCCTGTACCTCCCGCATGCCGTCTTCGTCCAGACGGGAGAAGGCCTGGCCCAGATAGCGCTGGCTGTTGCTGTGCACGAAGGCGTAGTCGGTCAGATAGCCGTCGTCGAAACTCATGTAGTCACGCAGCTCGTATTCCTCGAGCAGGCCCAGATCGTTTTCAATCTCACGCGGATCGCAGAGCCAGGTGTTCCCGGCAAAGGTCGAGTAACACTTGTAGGGGGAATTGTCGCGCGGATTGTCCTCTGCCGGCTGTGTCAAGGGCAGCACCTGCCACCAGCCGATACCGGCCTCCGACAGGCGGTCAATGAACTTGCGCGCCTCCTGCCCCATTGTCCCGATGCCAAAGGGCCCGGGCAGCGACGAGACATGCAGCAGTATTCCGGCTTGGCGTTCCATGATTTACCTCCCCGCCGTATCGGAAACGGCGGCCTCCTTTGAGTAGCGGGTTTCGAGGCGGCTGAACAGCAGCGAAGCCACGAGACCCAGGCCGAAGAGCAATACACACAGCAGCAGACTGACTTCTACTGCCATGCCCGTGGTGGCCACACCCGCGGGTGTAAAGGCCGGAAAGACGATGGTTGGGAAGATCGCGAGCGAGGAGCCGACAACCGTACCCAGAATAATGTGGTAGATCACGCTGTAGTGCCGCGTGATGAGCCAGTGGACGAACTTTGACAGCAGGGCAATGACAGCGATCAGGCCGAGAGCCAGAGGGAGCAGGATGGAAAAGTCGAGAGCTTCAATGCCGGCGGCCATTTTCTGGTAGAGGCCGAGATACATCAGGAAGTTTGAGGGAGACAGGCCCGGCACGATGAAGCCCAGACCGACCAGGGCGCCGGAGAGCACCCAGAGTGCGAAGTTCGGCTCCAGGTCCGTAAACTGCTGGTCGCCGAGGAGCATCATGATGAGGACAAATGCGGCCGCCACGAGGAAGGCCACAACATCACCCGGTCCGCGGCCCTGGCGCTTCGCATCACGATTCAAAGTTGGCAGAGTACCTGCAACAAAACCGATGAAAAGGGTGACAAAGAGGGCCTCATAGGTCTCAAAGGCGCGCTTGACGAAGATGGAGAACAAAAAGATGCCGATGAGGCCGCCGATCCCGATGGGCAGGAAGAAGAGAAAGTCCTCCAGGAAGCGCCGGCGCAGGTTGGCCAGAAAGGAGATCAGGCGGTCATAGACGCCGAAAACCACCATCAGGACGCCGCCGGACAGGCCCGGTACGATCGCGCCCACGCCGATCAGGAAGCCCTTCGCCACGCGCCAGAGCCAGTCCGCCAGAGGGTTTTTCTTGTCGGACGAATTCATGTTTTATCCTCCGTATCCGTACTGCGAATAAAAATGTGCCGGCCGTTGCCCTGGCCCATCGAGCGCTCGTCGATCTCAATGCCGGGAATCGCCCGCATCATCGGCGTCAGCTTCTGATAGCCGTAGTTGCGCGGGTCGAAAGAAGGCCGCACCTTCAGAATCAGGGTGCCAACATCGCCCAGATAGGACCAGCCGTTCTCGTCGGCCAGATCGGCCACACAGTTTTTGACCAGTCTCCTGGTCGCTTCATCAATCTTATGGATGGTGCGCCGCTGCCGTCTCCCCTGCTCCCGCGGGACGGGTGTACGTTCCTCCCCGGCGGTGCCGGAGAGCAGCTGCCGTTCGACGGCAGAGGTGGCGGTCGTGATATTACGGCTCGGCTTCGGCGTCTGGCAGCTGTCGGCGCTCTGGCCCTGCTTATCCCCGCCCCGCCCCTGACGGCCGGACTGGCCGGAGCTGCGCTCCGTCTGCTGCGGCCGCTCGTCGGACTCCTGCTCGTCCTCATCATCCTCACTGTCAAGGATCTCAAGGTAGATAAACTTGTCACAGGCGGCGATGAAGGCGTTCGGCGTCTTCTCCTCACCGATGCCGTAGACCAGCTTCCCCGCCTCACGCAGGCGGGTAGCCAGGCGCGTAAAATCGCTGTCACTGGAAACCAGACAGAAGGCATCCACCTGGTCGCCGTAGAGGATATCCATCGCATCAATGATCAGGGCCGAATCGGTGGCGTTTTTTCCTGTGGTATAGCCGAACTGCTGTATCGGTGTCAGGGCATAGTCCAGCAGGACCTTCTTCCAGGAACCCAGATTGGGCCTGGTCCAGTCCCCATAGATGCGCTTGATGGTGGGCGTGCCATAGCGGGCCACCTCCTGCATCATGGCTTTTATGTAGTGGCTCGAGATATTGTCCGCGTCAATTAACACGGCCAGCTTGTCGTCGCGCTTCTCTTCTGCCATCCCTGCCTCGTTTCGTCAAAGATTTCTATTAGACTATTCTACCATCGGCCGCCCGTGCTATCACCCGGCCAGCCAGCCGCTGTCGCCTGCCTGGATGACGGCCCTGCCGGCGCTGAGATTGGTGACGGCCAGCAGAAAGTCCGCAGCGTCTCTGAGGGGCAGCCGGACATCTATGTCCACAGCGGCGCCAAATTCCCGCTCCAGAATGGCTACATTTTCATCACTGCAAAGCCTTTCCAGCGCACCGTACAGATCGTAGTCGACGGTGATCCGGTACTGCCGGCTCCAGGTCATGGTGACGATGCCGGCGGTCTCCAGGGCGGCGGCGGCGCTGTCGCCGTAGGCACGTGCGAGCCCGCCGGTGCCGAGCAGGGTCCCGCCCCAGATGCGGCTGACCACGACGATGAGATCGTCCAGCTCACGGCCTTCGATGTGCTGCAGCATCGGCATGGCCCCGGTTCCCGAAGGTTCGCCGTCGTCGCTCATGCGCTGCAGAAAGTGTTCTGTCCGGCGCCCCACCCGCCAGGCATAGACATGGTGAACCGCCTCCGGGCGCAGTTCGCGGCGCTCCGTAAGAATCTCAAGTGCTTCGGCCTCCGTGCTGACGGGAGCGGCATAGGCATAGAAAATCGAGCGTTTGCGCTCAATCTCAGCCTCTCCCACGCGGGCGATGGTCCGCCAGTCCTGCGGCAGAGCTTCGGGTCGCTGTGTCATCACGGCAGCTGCAGGATTTCGCAGTAGCGCTGGTAGGCGAACATCAAAAGGGATTTTTCCTGGCTGTAGGTGAGCTGGGTCAGCGCCATTTCGACAGGAAAGAACCTGGCCTCACCCACATCTCCCTCGAGCAGCATCAGGTACCAGTCAACTTCGGTCCTGATCGGCCGCTGCTCGGAGATAGAATAATGCTCGTAGCTCGTCCGCCCGGCCCGATCCAGGATACGGGCCTCCACACCCGTCAGATTCCTGACGGCCTGCCGGGCCATCGCAGCCGGCCGCTCGTCACCCCTGATCTCCTCTTTGGGAAAAATCCATTCCAGGCGCACGGTCTTCACCAGCAGCACCCTGTCGCCGTCAAAGACAATGCCTCCGGAACAACTGCGTTGTCGCATCCTTCTCCCCCTCTCGTGGGCTTTCAAATGGATACTATCACAGCGGCGGTCGGGGGTTTGCAGCTTTCGCCTGAAAAAAGCCCCGGAATGACGAGGTCAAGAAGCTAAGTCGGAAGACCCGGCTACGGCCGGGCTCTTCTGATAATAGAAAAGGCTGCCATGAACCGTAACGTAAGTTTTATAATGAACAGGTGCTGTGTAATAAATACAGCTGTTCTATTGGGCACCCCCGTCAGCATCATGTACGTCTTTCGACCAGGATCACTCCCAGGCGTTTTTGGAGGTCAAGAGCCATGGCATTCGATTTTAAGAAAGAATATAAAGAGTACTATATGCCGAAAAACAAGCCGGAGATTGTGGATGTCCCAAGAGCGAATTATATTGCGGTTCGTGGCAAAGGCGATCCAAACGAAGAAGGCGGTGAATATCAAAAGGCCGTCGGAGTGCTGTATGCCGTGGCCTACACCCTGAAGATGAGCTATAAAAGCGACTACAAGATTACAGGTTTTTTCGACTATGTGGCGCCGCCGCTTGAAGGTTTCTGGTGGCAGGAGGGGATGAAGGGGGTGGACTATTCGAACAAGTCCACGTTCCACTGGATTTCCGTACTCCGCCTTCCCGATTTTATTACGCAGGCCGATTTCAACTGGGCCGTAGAGACGGCGTCCAGGAAGAAGAAAATGGACTGTTCCCCGGCAGAATATCTGAGCATTGACGAAGGCCTGTGCGTGCAGATGATGCACATTGGTCCCTATGATGATGAACCGGCTTCTGTGGCTGCGATGGAAGCCTTTTTGGCAGAAAACGGCTATGTAAATGACATGGGGGAAGGCAGATTTCATCATGAAATCTATCTGTCTGATCCCAGAAAAGCGGCTCCTGAAAAAATGAAAACGGTAATCCGACATCCGATAAGGAAGCTTTAGCCGATCCGGCTGAACTGGTGACACCCGTGGAAGTTCTGGAGTTCGGTTGTACGTCAAGGAAAAAGATCGTTCTGATACATGGCTTCCAGATACCCGTAGCGATCTGGGATGAGTACATCCGTCATTACCGGGATGATTTTCATATTCTGGTACCGGTCATGCCCGAACACAATCCCGATCATCCGGAGGACTTCGTGTCGTTCTCCAGGACGGCCGAGGAGTTCGAAAGCTACTATCTCTCCCGTTACGGCAGAGAGGTCTATACCATCTGTGCCATGTCCATGGGTGGGGTCCTGGCCGCAACAATATGGCAGAACGAACGCCTTGAGATACAGAAGCTGATTCTCGACGCTTCTCCTCTGGTGCCGGTCGGGCCCTTCGCCTCAAAAACTGATGCTGTCTTTCTACCTGCGCGTAACGCATAAGGCACAGCAAAGGGACAAAAAGACGTTGGAGCAGGCCGGACAGCTGTGTCCGAAACAGTACTTTGCCCGTTTTTTAGAGCTGCTTGATGCCATGACGGACACCACCATACGCAACTGCATAAGAGAAGTGGCAGCTTTCCGGCTGTCAGCGGACAGCAGCAGACAGGGGACGTGGATATACTATTTCCACGGAACAAAGATCAATGAATTCCTCGCCAGGAAATCTGCCGGATTTCTGGCAAAGCACTACAGCAAGCTCACGATCAAGTGCTTCAAAGGGAAATCCCACTGTGAAAACACACTGTTTTTTCCTTGGCTTATGCTGAAAGAATTCGACTCCTGCCTGCTGCCAGGCGACCACGGCTGATGATGTCTCAGGCAAAGCCGGAAGTCGCTTTCATTTGTCTTTCTGGACAGATGCGCTTCCCGAATGCAAAACCGAATCAAAAACGGGTTGCAAATTGATTAGACGTCGCTAATATTCAGCGCTGACGATTCATGCTGTTTTGTGTCTTGAGCAAAGTGAGAGGTATGAGCTATAGAAAAGCCATTGCCCCGTGGGCGGGCAATATCGAAGTTTTTGACCAGAGAGTGGACAGCATCCTGTATTGTAGGTATAGGCAGATCCACTCAAGAGAGCGTGAATAGAGCAAACGTGAATAGAGTGAAGAAGAAGGATGATACCTCTTGTTGAGTGGATTTGCTTGGAACGAAGAC
>JASGUW010000069.1 GCA_030055235.1 Bacillota bacterium
CGAAAACTTGGCCCAGGGGCGTACAAAACTTGCGCTGGTGCCCCGAAATCCGGGCAGCACCGAAAAAATTGTCCTGGGGGGCACAAAAATTGCGCTGGGGCCCCTAAACCCGGGACGGACCGAAAAATTGTCCAGGAGTGGACAAAAATTGCGCTGGTGCCCCGAAACCGGGGCAGGAACGAAGAAATTGTCCACCCCTCATGCCCCACTGGCAGCCTGCGCCGCCGCATTCTCATCTTTATTCTTTATCGCCAAGCGGAGGCAAACAAATCAATAAGATGCAGTCAGGCTGAACGGGCGTCATTCTCTGAAACGCCTGGGAAGCGGTTGGGCAGAATGACGATATTACCCAAACCGGCAGTATCAGAGAAAAAAACCATGGCTGAGTCGAAGCACTGAAAAACGCTGGTCGGCAGGTGCAGGAAATGGCAAAAATCAAAATAGTGTCAGCAAAAGCCTGACACTATTCCAAAAGTTTACATTCGTAACACCCATGGAGCCTGAACACCCGCTATGTGCACCCCAATTACCACCGGGAGACTGATCCGCACCCCGCACATAAACGTTTTTGGGCTGCCCTCCGTCCCTGCGATTCCCTGTCGTTTGATTCCCCGTGGTCTGGCTGTCCCGTCGTCTGGCTGAGCATCATTCGGGTGCAATAGTAGAAACGAAAGTACCACAGCCGCCGGCAGAAGTTCAAAAACTAGGCGCGGCCTAAAATCAGGGCCAACCAGTCGTTTCGCTCGCGCTCCTCGCGCAGAACCAGCCCCACTTCGGCAAAGCGCTCGAGCACCTCGTCGCGCCTCTCCGTGATCAGGCCCGAAGCGACGAGGATCCCTGCAGGCGCGAGCAGCGCGGCCAGTCCGGCGGCCTCAGCGATCAGGATATCGGCGAGCAGGTTCGCCAGGATCAGGTCATAGGGACCCCTGGCAGCCTCGTGCGAACCCACCCAGGATTCCACTTTCGCCCCCACCCCGTTAAGTGCAAAGTTTTCCTGCGCCACACGCAGCGCATGAGGATCGATGTCACAGGCGTCCACCCGGCCGGCGCCGAGCCCCGCCGCCGCAATGGCCAGGATCCCGGAGCCTGTGCCGACATCCAGGACCTGCGCACCGGGCGCCATCCCGTCGTCAATCGCCGCCACGCAGAGCGCCGTCGTCTCATGGCTGCCGGTACCGAAGGCCATGCCCGGATCCAGGCGGATCAACAGCTCATCCGGACCGACGACAACATCCTCATCCCAGGTCGGCGCCACAGTCACACGCTCAGAGACCCGCATGGCACGGTAATGGCGTTTCAGATTTTCGACCCAGTCTTCGGCGGCGATCTCCCGCGCCTCGACGCGGCAGCTGCCGACAGGCAGATAGCTGCCCACAAGTTCCAGCCGCTCCCGGACCCGGGCCAGCGTTATTTCACGGCCGGCATCACCGGCGGCGCTCAGAGCCGCGGGCTCAAACCAGCTGCGGATTACCGTCTCCGAGCCGAGCTCAGCGAGTGCTTCAGGATCGACAAAGACGGTCGTGTCACGCGCTATGAAGAGAAGGTCAGAAGGATCTTCGACGGCGACACCAAGTGCGCCCAAATCTTCCAGCTGCCAGCTGATGGCGTCGGCGGCCTCTGCGGTTGTGTGGATCACAACCTCCAGCCACGACGCGTTCGCCCGGGCTTCATCCATGGATTCCAAAATCCTCCTTCAAATTCCGTTCGCAGGAGCGCTCAACGTCAACCGCAGGCGCGCTCAATGTCAACCGCAGGCGCGGCCTCTCCCGATTACCGGGACGGCTGCCGGAGCGGCCGCGCGGCCGCCGGGCCGGTCTATTTGTTAAAAAGGTTGCGCAGCTTGTCAAAGAAGCTTTCGCGCTTTTGATAGTTGTGCTGCTGCAGGGTACCCTCAAAGGCCTCCAGCAGGGACTTCTGGCGATCACTCAAATTGCGCGGCACCTCCAGCACCAGCGTCACAATCTGGTCGCCGCGCTGATGCTCGCGGTTGAGAACGGGGATGCCGCGGCCGCGCATCGTGATCTGGTCACCCGGCTGACTGCCCTCACGGATTGTCTGTGACACCGGGCCATCAATGGTGGGAATGTCGATCGTGGCGCCGAGTGCCGCCTGGGCGTAGGTGATCGGCAGCTCGCAGTAGACGTTGTAGCCCTGGCGCTTGAACAGCGAATGGGGCCGGATCGACATTTCGACGTAGAGATCGCCGTAGCCGCCCCCGTTCAGGCCGGGCTCGCCCTCGCCACGCACGGTGAGCATCTCCCCGTGATTGATGCCGGCCGGCACGCGGATGTGCAGCTGCTTGCGCTTCTGCCGGCGGCCGCGGCCGTTACAGCTCGGACAGGGATGGTCGATCTTCTTCCCCGAACCACGACAGGCCTCACAGGGGTGCGTGGTCAGGACGGTGCCGAAGAGCGACTGCTGGCGCGCCTGCACCTGGCCGGTGCCATGGCAGCTCGGGCAGCTGTCAACCGCGGTGCCCTTTTCGGCACCGGTCCCCTCACAGCTGTCACAGAGATCCTCTTTGGTAATGGTGATGTTCCGCTCGGTGCCGAAGGCGGCCTCCAGAAAATCGAGCGTCATACGATAGCGCAGATCGGCACCGCGAACCGCCCGACTGCGCGTGCCCCGGCCACCGGTAAAACCGGCGCCGAAACCGCCGCCGAAGAACTGGTTCAGGATCTCGTCAAAATTGAAGTCAAAGCCGGCCTGACCGAAGCCCTGACCATCCACGCCGGCATGGCCGAACTGATCGTACTGGCTGCGCTTTTCGGCGTCGCTGAGAACGGCATAGGCCTCGTTGGCTTCCTTGAAGCGGGCCTCAGCATCCGGATTGTCCGGGTTCATGTCAGGGTGATATTGTTTGGCGAGGCGGCGATAAGCCCGTTTCAGCTCGTCTTCACTGGCCGTCCGGGGTACGCCGAGCACCTCGTAGTAGTCGCGCTTTTCCGCCACCTGTTCGTCTCCTCAAGTTCGCCCGCTGACCGGTAAACGCCGGTGCACCTTTGAGGCGCACCGGCATTCCGGTGTCCGGGTCTATCTTAGCTTTTTTATGCGAAGTCCGCTCAGTCGTCAGCTGGGATCGCCGCCGGCGTCCTTGAAGCCGTCCGCGCCGGGCGCCTCAGGGCCACTCTGGGCACCGAAGTCGGGACCCGGTCCCGCCTGCTCGCCGCCGGCCGCCTGATACAGCTGCTCGCTGAGCTTGTAGATCAGCTGCTGCAGCTCTTCGCTCTCGCGCTTCATGCCGTCAAGATCGTCCGCCTGGATACGGCTGCGCAGCTCGCTGACCTTCGCCTCGATCTCAGTCTTCTGGCCGGGGTCGACCTTGTCGCCCAGATCCTTCAGGGTCTTCTCTGCCATGTAGACCGCCGACTCGGCGTTGTTCTTCGTGTCCACCGCTTCGCGCTTCTTCTTGTCCTCGGCGGCGAACTGCTCCGCCTCACGGACGGCTCTGTCAATCTCCGCCTCGGTCAGGTTGGTAGAGGCGGTGATGGTGATGTTCTGGGCCTTCCCGGTGGCCTTGTCCTGGGCCGAAACGTTGACAATGCCGTTGGCGTCGATGTCAAAGGTGACCTCGATCTGCGGCACGCCGCGCGGCGCGGGGGTGATGCCGTCAAGGATGAAGTTGCCGAGCGTCTTGTTGTACTGCGCCATCTCGCGCTCGCCCTGGAGGACGTGGACGTCAACCTGGGTCTGGCCGTCGGCGGCCGTAGAGAAGATCTGGCTCTTCTTGGTCGGGATCGTCGTGTTGCGCTCAATGATCTTCGTAAACACACCGCCCATGGTCTCAATGCCGAGCGAAAGCGGGGTGACGTCAAGCAGCAGCAGGCCCTTGACATCGCCGGTCAGCACGCCGGCCTGGATGGCCGCGCCGAGCGCCACGCACTCGTCGGGGTTGATGCCCTTGAAGGGCTCCTTGCCGAAGAAGCGCTGGACGGCGTCCTGGACGGCCGGGATACGGGTCGAGCCGCCGACCAGCAGGATGCGCGCGATATCTTCGCGCTTGACACCGGAGTCCTGCATGGCCGCACGCAGGGGGACCATGGTCTTTTCGACCAGGTCGGCGGTCAGCTCGTCGAACTTCGCCCGTGTCAAAGTGATGTCCAGATGCCGCGTGCCCGTCGCATCCGCCGTGATATAGGGCAGATTGATGTTGGACTGCGTTGTCGAAGACAGCTCGATCTTGGCCTTTTCAGCAGCGTCGCGCAGGCGCTGCATGGCCATGCGGTCGCGCTTGAGGTCGATGCCGTCGGACTTCAGGAATTCCGCGACCAGCCAGTCAACCACCTTCTGGTCGAAGTCATCGCCGCCCAGGCGGTTGTTGCCGTTGGTGGCCAGGACCTCAAAGACACCGTCGCCAATCTCCAGGATGGAGACGTCAAATGTACCGCCGCCCAGGTCGAAGACGATGATCTTCTGATCGTGTTCCTTGTCCAGGCCATAGGCCAGAGCGGCCGCGGTCGGCTCGTTGATGATGCGCAGGACATCCAGACCGGCGATACGGCCGGCGTCCTTCGTCGCCTGACGCTGGGCGTCGCTGAAATAGGCCGGCACGGTGACGACGGCCTGGGTGACCGGCTGACCGAGATAGGCCTCGGCGTCCGCCTTCAGCTTCTGCAGGATCATCGCGGAGATCTCCTGCGGCGCGTAGGTTTTCCCGTCGATGGTGGTCTTAAAGGCCGTACCCATCTCACGCTTGATCGACTGCACCGTGCGGTCGGGGTTGGTGATGGCCTGACGTTTCGCGATCTGACCGACGAGACGCTCGCCATCCTTGGAGAAAGCCACGACCGATGAGGTCGTACGATTACCCTCGGAATTCGGGATGACGACGGCCTCTCCGCCCTCCATCACCGCCACACAGGAATTCGTGGTACCGAGATCAATGCCGATTGCAACTGCCATATTATTTATTCCTCCTATGTAAGTTTTTGGGGCGCCGTCTTCCTGAAAGGCGGACGACGCGTCCGGTATCTATCTTGAATCGCCTTTACTTAAGCGTTTTTCTCTCCAGCGATAACAAGCTCTCTAGTTGGCCACCTTCACCGTAGCGAAGCGGATGATGCGTTCGCCGCGGCGGTAGCCCTCCTGCAGAACCTCGACAACTTCAGCGGGTCCCGCTTCTTCGTCCTCCACATGAAGGACCGCCTCATGCCGCTCGGGGTCAAAGGTCTGGCCGAGCGCCTCAATCTGCTCTACACCCAGGCGGGCCAGCACATCCCCGATCTGCCGCTCTACCAGCGCCAGACCACTGACAACGGACTCCACATCCGTCGCACCCGCCGTCTCACAGGCACTGCGGGCGCGGGCCAGATTGTCGAGCACCGGCAGCCAGAGCGTGACGACATCACTGACCGACTGTTCGTAGAGGGCTTCCTTTTCGCTGCGGCTGCGCTTGCGGAAATTTTCATATTCCGCCATCAGGCGCAGATAGGAATCCTTCATCTGAGCCAGCTGCCGGCCCTGTTCGTCAAGCTGCTTCTCCAGCTCACTGGGCTCGTCTACCGTTACCGCGTCCTCCGCGGCGGCTGCCTCTTCCACCTGGGTGGCAGTCTGCTGCTCGTCCTGTGGAATCTCTTCGGTGGTCTGGTTTTGTTCTTTGCGTTTACGCATCCGGTCGTCCTCTGTTTCTTATATTTTCAGGATCGGCTGCTGCGCCAGGTCAGCAGATGATCAATGGTCTGGCGCACGAAGCTGATATGCGAAATCACCCGGCTGTAGGCCATGCGTCTGGGGCCCACCACGCCGATGCTGCCCACCAGCCGCTCCGGCAGGTGGTAGGTCGTCGTGACGAAGCTGCAGTCCTCCAGCCCCTGCTGCTGCAGTTCCTGGCCGATGCGCACCATCCAGGGCACGGCTGCCGACGCGGCAGGCAGGTTCTCCCCGCTGCCGGGAATGGCTTTGGCCTCATGCTCAGGCGGTTCCATCAGCCCGGTCAGGAGACCGTCCGAAGAGAGCGCGCTGACCACATCACGGGCCCGGGCGATGCTGTGGAACTCACGGTGACGCAGCAGATTGGGCATGCCGTCGACATAGGTCGCCAGCTGATCGGCCTGCTGAATGGCGGTCCAGGTCTCAAACAGCACCTGATTCAAAAGGCTCTCCGGAACCTGGGTATCCGCCGCGGCCAGCTGCATCATGACGAAGCTGATGTCGCGCAGTTTACAGCCGGCCAGCTGCTGTTCAATCGCGGCGGCGATGCGCGCCAGCTGCCCCTGATCCAGAATGTCGGGGATGCGCACGATGCGGTCGCGGACCACCCCGGCTGACAGCACCAGAAGCACGAGCACGCGGCCGGGCTCAATCATCAGCAGCTTGATCTGCCGCAGCACGCTGGAAGCGACACGCGGCTGCAGGGCGATGGAGACATAGCCCGTCCCCTGCGACAGCAGGCCTGAGGCCTGCCGCAGCAGCTCCGGGATCTCATCAATGCTTTCCTGCAGCTGTGCGCGGATGTGCTCCTTCGTCTCCTGGGCCAGCGGTTCCAGCTCCATCAGTTCATCAATATAGGTGCGGTAGCCGCGGTCGGTCGGCACACGGCCGGCGGAGGTGTGCGGCTGCTCCAGGTAGCCGAGCTGCTCCAGTTCGGCCAGCGTGCTGCGCACGGAGGCAGAGCTGAGGTTGAGGTTGTAGCGCTCAACCAAACAGCGGGAGGCCACAGGTTCGGCCTGTTCCACATATTCTTCAACTACGGCACGCAAAATGGTACGCTTGCGTCCGTCCAAACGGTTCAATTCTCTGGACATGCCCGGCTCCTTTCCAATTATCACTTGACGGAATCTGCGGGAAGCAGCTCCGTACAGGAAATTGGCACTCGGCGTTATCGAGTGCCAGAGGCAGAATACCACCCTGGGAAACGAATGTCAATGAATATCAAATTCGGTCAGGAGAAAGCGGCGGAAGACGACATTGGCAATGTCAAGGGCCACCCGTGTCAGGCGCCAGCCGCCCGACTCTGTACCTTCCAACAGGCCTTCGGCCACCAGATCCACCGCCGTCTGCCGGAGACCGGCCGGCAGGCCTGCGCCAAAAACCTCTTCGAAACGGGCCGGGGAAACGCCCTCCGTCAGGCGCAGGCCGAGCCAGAAGAATTCGCGCATGGCATCCAGGCGACTCACGGCCTCCTCTTCCTCAAACAGATCAGTATCCAGGTCCGCTCCGGGTCCAAGCCAGTGCTCCATCCAGCGCCCGATCTCTGAGCTCGTCCGCCGCCTGACGCCGCCTGTATAGGAAGAGGCCCCCGCCCCAGCGGCCTGATAAGGCTCAGCGTGCCAGTAGACCAGATTGTGACGCCCCTCATGCCCCGGCCGTGCGGCGTTCGAAAGCTCGTAGTGCCCCAGCCCCGCCGCCTCTGCCAGCTCCAGGCAGACGGCGTACATCTCCCGCTCCGTGTCCTCGTCCGGCAGCGGGTCGAGCTTCCCCGCCTGTTCCAGGCGCTCAAACACCGTCCCCGGATCAATGCTCAGGGAATAAAAGGACAGGTGCGAGCTGCCCAGCTCCAGCGCCAGCCGAACCGTCGCGGCGACCTCCTCCGGCGTCTGCCGCGGCAGTCCGTAGAGGATGTCGCTGCTTATTGATGCGAAACCCGCCCTGCCGGCCGCTTCACAGACGCGGACGTAATCGGCGACACTGTGGCCCCTGCCGGCATAGGCCAGATGGCTGTCCTGGGCCGCCTGCAGGCCGACACTGAGGCGCGTGACGCCGGCGCTGGCAAAGCCCTTAAGTTTCCCGGCCGTCTCACCGCCGGGATTGACCTCCAGCGTGATCTCCGCCCCGGGCAGCAGGCCGAAAGCCGCCTCCACCGTCTCCAGGATCCGGCCGACATCGCCCGGCGTCAGCAGGCCCGGCGTCCCGCCGCCAAAATAGACGGTCGCCAGCGGCGCCGGATCGCGGCGCCCCAGGGCCCGAATTTCGCAGCAAAGAGCATTGACATAGTCATCTCTCTCCGACTGCGTCATGACACGGCTCAGAAAGGAGCAGTAGCGGCAGCGGCGGCGACAGAAGGCCAGGTGCAGATAGAGCGCACGCGGCGCCACGGCGGCATAGGGATTCACGGGGAGCTCAAACTCATTTCAAGCTCCTCCATGCGCTTAAGCAGCAGACGATAGAAGCGGCGGAACGAGGGCGAGCGGTTGCGCTCGGGTCTGAGATAGGGAGCGACGGCGGCCGCCCACTCCCCCTTCATGGTGCCGACCGCCGGATAGCCGATCTGGATCAGGCGCTCGGCCTGACGCCCCAGAATCGCCCGTGCCAAAAGTTCCCAGGTCCCGCAGATGCTGTCCTGCTCATAGGCGGCCAGCAGGCTGCGGTCGGCATGGGGCCAGGCGCTCAGCAGCGCCTCCCGGTCGCCCAGGATCCAGGCCTCCATCTCCTCTACTGCGATGGCGATGACGCTGCCCAGGCGCCGCGTGCTGTAAGTGATCAGTGACTGCAGTTCCCGCAGGCGCTCCTCCGGAGGTTCGCGGTCGGCGTCCAGGACAATGAGGAGAAGAAAATCCGGCTGTTTTTGTGCCTGGCGCTCATAAACGCGAAGTTTGGCGGGCAGGAGATCGAGCAGACCGGCGGCGAGCGGCGCCGGCTTCTGGCGCCAGTCCCGGGGCAGGCGGCCGATTCCGCGGTGGGGCCGCAGGGCCATCGTCCAGGGACGGGGACGGGCGGTGATCACAGGCCCCAGCAGGCCTTCCAGCAGCTGGGCACCGGAGCGGTCTTCGATCAGGACTTCAAGATGTGGCATCCGGCTCCCCCGGGGCTGCCGTGATAAAGTCCTCCAGATGGCCGCCGTACCAGATGGCCGCCATGCCGATGCCTTCTTTGTAGAGATCCGCCACCAGCGGCAGTGTCGCCGCCTGCAGGGCCCGGTCGCCCGCCTCCCGGCTGAGCACCCAGACCTCCTGGGGGGCGAAGTTTTCGAGCAGGACGGGGTTGTGCGTGCTCATGACAATCTGGCTGTGTTCGTGGCGCAGGCCATAGCGGCGCAGTTCGTCGCCCAGGCGGGTCACGCTGTCGTGGTAGAGGCCGTTGTCAGGGTTCTCCATGAGCAGGAGACGGCGCGGCTCAGGGTCTGCGAGCAGCAGCAGCAGGGCCAGAAAGCGTTCTTCGGCAGCGCTGAGCGTGCCGGAGAGCCAGTTCTCCCGCAGGCGCCGGCCGGCGGGGTGCACGGCGGCGATGCGCTCCCGGATCCGCCGCCAGGCTGCGGGGTTGCGCCGTTCATACCAGGCAATGACATTCGGGATATTCGTCGCCTCTTCGTTCAGGCGGTGATGCGCCCCCTGCCTTTGATGCATCTGGGTGGTGGTGGACAGCTCCTCCAGAAAGCGGCAGGAGAACCAGGAAGACAGTTCTGCCAGCAGCCGCCGCGGCAGGCCTTCGCCGGTCAGGCGGCCGACCAGCGGCAGGAGGGCGCGCTTGCGATCGCCGGGTTCCAGGCTCCGTCGGCCGCTGCCCGACAGGTCAAGGAAGGCGCCGTCTTCTGTGAGCTCAAGCACGGTCCGCCCGGGATTCTGGCCGGCGCCGCCGGCGAGCAGTGACAGCACTTCGCTCTCCAGGCGCGGCCGCCCCTCACTGTCGGCCCGGATCACGAGGCGGTAGCAGACGGGGGCAGCGATGTCCGGCAACGACAGCAGGACCTCCATCAACAGCGGTTCCCGGCTGCCGTGGCGCAGCAGGCCGGTGAAGCCGTCGGGATCCGCGGCATTGGCGGCATAGGGCAGGTCATGGCGCATCAGGGCGGAGAAGAGGCCCAGGGCGCGCAGGACAGAGGACTTGCCGCTGGCGTTGCGGCCGATGAGGACAGTGATTTCCTGTAGATGCGGCAGCGACCTGAGCTGGGCGGGCGTGGCGCCGTCTGCTGCGGCCTTTTCCCAGGCTTCCCGGGTCAGGCCGAGCTCCAGGCGCTCAAGGATCTGGAAGTTTTCGAGACGTATCCCCAGGAGCATGGCTACGGGACCAGTGCGCTCAGGCGCCGGGTTTGGGAGAGAGGGGATCCGTCGCCATTTCCTTCAGCGTCGTCCCGAGCACGGCGAGGTTCTGCAGTTCAGAGGGGATCAGGATCTTCGTCGCCTGACCGCGGCTGACAGCCTCCAGTGCCTCCAGGCTGCGCAGGGCGATGACCGCCCGGTCCGCCCCGGCTTCACGGATCATCTCAATACCGCGGGCGGTGGCCTCCTGCACCTTCAGGATGGCTTCGGCCTCACCCTCGGCTTCCCGGATGCGGGCTTCGCGTTTCGCATCCGCCCGTAAAATGGCAGCCGTCTTCTCACCCTCCGCCACCAGAATGGCCGACTCCTTCTCCCCCTCAGCACGCAGGATGTTTTCGCGTTTCTCACGCTCAGCCTTCATCTGCCGCTCCATGGCGGACTGGATGTCCTGCGGCGGCAGGATGTTCTTCAGTTCGACGCGGTTAACCTTAATCCCCCAGGGATCTGTGGCCTCGTCAAGGATGACGCGCATCTGGGTGTTGATCAGGTCGCGGGAGGTCAGTGTCTCGTCGAGCTCCAGGTCGCCGATGATGTTGCGCAGCGTGGTCGCCGAAAGATTCTCAATCGCCTGATCCGGATCCTCAATGCCGTAGGTGTAGAGCTTCGGGTCGGTGATCTGATAGAAGAGGACGGTGTCGATCTGCATCGTCACGTTGTCCTTCGTAATGACGGCCTGGGGCTGGAAGTCGAAGACGCGCTCCTTGATGGAGACGACCTTGGCGACGCGGTCGATGAAGGGCACCTTGATGTGGATGCCCGTATGCCAGGTGTCGATATAGGTGCCAAGGCGCTCGATGACGAAGGTCGAGGCCTGAGGCACCACCCTGACGTTGCGGATCAGAATGATGAGGAGAAGGATAAGGATGACAGCCAGGGTGATCTGGCCCCCAATGGCCAGTGCAATGGGAAGTGCTAGTGGATGGTTCATGGATTACCTCCGTTTTCAGTTGTCTGTGTCTGTATCGGTGGCGGCAGCTGCGGGGCCGGCGGTGTCGGCGGCAGCAGCGGGAGCGGCTTCTACAATGGCCTTCACCCCGCGGATGGCGGTGACGCGGACCTGGCTGCCTTCCGGCAGGGCCGTGGCGTCCACAGTCTCTGCACTCCAGGTCTGGCCACGGACGCGGATCAGGCCGGTGCCCTCAACGGGGTCGAGCGCGACGATGACTTCTGCCTGCTGGCCGATGATGCGGTCGGCGTTCGTCGGTGTGCGGCGGCGTGGCCCGACGAAGATGCGGTCGCGGAAATGCCAGCTGACGGCGATCGTCAGCGCCGACAGAAGCAGGAAGACCAGGATCTGTACAGGTGTCGAGGCTCCGAGGAGGGAGGCCAGCATGGCGCCCAGAGCTCCGACGGCAAACCAGATCGAGATCAGCATCACCGTGGCCACCTCTACCACCAGGAGGAGGACGACGAGAAGCAGCCAGAACTGCCAGGGCGCAAGCGATGAAAAAATGCCAGCAAGCAGCAGCGCGGCGGGGTTAAGACTCATGTGTCGGCTCCTTTCGGTCAGATAAATTGGCTGATTCGATTATACACGCCTGCACCTGCCATCAGGGTGCCCTGTGGATTCTGGGGTCTGGTCTAATCGGACGCACAGGCGGGTCGGGCGAATGGCCGAAATGCTCTGCGGGGTGGTGTTCTGGCTGTTTTAAAAAAGAGATCTCATGTGGTGTTTGATGTGGATTTTGATACGGTATTTGCTGCGTTGTTTACAGAACGTTCAAGCGCTCGAGCCAAGGCTTAACTGATCATCCAGACACTTGCTCTATTCCATTGTTCAGGAGACATAACCGGGAAATTCCAGTTCCTCTGCGCAAGCGACAGGTTTTCGCATCAACGTGCTTCAGAACCGGGTTGGCTTCATAATCGGGCTGTGAGTGGCTCGGCTAGCGTCCTCTTTGAATTGGCCTCAAACATTTCAACTTTCGAAACTTTCTTGGGTGGCTTATTAGATATTCATCTATCTGTCGACTTATTCCATTTTGCAAATGCAGGGCATTTCAATTTTTGTATTTTCCCTTGTTGAAAGCTGTGTTTTGCACATTCTGCAGCTGTTAGCACATGGAACTTCTCTGCAGTAAAGAACTCCATGCTTGCAGCAGCTTCAGAATGCAAAAGATTCATATTTAAGTGGACAGCCGGATTTAAATGGACAACCTGAAGTCACTCGCCGCTACCTGCTTCAGGAAACCTCAGGCAACAAACTCACGACCGTCCGAGGAAAAGCCTTAGATGGAGAATTTGACGTGTCTTTTTGAGTTCCTCGCATAACGAGAAAGGAACTTCTATTGATCGCTCGTTTCGCAGCCATCGCTGCTCATCATCAATCGCTCCCAATGCATATATGCATCGAAATATGAAATATCTGCGGGCGGCGAAGCTGGCTGAGCCAGTGGAAGAGTGTTTTAGAACAGCAGAAAAGCTGACACAACTCCAAAAGTTGGCAAATCGGATGGGGAATTTGGCAAAAAAGCGAGTTGTGCCAGGAAAAGCTGACACAACTCCAAAAGTTGGCAAATCGGACGGGGAATTTGACAAATAATCGAGTTGTGTCAGGAAAAGCTGACACAACTCCAAAAGTTGGCAAATCGTACGGGGAATTTGGCAAAAAGTCGAGTTGTGTCAGGAAAAGCTGACACAACTCAGAAAGTTGGCAAATCGGATGGGGAATTTGGCAAAAAGTCGAGTTGTGTCAGGAAAAGCTGACACAACTCAGAAAGTTGGCAAATCGGATGGGGATTTTGACAAAAAAGCGAGTTGTGTCAGAAAACGCTGACACAACTCCAAAAGTTGGCACGCCGAGTAGATTAGAGGTGCTGGAATCTCACAGCTATCCCCTCTGAACAGCACCAGGACTTAGAGTTATGTCCGATTCTGCGGGCACAAACGATAATTTTTGCCAGATGTGGGGACAACTTAACCTTTTCTGCTCCTCTTCAGGGCTACACAGCAAATTTTGCCCGCACCGTCTGCATGCTTTCTTTTTTCGTATGCCGCCGCTTTCGATCATAGAAGAGCGGCGGTGCAGACCGACAGTTGGGGTAAAGGAAGTGGCCAAATTTTTCGATATTGCCCGATTCCCGGGGCAATACCGCGATTTTTGTCCACCCTCTGGTCAAAAACTTCGATATTGCCCGATTCGCGGGGCAATACCGCGATTTTTGTCCACCCTCTGGTCAAATTCTTCGATATTGCCCGATCCGTGATGTGCGGAGCAATATTGTGTCAGTTTCTTAATTCGGAGAAATAGCGAGCTTGAATCTAGCAACCTGAACTCACCAACCCAGACCTACCCGCTCAAACACGGAAACCCGGACACATCTACCCAGAAACCCCACGCTAGAAACTAGCGGGAAGTCGCTGCATCAACATCCTCTGCTTCCGCCTGATCGGCGGCCAGATAGCCCGTCGAACCCTTCGCGATCGCACCAAGCAGCAGTTCAGCCACCGCGTTGATGCGCAGCCTCAGAAGCGAGGTATCCACCTGCGGCTCAATCAGACGCAAAGAGTCATAGTTGGAGCCCGTCAACGTACCGCCATTGTTGGAAAAAGCCGGATGCCGGGATTCAATCACCGCCTCCGCCGACTTCACGTTGTAGTCGGCCGACTCGAAAAAGACAATGGGGATGCCGGCCTCGTCAAAAGGACGCCAGTCCGATTCGCGCAGCGTAAATTCACGATAGATATGTTCTTCTGCGAAACCCGGCACGCTCACCGGGTAGCCCCCCTGATTGGTCAGGAGGTCCATGCCCGTATAAGCCCTCAGGCGGCGTTCGATCGCCACGTCAGTGGCTTCGTAGAGTTTGCGCCGCATGCGGTATTTGCTGTCGGGCAACAGTGAGCTTTGTCCCGCGTGCGCATAGAGCTTGTCGCCCGCATAGATGCGCTCGGCTACATAGACACAATCGATCCTCGCGCGCCGCTCAGCGTCGAGGCTCCCCAGCAGCGTGCGGGCCCCCAGCCAGGAATCATTGCCGGAGCCGAGAAAGCCTACGGTAACGTCGTAGGCCATCTCGGTCTTCGCCAGTTCACGCAGCAGCACCAGGAGTGCGGCTGTCGATGCCGCACTCTCGTGAATGCCATCATAGTCCGGTGCCAAAGCCGCCTCCTCCGGAGCGAAGCGGTCATCGTAATGGGCCAGAACCAGAACCTCCCGCCGCTTGAGCGGAGTTTTCATATTCGTCGTTGTTCCCGCTGTCCCCTGATAACGCTCCAGCACGGCCGGATCGTGGCCGGGGGCGGGCGTCTCATCGGCATAAAAACCCGTTCCAGGCAGCGTCACGAGGAGATTCGCCGACACGCGCTGGCCGCCGTCCTCAAGCTGGCGAACGAACGGCTGCTCTTCGACGGCGCTGTAGCCAAGCCGGGTCAGTTCCTCGCGAATCAGTTCCCGCGTCCGGGTCTCACCCGTGCTGTAGGGCGCCCGATAGGGCGCCTCGGCCGCGATGCGGCGGGCAAGTCGCATGCCGTAATAACCGTAGTCGGCGGCTACAGCACTCTCCTTCCTGCCGGCACAGGCCGTCAACGAAAGAAGCGGCAGGATCAGGGCCAGGCAGAAGGCGAAACAGCGGCGGCGGCGAAACGTCATTTGGCGTCGTCGCGGTAGCGGGGTCCCTCGGCACGGAAGCGGGCCAGAGCCTGACGCAGTTCGATGGCCACCTCTTCCGGCGCCGTCGTGTTGCAGTGAGCCCAGACGCCCGTCTCGCTTGAAGCGTTGTACTTGATCTTTTCAGCCGAGCGCATGGGCGGGAAGAACTCGATGTGGAAATGGAAATCCGGCTGCCCATCGACTACGTCAAGATCGGGCCAGTCCTCAGGATTCTGATTTACCGGGGCATTATGCATACACATCATGTAGGGGAAGCGCATGTGGAAGAGAGCGTCAAGCATGCCCGCGGCATCACGGATAAGGATAGCGAGGGCTGTCACTTCCTCCTCTGTCAGCTCACAGAGGCTGCCGACATGACGCCGCGCCATGATCTGGACACCGTAGGGATACTCGGACCAGAAGGGCAGGTAGAGGATGAAGTGCTCATTCTCGTCAATGATGCGGCGCCCATCCATGAGCTCGTCGGTCAGGATACGGCAGAACAGACAGTCGCCTGTCTCCCGCCGGGAACGGCTCTGGGCGCGAAGCTCCAGCTCCATTTTCTTCGGCAGGAAGGGATAGGCATAAATCTGGCCGTGCGGATGCGGCATGGTAACCCCGACGACATCACCGCGGTTTTCAAAAATGAAGACATAACGTACCTGGGGATCCTCCCGCAGGGCCGCGAAGCGCCCGCGCCAGAGCTCCATCAGTTTCACCATGTGCTCGTCCCCCAGCTCAGGGACGGTACGGCGGTGCTCGGGCGAATAGAGGATGACTTCGCATTTACCATAAGAGGGCTCCACCGCAAAGAGCTCCGTCGCTACATCGTCGGGCTCGGGCGGGTTATGGGAAAGGGCGGGGAAGTCATTGTCGTAGCAGAGGACATCATAGTCGTCCGGGACACGTCCCGAACCGGGACAGAAAGGACACCAGTCCCGCGGCATCTGCGGCCTGTCCTGACGGTGAGAAGCAATCATCACCCAGTCTTCTGTCATCGGGTTCCAGCGCAATTCGGCCATATCTGCCAACCTCCTGTATTGGATGCTGCAAATTATACCTTAGTCATATGGCAGTGAAGTATGGTAGCGTACGGGGAGCGAGGTGAAATGAGAGATGAACGGCATGGCGGCTGGAACAAAGAAAAGGCAAAACGGCGCTCCCAGGAGTAAGCCGGGCCGTTTTCTGCCGCTGCTGCTGGGCGTGCTTCTCCTGCTGCCGTCTCTTCCCGTCCGTGGACAGGAAGTGCCACAGCGTCCGCTTGGCGCCATGGCAGAGCTGCCCGCCACACTCCGGGCGGATCCGGGTGCGGACAGTTTTCTTGTACGCGAAAGCAAGCTGGATTCCGTCCTCTTCCTCCACAACAGCGAAGCCGTCCACAGCTCGTCACTCGTTCTCTACCTGATGACGGCCGTGCTCGCCGTCGAGCAGCTGCCGCCCGACAGCCGCATCACCATCTCACAGACAGCCTATGAGGCGCACGAGGACAGCACGCTGCTGAAGGCCGGACAGCGCTATCCCCTCCCCTATCTGCTGCGCGCCCTCCTTCTGGAGGGGGAGCCGACCGCCGTGCGCGCTCTGGCAGAGCAGCTCGCTCTGACCCGTGAGCGCTTTGTCGAACTGCTGGGGGCCAGGGCGCGCCTGCTGGGCATGGCGGCAACGAACTTTTATCTGGAGAGCGACATTCCTGCCGCAGTCGGCAGCGAAGCTCCCAGCCCCATTCTGCGGGCGCGCACATCGGGAGCGGACCTGTCACGCCTGATGAATGCCGTGCTGGACAACAGCAAATTGACCGGCCTCCTCCACCTGCGCGACGAAACCTGGTTCGACAGCAGCGGGGCCAACCGCTATTTTCGCAATCGCCTCTCCTTTGTCTGGAACTACATCGACGGTGTCGACGGCGGCATCTATCTGCGTTCCGATACACGCTGTGAGCTCGTCGTCCTTCTGACCAGCCGCGTAAAGAACTTTTCCTACTTTATCCACCTGCGCACCGATCTGCCGTCGACAATCGCCGCAGCCGAGTCGGCCAACGAGCGCCGTCTGGTCAGCAGCCTCAGCCGCATCATTCGGGCTGTTGAGGCCACTTTCGAGCTCTCGACCCTGGCGCGCCGTGGCGAAACCTACCGCGAAAACGTCCCCTATATCGGCGAGCCCGTAAATCTGCATTTTCTGCGCACAGTTTCCTATGTGCATCCGATCGACGATGCCGCCATTCTGGAGTCGCGTCTGGTCCTGCCCGAACCGCCCCCGCCCCTGCCCATCTACAGCCGTGACAGCATCGGCGAGGTGCGCTTCACCCTCAGCGACGGCTCCGTGCTCGCGGTCGCCGTCGGCACCGACCGCGATATCCACGCCCGCAACAACCAGATCGACAGCCTGCTGGCGATTCTGGACAACAACCGTGACCTGGTCAGCCTGATCATCCTGCTGCTGGCGGTTCTGGCCATACTTGTTCTGGATCGCCTGATCCGCCTGCTGATTCGTCTCATCTATCGCCTGCGCCTGAAACAGGTCGACAGCGTCCGCGAACGCATGGCCGAAGAGCTTGTCCGCGACGCTCTGGCCTCCGAGCAGGCGTCGAGGCGCCGGGTTTTCGTGCCCGAGCGCATGCCGCGCCAGGCCAGACGTCGTCTGGAGCGCTATCGTCAGCGCGCCGGTGAACGGGAGAACGGGGTGGCAGGCGAAGCCAGGATGGCAGACGAAGCCAGGGTGGCAGACGAAGCCAGGATGGCAGACGAAGTTAGGATGGCAGACGAAGCCAGGATGGCAGACGAAGCCAGGATGGCAGACGAAGCCAGGATGGCAGACGAAGCCAGGATGGCAGACGAAGCCAGGGTGGCAGACGAAGCCAGGGTGGCAGTTGAAGTTCTAGACAAGCAGTCCGAGCTGCCGGAGGAGCGCGCCGAGCACGAAACGGGCGCGGTCCAGAATCAGATCGTAGACGATAAACGCTGCGAGGAGCGCGGGGCCGGCAAGCCATAGCCAGGGAAGCTGCGGCCAGCGTTGGGCGAGGGCGATCAGGGGATCGGCCAGTCCCACGAGTCGGGCCACCAGATATAAGAGGGTGCCCAGCAGAGCTGCGACGGGGATTTTCAGCACGAGGCATAACATGCGCCGCTCGACCCGGCGTTCGAGTGCATTCTTTATAAGCGGATAGCATCCTGAGACTAGTGTGAAGACCAGACTGATCGGCGGGCCCAGCAGCAGCTGAGCCAGTACGCTTGTCGCGATCCAGACTGCGGCCGCGCCCTTGATATCAAGGAGCAGGATCGCAGCAAGCATCAGAATTGATAGCAGAAGATGGCTGAATAGCGTCCCCACGGGCAGGAGCCGCTCCGCCACCATGACGAGGATGGAAAGTGCTGTCAGAAGACCGCCCGTAGCCGCCAGGCGGCCGGGCCTTCTAGCCGCTGCCACGGATCCGGCGGCCGCTGACTAGCAGCAGGTGCCTAGCAGCAGGTGCATAAATCGCCGCCGAGGCACTCACAGCAGCTGTCCGCGCAGCACAGGCAGGCCAGCTGATCGCAGCAGCCGCCAACCTGACCGCCGTAGTAGCTGCCGCCCCAGGGATTCTGCTGCCCCCTCTGGCCGTAGGGATTTTGGCGATAGGGTCCCTGCCCGGCGGATCCGCTCTGTCCGCCCTGCTGCTGACCCTGCTGACCAAAGGGACCAAAAGGTCCGAAGGGACCATAGGGATTGGAGTTATAAGGACGCCCCTGCTGCCAGGGACCACGGCTGTCAAAGGCACGCCGCTTGTCAGGATCACCGATAAGGTCATTCGCCTGATTGATTTCGACCAGCTTCTCCTGAGCCAGATCCTTCATTGTCGGATCGCTGTACTGGTCCGGATGGTACTTTTTAACCAGGGCGCGATACGCTTGACGGATCTCCTGATCCGTTGCCTGCCGGCTGACGCCGAGTACCTGATAGGGATCTTTCTGACTGGTCAAGAAACTCTCCTCCACCGCCTTTGGCCTGCTAACGGCGAGATTATAGCACGGCAGACGGGAGTTTCTGAGCAAAATTTACGCTTTTGTACAGCGCAGCTGTACAAGGGACAACCGCAGCCCCTTCGAAGGCACCGAATTCCGTCCAGAGCGTAAAAATTGCTCAACCAGAGCCGTTTTCTGTGCAAAATTTACGCTCTGCGCAGCCACAGTCCCTTCGGAGGCACCAAAATCCGTCCAGAGCGTAAAAATTGCTCACCCAAAGCCGATTTCTGTGCAAAATTTACGCTCTGCACAGCCACAGTTCCTTCGGAGGCACCAAAATCCGTCCAGAGCGTAAAAATTGCTCAACCAGGGCCGTTTTCTGTGCAAAATTTACGGTCTGGACAAGCACGGTCCCTTCGGAGACATCAAAATCTGTCCAGAGCGTAAAAATTGCTCAACCAGAGCCGTTTTCTGAGCAAAATTTACGCTCTGGACAAGCACGGCCCTTTCGGAGGCACCAAAACCCGTCCAGAGCGTAAAAATTGCTCACCCAGAGCCGTTTTCTGTGCAAAATTTACGCTCTGGACAAGCACGGCCCCTTTGGAGGCACCAAAACCCGTCCGCCTTGAACAGCCAGGTTGCCAAAAACGAAAATCATGCACACAGGCAGCAGCAAAATGCGGATCTTCGAGCTGCTACGCTCGCCCAGAGGGTAATCTCCATAGCCGAACTCTGTTTCCAGGATGTATTTTCCGCATTTTATGCAAGTCTGCTATCGCCTAACACAAAGACTATTGCACACTAAAATGAACCCCAAATAGCGAATGACAAAACTCCCTCTGAAGCCCCTCCTGCCTCCAGCCTTCAGCCGTTCGACTCCAGCCACTAAAGCCGTTCCAGCGGCTGACCCGCCATCACCCGCTCGCGGACGGAGGCCAGGCCCAGCTGCACCGTGTTGGCCAGCAGCTCGCCGTGTCGCCGGATGGGCAGCGGGGCCAGAAGGCGGTCCATCTCGGTTTCCAGAGCAGCAAGCGTCAGGTAGCCCGCGACGGCAGCGGCGTCGCGCCGGGGCCAGCGTTCGGCGCCGAACCCGCAGTACTCCTGAAACAAAGCCGGGAAACGGCCGCGCTCAGGCGGAGCGTGGAGGCCTTCGGACTCCAGGTGATCGAGCGCGTTGTAGCGCCCGGCCGCCAGATCGTCGGCGCGGTCATCCAGGGCGTCGATGAGGTAGACCCAGGCGCCAAGAAGCTCCATAAAGCGCTCAAGGCCGCCAAGCCAGGGGGCGTCAAGCACGGCAGGCGCGGCGCTTCCGAGCCCATGGCGCAGGCAGAGGGCGAGCACGGCCCCGAAGCGGGCGGCAGCCTGGTTGGC
The DNA here is from genome assembly GCA_030055235.1 of Bacillota bacterium. Lineage (GTDB taxonomy): Bacteria > Bacillota > Clostridia > Saccharofermentanales > Fastidiosipilaceae > JAEZYR01. The sequence continues at coordinate 19,869 of JASGUW010000069.1, forward strand.
GGTCTGGTCGCCGGGCTTTGCCTGCCCCTCAAGCAGAGCCATCCCACCCAGCGCTTCCCGGAGCGCGCTGTCCAGCTGCGGCGCCCGGCGCCGGGCCCGGCGGATCGCCCGCCGACCAAAAACAAGAGCAAATCGCGAACGCCACAGATCCTCACGGTCCCGGAGATTGTCGTCGAGCTTCGCGGCGGCGAAAAGCACGCTGAGGACAGCGGTCTCCTCCAGAACGGCAGAGCTGCGGCCGATCGCTTTTTTGCGTATGGGATTCAGAATGCAGACACCGGGCTCGCTGATGGGATCCTCTTCGGCAAACGCCTCGAGCAGCAAAGCGAAGAAAGTCATGTCGTAGCCGGTCACCAGGCGCGAAAACTGGCCGTAGCCGCGCTTGAGCTCCATGCACAGGCCACAGTAGACGGAGCGATAGTGACTGAAGCTGCGCATGCGCAGTTCGGGCTTATCCGGTCGGACATATCCAAACAATGACAGTACCTGCTTCCTTGTTCCGCTCGGGGCGAAAGGGTATCATGAGTGGCTGATTCACACAGTATACCGGCGTTTTAACGCTCCCGTCAGGAGGTCTCTTCGATGTCTGGAACCGTTCGCACACGCTTCGCACCCAGCCCCACCGGCTTCATGCATGTCGGCAATCTGCGCTCGGCTCTTTACGAATATCTGATCGCACGCGTGTCGGGCGGTCAGTTTGTACTGCGTATTGAGGACACGGATCAGAAGCGTCTGGTGCCCGGCGCCCTGGAGGCGATCTATGAGACGCTGGAGCACTGCGGGCTCGAGCACGACGAAGGACCGGACATCGGCGGCCCCTATGGCCCATATGTGCAAAGCGAGCGCCTCGACCGCTATCGCGCGGAGGCCGAAAAGCTCATCGCCAGCGGCCACGCCTATCGCTGCTTCTGTGACAGCGAGCGCCTGGAGGAGCTCAGGCGGCAACAGGAGGGCCAGTCCTTCCAGGGCTATGACCGCCACTGCCGCGATCTGGATCCGGACGAGGCGGCGGCGCGGGCAGCGGCCGGCGAGCCCTTTGTCATCCGCCAGCGCATGCCGCTCGAAGGGCAGACGGAATTCGTCGATGCTGTCTACGGAACGATTACGGTCGACAACAGCGAGCTTGAGGATCAGATTTTGCTCAAAAGCGATGGCTTCCCGACCTACAACTTCGCGAACGTCGTCGACGACCATGACATGCAGATCACCCATGTCGTGCGCGGCTCGGAGTATCTCTCCTCGACGCCGAAGTACAACCTGCTCTATGACGCCTTCGGCTATGAGATTCCGACCTATGTCCACCTCCCCCTGATTCTGGGTGAAGACGGCCAGAAGCTCTCCAAGCGCCACGGTGCCACGGGATTCACCGAGCTGGTCGAGGCGGGCTATCTGCCTGAGGCCATCCTGAACTACCTCCTCCTCCTCGGCTGGTCGCCGGGAGATACCAGAGAGATCTTCAGTCTGGCGGAAATGGAGCAGGCCTTCACGATTTCCGGACTCAGCCGTTCGCCGGCGACCTTCGACTACGACAAGCTACTTTGGTTCAACCAGACCTGGCTGCGCAGTGAGGAACCGAAACAGTTCGCCCGGCGCTGCCGCGGGGCACTTGAGGACGCATTGGGCCGCGCAGCAACGGACACCGAGCTGGAGCTTGCCGGCCGCATGCTGCAGCCGCGCCTGGAGCGCCTGACGGACATCCCGGCGCAGCTCGAATGGCTGCGGGAACTGCCTGAGGACTATGATCTGGGGCTGTTCACACATAAGAAGATGAAAACCGACGCCGCCTCCTCCCGCCTGATGCTGGAGCGGCTGCGGGCGGGGCTCGCCGCGCTCGAGAGCTGGACGGAGGCAGAGATCCACACGTACCTGCTGGCTGCAGCAAAGGAACAGGCTGTCAAGAACGGCCAGGTCATGTGGCCGCTGCGCATCGCGATCTCCGGGCGCTCGGTGACCCCCGGCGGCGCCGTTGAGCTCGCCACGCTGCTCGGACGTGAGGAAACGCTGCGGCGCATCGACCTGTCGCTCGCCAGGCTCGCCGGCTGACGGTCAAATAATACGGGGAATGAAGAGAGAGGACTTCGCATATATGTCAAAAGAGATTGAAATCGAGAAACCGCGCCACTTTATCGCCCAGATCATTGATGAGGACATGGCGCCCGGCGGCCGCACGCACGGCCAGCGCCTCCACACCCGCTTCCCACCCGAGCCGAACGGCTATCTGCACATCGGCCATGCCAAGGCAGTGGTGATCAACTTCGGGCTGGCGGAGGCCTATGACGGCCTCTGCAACCTGCGCATGGACGACACCAACCCGCTGCGTGAAGAAGAGCACTATGTCGACAGCATCGTTGAGGACATCCGCTGGCTCGGCTATGACTGGGAGGAGCGCTTCTACTTCGCTTCGGACTACTTCGAGCGCATGTACGACTGCGCCGTTGCCCTGATCCGCGACGGCAAGGCCTATGTCTGTGAGCTGGACGCCGATGAGCTGCGCCGGACGCGTGGGACACTGACCGAGCCGGGCACGAACAGTCCCTGGCGCGACCGTCCTGTCGAGGAGAGCCTGAAGCTTTTCGCCGAGATGCGTGCCGGACAGCATGAGGATGGACGGATGGTGTTGCGTGCGAAGATCGACATGGCCTCCGGAAACATGAACATGCGCGACCCCGTGCTCTACCGCATCAGCCACGCCGAGCATCACCGTACCGGGGACGCCTGGTGCATCTATCCGATGTACGACTTCGCCCACCCGCTCGAGGATGCCTTCGAGCACATCACCCATTCACTGTGCTCCATCGAGTTTGAGGATCACCGTCCGCTCTATGACTGGGTCATCGACAACTGCCCGGTGCCGTCCAGGCCGCGCCAGATCGAGTTCGCGCGTCTCGGCATCAACGGGACGGTGATGAGCAAGCGCAAGCTGCGCCAGCTGGTCGAGGCCGACCTGGTTCACGGCTGGGACGACCCCCGCCTGCCGACCCTGCGCGGTCTGCGCCGCCGCGGCTATACGCCGACCGCAATCCGCCGCTTTGTGACGGAGACGGGAGTGTCGAAGGTGATGTCGACGGCCGACCAGGCCTTCCTGGAGCACTGCCTGCGCGATGAGCTGAACCGTGAGGCACCGCGGGTGATGGCCGTCGTCGATCCCGTGCGGCTGACGCTGACCAACTGGCCGGAGGACGAGACGGTCTTTGTGACGGCCGAGAATAACCCCGAACGCCCGGAGGACGGCACGCGCGAGCTCAGTTTCGGGCGTGAGCTCTGGATCGAGCGCGAGGACTTCATGGAGACGCCGCCCCGCCGCTACCACCGCCTTTACCCCGGCAACGAGGTGCGCCTCAAGCACGCCTGCATCATCCGCTGCACCGGCTGTGTCAAGGACGAGGATGGGCGTGTTACCGAGGTACTGGCCGAGGTCGACTTCGCGACGAAGGGCGGCGAGACGCCCGACGGCCGCCGCGTGCGCGGCACCATCCACTGGGTGCATGCAAAGACCGCCGTCACGGCCGAGGTGCGGCTCTACGACCGCCTCTTCACCGTAGACGACCCCGATGCTGACGACCGCGACTACCTGGAGGTGCTGAATCCCGAGAGTCTGACCATCATGCCCGAGGCGAAGGTCGAACCGCTGCTCGCCGCAGCCCGGCCCGGCGAGAACTTCCAGTTCCTGCGCCTGGGCTACTTCACGCCGGACCCCGACACGAGCCCCGAACGGCCTGTTCTTAACCGTGCCGTGTCGCTGAAGGATTCCTACCGCCCGCCACAGAGTTGACGGGCATCACATCTTTTGCTGAAAGAGAGCCTGCAGGCCAAAAGCTGCGGGCTCTTTTCATTTCGTGTGTGTTGAGCGGGTGCCTGACATATTCGAAAGCGGTAGTTTGAGAGATTCCAGTTCTTCCACACAGTCGACAGGTTTCTGTTTCGGCACATGTCAGAACCCTTGAAGTGGATGGGCCGGCTTGAATCCCCTTTGATTTGAGCATTTTGTTCCCGGAGAGCGATAAGTTGTTTGAGATGATCCCTTGAAAGAAAGAAGCTTATTTTCGTGTCGAACCTTATCTCACTACTGTGTGGAACTCGGACGGCAAACTGGCATTCGCACTTGAAGAAAGCGCCTCCGGAGTTACAGGCTTCGCTCGACGAGTTAAGCAAGGTGAGCCGCAGGTTCTGCGAATACATTCGGAAGTACGACATTATACTTCCGTTCGTCTAGACGCGCGCACCCCTATCACTGGATGAAACCGCGTACGGGAGGTTTTTCATTTCAGAAAACGACCACGATAAGCAGCATCCGCCTCTGCGGATAAGAACGTCGCTGAGACGAAAACCCTGAGGAGGAAACGCAGATGCTGAAAAGCATCAATCCGAAATAACTGGCAGGCACAGCTGATGAAGCGGGGACGGTCGCTGTAGACAAGATGAGCAGAAAGAATCTTTTGTAAAACTCTCGATCTTGACCCTGCACGCCGCGCAGCGATGTGCGGGGTTTCTTCGTGGTCAAAGTAGCCTCGAATCCAAATGGTTTTTTGGATTCCACGCTATTTTGACCAGAAACAGGCCTTCTGTGGTCAAAGTAGCCTCGAATCCAAATCGTTTTTTGGATTACACGCTATTTTGACCAGAAACAGGCCTTTCGTGGTCAAAGTAGCCTCGAATCCAAATCGTTTTTTGGATTACACGCTATTTTGACCAGAATCAGGCCTCCTGTGGTCAAAGTAGCCTGGTATCCAAATCGATTTTTGGATTACACGTTGTTTTGACCCAAAGCGCCAAGCAGCTGTGTACGGGACTTCTCCATCAACAAGATTGTCTGATATCCAAATCAGTTTTTTGCCCATGCCTTTCGCTTCGCTTAAGGCACAAAACGGCATGAATCGTTGGTGCCGAGCGTGCAGCGGCATCCAACCCTATTCCGATCCCGTTTTTCATGACTGCCAGTTTTTACAGACATCAATCCAGCAGATAAAGCCCGAATGCTCCTCCAATTCCGCAATGGACAATTCAATTGCACTGTTGCTGCTTCCACAGGCGGGGAATACCGTAGAAAACCGTTTCAGCGAATCGTCAAGATAGACTGAAACCCCCTCTTTTATGGCGAAGGGGCAGACGCCACCGACTGCATGACCGACTAAGCTTATGGTTTCGTCAGGTGAAAGCATCTTTGCCTTCGTCTTAAACTGAGCTTTAAACTTGGCATTGTCGATCTTTGCGTCGCCTGCCGCTACGACAAGAACGGCGTGCCCGTCTACCATGAAGGCAAGCGTCTTCGCGATGCGGCAAGGTTCGCATCCCAGTGCCTGAGCCGCTAACTCCACGGTGGCACTGGACACATCAAACTCTTTTACCCGTTCTGCCATTCCGTATTTTGAAAAATAATTCTTTACTGCTTCAAGAGCCACAACTGCCTCCTATACACGCTACGAAAGCGACATAAAATTTCACAAATCTTAACAGGTGAATGAAATCAAAGCATTCCTGCACGGTCCATGCGATCCGGCAGAGATGAGCGAACTGCATGACAGGATCCGATACTTCATGCATTTTGTTTAGGTGCGAAAACTCACTTCCTTGAGGTGGTGGATAGTTGACACCAGGTTTCTGACGAAACAGCTACGTATTTAGCAGTTGATTCGTAAAACGAATCTCTTCGCCGCAGACACAGTAGTGATTGTCCCTTGACAGGCTCTGTCCTGACTGTCTCTTCTCAATCTTCGTTTACGAAGGCGTCAATACGGGTCCCGACGTTTTTCTCCAGGTTTCTGTAAAAAAACTGATAGTCATACAAATGAAAAACACCTTCCTGAAAAATGTCCAGAACGGGCGGGTAATCCTCCGCACTTACATCCGTGACAACAAGGGCCCCGCGTCTGGCATCAATATAGGCACCAGTCAGAAAAGGAATTTCATTCGTGATCTTACCGCCATAATCCGTAAAACAGGCACCAAGGTTAAGCGACTTATCGGCCGGGGTTTCGTCGGTTGCCCAATTCAGCGGGTTAATGGCCAGTGTCCTTGTTCCTTTCGGAATCATCAGAGAACTGTCGACGTACTCGGCTTCGCTGTTATAGGAAATGATCACTCCGGTATCGCTTTCACCTTTCGCACATTTCAGTCCTGGACAGCTGTCCACTTCATCCTGTGTAATGCTCCAGCCGATTGCATAGCAGGCGACAAGTTTAGCGGTAAAATCGCGATCCCCGGTATAGTCCTTCATGAGGCGAATACAAAGGTCCGCCCCCTGGGAGAAGCCGGCCAGAATAAACGGACGCTCATCGTTGCAATTCGTCAGGTAATAGGAAAAGGCATTCTTTATATCGGAATAGGCGAAGCTAAGGTACTGTTCTCTCTCCGCAACGGGCAGGCGATACACATTCAGCCCTGCCTGACGGTAATACGGAGCAAAAAAGCGCGCGTTATCATCGTAAATCCCTTTTTCCATATTGGTTGCACCAAGGAAATAGCCGCGCGTAGTCTCATCATCCATGGCCATATTGAACGAGTTTTCATCACCACTGAAAACAGTAGGGCAGATGAAAAACACATCCGCCGTCTTCTCGGACTTCTCATTTTCGAAATAGGCCCAATTCTTCGCGTCGGAATAGGATATCTGACGGCTGCCTGCACAGGCTGTCAGGGACAGACTGAGACATATGGATACAATCAAAAACAGGAATTTGCTTCGTTTTACGACAGGCATCAGTGTTCTCCGGTCAGTTAATCGATTCGCTCACAATAACAGGCGTTTGCATTTGCTGTTTTAAAGTATACGAGCGCTTAGCACTCCGGCTGCTCCGGCCACCACGGCCGCCTCACGTTTCAAACTGGCTGTCGTGCAGGCGGCGGTAAAGCCCGCCCGCCGCCAGCAGCTCTTCATGCGTACCCTGCTCCACGATATCTCCGTCATCCATGACCAGAATCTGGTCGGCGGCGCGCACCGTCGACAGACGATGGGCAATGATGAAGCAGGTCCGCCCCTCCATGAGTTCCAGGAAAGAGCGCTGCACCAGCTGCTCGGTCATGGTGTCGATGTGGCTGGTGGCCTCGTCAAGAATCAGAAGCGGCGGGCGCAGCAGCATCACCCGGGCCACCGTCAGCAGCTGCAGCTGGCCGCTTGACAGCAGCGTGGCGCCGTTGCCGATGGCGGTGTCGTAGCCTTCCGGCAGCTGGCGGATAAAGCGGTCGGCGCGGGCGGCACGCGCAGCCTCCTGCACTTCTGCGAAGCTCGCCTCCGGTCGACCGTAGGCGATGTTTTCCCGGATCGTGCCCTCGAAGAGCCAGCTGTCCTGCAGGACCATGCCGATGGCGCCGCGCAGGCTGCGGCGGGTGACGGTGGCGATGGACTGGCCGTCAATCCGGATCTCGCCGGCGCTGACGTCATAGAAGCGCATGAGCAGATTGACCAGGGTGGTCTTCCCCGCCCCGGTCGGGCCGACGATGGCAATGGTACCTTCGCCCGGCACTTCAAGATTAAGGTCGCGGATCAGGGGGCGGTCGGGATCGTAGGAGAAGGCGACGTCTCGGAAGCTGACGGCGCCCTCATGCAGCCGGAGCTCAGGCAGCGTCGGATCGATGTGCTCGGCAGGGATGTCGAGGATCTGGAAGATGCGCTCGCCGGAGGCGAAGGCGTTCTGCAGCTGGGCGAAGACGGCGGAGAGCTCGTTGATGGGCTTGGCAAACTGCAGGGTGTAGTTTAAAAGCCGCGTCATCTGGCCGATCGTCAGCCCGCCTGCCAGTGTAGTCAGGGCGGACACCAGGCCGACGGCCGCATAGGCGACGTTATTGACGAAGCGCGTTCCGGGGTTGGTCAGCGAAGAGTAGAACTGGGCCTTCTGGCCGGCGTCATATAGACGCTGGTTGATCTGGTCAAAGCGCCGGTCCAGGTCCGCTGCGGCCCCCGATGCCTGGATCAGGCGGCGCAGCTCGATCGCCTCTTCGCCCAGGGAATTGACGCGGCCGGTCATTTCCGCCTGATCGCGGTAGCGCTCATGGGAGCGCCTGGCGATGAAGCGGGTGATGACATAGTTCAGGGGCATCAGGGCCAGCATCAGCAGGCTGATCCAGACGGAGGTTCTAAGCATCAGGAGCAGTGAGCCGCCAAGAATCAGGAGGCCGGAGACGAGCTGCACCAGGGCCTGGCGGACGCCCTCGCCGACAGCGTCGCTGTCGTTTGTCATGCGGGAGACCAGGTCGCCGCGGCTGTGGCGGTCCAGAACAGCGAGCTCAAGCTCGGTCACATGGGCAAAGAGCCGGCTGCGCAGCCCGGTCACCAGGTCCTGGCTGAGGCGCTGGGCCTGGAGCACCACCAGCCAGTGGAAGAGGGCAGCGATGCCATAGGCCAGGGCCAGCAGAACGAGCTGGCGGGCGAAACCTTCCCGCAGGATCTGGCCGGGACCCACCAGGCGGTCAATCAGGCTGCCGATCAGCCAGGGGGCCAGCAGAGAGGCCAGGCTGCCGACTATGCCCAGGCCGAGGATCGTGACCAGGCGCAGCCGCCGCTCCCAGAGCAGACGCATAAGGCGCAGGGCTGTCCGACGCCGTCCGGGCATCTCATGGCGCATCAGAACACCTCCCCGGTCGGCGACTGCGAGCGCACGATTTCGCGGTAAAGGGACGATTCCCTGACAAGTTCGGCATGCGAAGCCAAGCCCGCCACCCGTCCCTGATCCAGCAGCAGGATGCGGTCACAGGCGCGGATCGTGTGGACCCGCTGTGAGACGACGATGACAGCCGGCCTGGCCGGCAGGGCGGCAATCTCCCGCCGCAGCTTCTGCTCGGTCAGGTTGTCAAGGGCGGAAAAGGCATCATCGAGCAGGAGCAGGTCGGCGGGACGCAGCAGGACGCGGGCCAGGCTGAGGCGCTGGCGCTGGCCGCCGGAAAAGTTGGTCCCGCCGCGCTCGACGCGGCTGTCCAGGCTCTCCGGCAGGCGCAAGACGAAGTCCAGGGCCTGGGCGCGCTCCAGGGCCAGATGGAGATCGGCATCCGTGTAGTCGGCCGGATCCAGGCCGAGCAGCAGGTTGTCGCGGATGCTGCCGGCCAGCAGGACGGCGCGCTGCGGCGCCCAGGCCATCCGGCCGCGCCAGTGGTCAAGGGAAGAGGCGGCGGCAGTCCGGCCGTGGAAGCGGACTTCGCCTGCAAAAGGCTCCCGAAAGCGCAGGATGAGGTCGAGCAGGGTCGACTTCCCGGCACCGGTCGTGCCGATGACGCCGAGGGTCTCCCCCCTGTCAAGCGTCAGGTCGATGTCACTGAGGACGGGATCTGCGGCGCCGGGGTAGCGAAAGGAGAGATGGCGGCAGACCAGGAGGGGCGCGGTGGTGGGCTCAGGTTTCGCAGAAATAGTTGTCTTTATTGGTGTCTCCAGGACTTCTGAGACGCGGGAAGCGGCCGCAAAGGCGCGGGGAAAGAGCAGGGCGAGGTTGGCGACGACCATCATGGCCAGGACAATCTGGCCGAGGTAGTTGGTCAGCGCCAGCATCTCTCCCTGAGTCACATGGCCTGTGTCGACCGCAGTAGCTCCCCGGGCCAGGACGATGACGATGGCCATATTGAAGATCAGCTGGGTCACCGGATTCATCAGGGCCGAGACGGCGGCAGCCCGGTTGGTCAGGCGTTCCAGGCGCTCGTTCTCCGTGGCGAAGCGGCGTCTTTCGTCCGCCTCCCTGCGGAAGGCGCGGATGACACGGACGCCGGCCATGTGGTCGCGGACCAGGGAACCGACGCGGTCGAGGGCGGTCTGGACCTGGCGGTAGGAGCTTATCGCCCAGCGCATGATGAGCCAGAGCAGCACCGTGGCGAGCGGGACGGCGACGACAAGGATCAGGGAGAGGCGGCGGGAGATGGAGAAGGACATGATGATGCCGCCGATGGCCAGAAAGGGCGCTCTGGTCAGCAGGCGGATGGTCATGGCGACGGCCACCTGAATCTGATTGATGTCGTTCGTCAGGCGGTTGGTCAGGCTGGCGGTGCCAAAGGCCTGACCCGTCTCGTCATCCAGGCGGATCGCGCGGGCGAAGAGGGCGCTGCGCAGGCTGGTGCCCGTGCCCTGAGAGGCCACCGAGGCCATGTACTGCGTCAGCAGCGAGAAGGAAAGGCCGACAACGGTCAGCAGCAGGAGGAGCAGGCCATGGCGCCAGACAAGGGCACGATCGCCCATGCGTATGCCGCGGTCAATGATCGCGGCCATGATCAGCGGATTCAAAAGCTCAATGACCGCCTCAACCAGCTTGAAGATCGGCCCGGTTGCCAGCTGCAGACGGTAGGGCTTCAGATGTGGCAGCAGCGCTCTCACGACTCAGATATCTCCTCCCAAATCCAGGCTTCTGGCATCATACCAGACCCGGAAAATCGTATCCTGCGGCACAGCGGAGACCCACCGGGCGAGCCTATAATCGCCGCATAAATGTCCGGCAGCGCACACGTGCCGGACAGGATTATCAGACAACCGGACAGCCGGACTGCCGGATCAGATAACCGGACAGCCGGACTGCCGGTGAGAAAGGATACCGCTGAAATGAAAATCAAGGAAAGCACCGTTGAAATGCTCTCAAAGCAGGTGAATGCCGAATTCTACGCCTCCTACCTGTATTTCTCAATGTCGATCTGGGCCAACCGCGAGAATCTGCCGGGACTGGCAAGCTGGATGGAGAAGCAGGCAAAGGAAGAGCTCGAACATGCCGAGCGTCTGCACAAGTACATCACCGAGCGCGGTGGCGACACCATTCTGGCCGCAATTGATCTGCCCCCCACCGAATTCGGGTCAGCGCTCGCGGCGATGGAAGCGGCCTACGAGCACGAACTCATGGTCACGGACAGCTTCACGCGCATGATGGCGACGGCGCTGGAGGAGCATGATTTCGCCACCGTCAGCGCCCTGCAGTGGTTCGTTGACGAGCAGGTGGAAGAAGAGGCGCAAGCCTCCCACTGGGTCGACAGGCTGCGCATGGCCGGCGACAGGCAGGGAGCGCTGCTGATGGTCGACAGCCAGCTGGCTCAGCGCTGACGGCACCAGGCTCAAGAGCACCATGATGAAGCGTTCTATTGAGAGAGGGTCCCGCCCTGATGCGGGATCCTCTTTTTCGTTTGATATCCCCTCCGCCGCCGCCCGCGACTTCAGCAGCGATACGGTCACCCAGCCCGACGCGGCCATGCGCCGGGCCATGGCCGGAGCCGTGGTCGGCGATGATGTGCAGCGCACGGATCCGACGGTCCTGGAGCTGGAAAACCGGGCGGCCGCCCTGCTCTACATGGAGGCAGCCCTGTTTGTGACGAGTGGCACAATGGGCAACCAGCTTGCCCTGATCGCTGCTTCTGAGCCTGGATGCGAAGTCATCCTTCCCGACAGCTGCCACATTGTCATCCATGAGGCTGCCGCCTCCGCCCGCCTGGCCCAGGTACAGCTGCGTACCATGGCGGCGCCGCTCGGGGTGCCGGATCCTGATGTTGTGGAGTCGCTCATTCGCCTGACGCCGGAGGATATCCACAGTCCGCGTACGGCTGTTGTGACGTATGAAAATCCTACCAGTGATGGAGCACTGGTGGCACCTTCGCTGATGGAGGACCTGGCCAGACTGGCCGGGCGACACCGAATCCATGTCCACGTTGACGGTGCCCGGATCTTTCATGCGGCAGCGGCGCTGGGCACGAGCGCAGCCGAGCTCGCCCGCCATGCCGACAGCGTCACGTTCTGCCTTTCCAAGGGTCTGGGCGCTCCCATCGGCTCCATGCTCTGCGGCAGCCGTAATTTTATTGAACGCGCCCGGCGTGCCCGCAAGTGGCTGGGCGGCGGCTGGCGGCAGGCCGGCGTGATCGCGGCGGCGGGGCTCGTCGCGCTCGAAAACCGCCATGAGGCCGGTCGCGACATCGAGCGCGCCCGCCGAACGGCCGGGGAGCTGGCGAATATTGCGGGCTGCGAGGTCCTGTGGGAGCGTCAGACCATCAACATGATCTTTCTGCGCCTTCCCGGCGGACAGGATGAGGTGCTGATGCAGGAACTGTCTGCCCGCCGTCTCGGGCACTACCCGCCCGAGCGGGGGCTCTGGCGCTTTGTCGTTCACCGTGACATCACGGACGAGGCGCTTGGTGATCTGGTCGTGGCCATGGCAGCGGCGCTGAGACAGGCACGGAGGTAGTCGCAGCCGCAGTCACCGGGGTTCGATCAGCGACGCCGGGTCAGCAGTACCGGTAGGACGTTCCGAGACATTGCCGGGTCAACTGTGCTGACCCGGCAATGCTGAGTCGGCAGTGCCGGCGGGACTTTCCGAAACTGTGTCTGAGAGAAGTTTGTGCATTTTTTGCAAACGGGGCTGCTTTGCACCGCTCTGGGCTGCTTCTGTGCTGCATTTGGGCCAATTCGATAAAGTTTTCCGCAGCTTGTACCGTGCATTATCTTTCGTTTCTGTCACAGAGTATGAAAAGAAATATGAAATGCGGACGGGCGGCGGCGACAGATTCTTCAGAGCCTCAAAGACATGAGGCAGCTATATTGCGGCGGTTTTACGTAGCGCTCATGGCTTGTTTTCATACCCTGGCTGCACTCAACATGCTTGACCTGCTTCAGTTGGCAAAAGTTCACCATGCCGCCTGAAAGGGGGTGCTGACGGCATTTCTCTGACTTCGAAGCAGTTTTCTGGAAGCTTCCGGAGTCAGAGAAAAATCGCTTGGGGTGAAAAATGTAGAGCATTCATTGCCAACGATTCATGCCACTTTGTGCCCTGAGCGATGCGAAAGGCATGGACTATTTGAATGACATTATTTCTGAGGCGAATCGGGGCAGGAGCGAAAAATTGGCAACTCCCATGCTGCCGACTGGCGGTCTGCACCGCCGCTTTCTTTCTTTTTATTTTCACAAAAGCGGCGGCAAAAGAATGAATAGCAAGCAGTCAGACTGTACGGGCAACACTTGCTGTAGTACCCGTGAAAGGGTGGACAAAAATTGCGCTGGTGCCCCGAAATCGGGGCAGGAACGAAAAAATTGTCCACAGGTGGACAAAAAACACCGTTTGTGCCCGCATACCTGGGCACAAACCCCGATTTCTGGCCAGGGATGGACAAAAATTGCGCTGGTGCCCCGGAATCGGGGCAGGAACGAAAAAATTGACCACGGCTAGGGAAAAATTGCGCTGGTGCCCCGGAATCGGGGCAGGAACGAAAAAATTGTCCATGGGCTCTGAGTTTTGCTTGTTCAGGGGGTAGTTCGAGAAATACCAACGCCTCTATCGCGCTTGAGCTTCTCCCTTTTTTCACAGCTCCTGATTTCAGTTTTCTACGAAGCTGCTGACTTTTAACATACTGGAAATGTATTCAAAGAACCTCGTTAGGATTGCAGGTCTTCATCACCGGTTACTTATCAATACAAACTTGGAGCTGCTCTGGCCTCCTGTCATTCATTCCATAATTTCTTTTAGCAGGAGTCAAAAGCTGCTTCAACCTTCCCTCCTCACCATGGCTTTGGGGCAGACTGCTCGATTTTGTCAATTGAAGATCGCAGAACCTGACTGAGAAGGGCGACTTGAGGTCGCCCGCCTGGGAGTACACGATGATTGTGTCCTCTTCAAGCGGCCTGTAAACATGAGCTTTTTGTCGCAGTAGACCTCGATCAGAACACAAGGCTGCGGAAATGACAAATATTGCACATTCCGTATGCTCGGGCACATTCATATGACACCATCATGCATACATCGATGTAATTATTCAGATATGTGCATGTTCATGTACCACTTCTCCCAACCACCCCAAAGCTTGGAAAATTGAAATCTTGTACGATCCGCTAAAAGGGGGATTTCAGTTGAGCCAATGACTGCTCTGCTTCTTACCGCGTCGTTTCATAGAGCCTTCTTGATAGATGTAAAGATGCCGGGACGATGCAGCTGTCACCCTCTGAAGTAACAAAGCGCTTTGGCTTACTGGTTTTACTACGCAGGGGCGGTTTCAGGTCAAAACGGCGTGATATTCAATAAACAATTTAACTACAGGTTGTCTTAACCACGGAAAGTCATCCCATATTAAATGAGCTGATTTTCGTTTTAGGAGCGTGGCGGCGTCTAAATCGCAAAAACGGAGCAGCGGACGGACGTTTCTGGGGCGTGGCGGATGATGCGACGTGGTTGGATAAGTTTCCGGTGCGCGGGCGAAATTATGCTCTGTAATAAATTATGTTCTGTAAAATTAAAATGACTATAGAACTGAGGCTTCGCCATTAAGGGAGTAGAGCATAATTTGTCGGTGTCGCCGGAAAAATCGCTAGTATGTGTTTGCCAAAATGGAAGCAAAAACGTGTTAGATGCCGCTATAAGCCCAGTGTCAACGATTCATATCATTTTCTTCCTTTAGTTAGCAGGTGCGGATATTTTTGCAATCGCAATCTGGCTGAGGCTTGAAAGCATTGAAGCAACCCGCAAATATATGGTGACCGAGGCTGATATTAAAATTAGGCGTAAAGCAATGGGAAAGCTTGATAACACATTGAACACCTCATCCAAATACAATCCTGGCAAAACTATCCTTGCGTTCTTTTGATGCACTGCAAATATTATGTTCTGCATTGGAAGCCTCGAATGACGGATCTAGCGGGGTTTATCCAACCCAGCAGAACATAATTTATAACAGAGCATAATTGCGATATGTTCTGCAGAACATAATCGCAAGAACTGGCCGAAGTAGAGCAGCTGACGAATCCCGGTATCATCTGCCGACAAGAACACCTGCAGGACGGATCGCTCTGGTTCAATGTGATCTTCGTCTTCCTCGATGTTATGGATGCCAGGCACGCAAGGACAGACCGCTTGCGCGCCGGAACCTGGTACTGCATCTACTGCGATCGCCTCGATCATGAGACTAACCCGTTGCAAACGCGTCTCCGCGCGAGATACTGATGCGGCTACAGCAAGTTATAGTTAACCTGTACCCAAAGGATCTGTTTGCAGCAAAAGCCAAGATGGAAGTACAGCAGTTTCTAGTTCCCTTAGCACGATAACGGCGACAGGATTGTCTTTGAGCCTTTCGCACTGTCATGAAATGGCGTGACAACAGCGCTTCCAAATGCAGTTAACAAATAATTCACCCAGTAATGTCTTGTGGATACAGCATCTGAGCTTAATCGAGTAAGCGAATTCTGAAAAGTGCTCTCATGGTTTGGCTATGCGCAAAGTTCCGCAAACCAGATTAACAATAGAAAGAAACCGCCCTCTTTGTCATAGTCGGGTTCTATAAAAACAAGAATAAAGGAGGCGGTTTCCATTTCCAGAATTACACAAAAGATTTCTTTGACTACCGAGATGACTTTACGTCTGTGATTTGACAAACCCGAGCGCAGGGTACAAACTTCACTTGAATTCTAGTTCCTGGATCTGTTGTCGGTTAGGGTTACGAAAATGGAGGGCACAAAAATGTTTGCACTCTATTTACTTAAATCGTCATGCTGATATCTGAACGTGGAAAGTCTATATATGCGCTATACCAGAAAACGGACGGGTTGTTTGCTTCTTTTTCTGATTTTTCTGATGTCATGCAACATGATCGTCACTCGAACTGCAGCACCGGAAGAAAATAGCACGCCAGCAGATGGCAAACGCGAGAATTTCAGTTTTTACTACGGCGGCAAGCATTTGCTTGACGAAGGACTGGATGCGATTTATTTCATCTCGAACCACTTTCTGTACCGAGCAGCAAAGCCTCTGGTGCCCGGCCAGGCCGAATTGCTCAGTCTGGATGCGAGGTCACTTGAGGCGATCCTGTCCAATTCAAGCGAGGTTGAGAAGCACGATGCCTACTTCGGACGGGCTGTCGGAGTATTCTGTACACGGGATCATCTCCATGTTTTGCATGAGAATCCAGAAAACACAGGTATCGAGCAGTCTCATCTCCTGACAGCGTTGTCGACCGACGGCGGACAGAGGCGCGTGATCGCCGAACTGAACGGCTTGACTGGACACTGCTGGCGACAGGACGACCGTCTATATCTGACGCGCTACGCACATGACAGCGAAAACCAGCGCAGCGTCGAACTCATCAGCCTCAAGCTGAGTTCCGGTGACGTGCAGGTACACGCCGAGATCCAGCTCATGGCATTCGTAGACCTGGCCGGCGATCCATCTGTGCAGGATCTATTCGTCGACCAGAATCATGCATACGTGTCACTTCATACGCTCCCTGATATGGAGGGAATGCAGCGACTCTATCTTCTGGTCGATCTGGGATCCGGCTCCGTACGGGATGTCGTGAAAAGCGTCGAGCGTTCGACCGGTCAGCAGATACTCAGTATTAAGCCGTACCAGGATGGCATCCTGCTGCAAACAGCCGATGATGTGACGGATGTTCATTCTGCTGCCTACTGCCACACGGCGGACTGGCGTGCTACGAATCGAACACTCGTGCGGACTGGACGCATGGGCGAACTCGTGTTGAGCGACGGTCACAATCGCTGGCTCCGTCCATCCGAGGCCGTCATCTGGTGCCATACTCATGACGAATACATGAGCCCCGAGGTTCACGAGGCGCTGCTGCAGATCAATCCATACCCCGAGTTGCTCAATTCTGCGTTCGAGTCAACAGGCAGAGCACTGCCGGGGCCGTCCGGCGGCTGGCCAGACTTCCATATTCAGTTTGCCTTTACCGCGGACTACGGGCTGGCGCTCTGTCACAGCACCGGGGACGTTTTTTTCGCCGCTCTACCTGCAGACGACCAGCAGACAAGCATGTTCGAGCCGCTGCTGCAGACGGTACGCGAGGATTGAACGTATGACAAAGCCATCAACACCTGTGCGTCGATGAAGCTCGTGATCCACGATCTGGCCAAAACCTGGCGGCATAGCGGTGTGCGAGCGGTGGACGGTGTCGATCTTGACCTCGATGTCGGCATCCATGGCCTGCTCGGACCCAATGGCGCCGGAAAGACAACCCTCATTCGTCTGCTGACGGGCGAACTGCGGCCCGATCGTGGCACGCTCACATATTCCGGTCGCCGCGCAGATGAGGACTGGACGTGGTGGCGCGGGCTCTTCGGCTACGTGCCCCAGCAGCAGCAGGTCTATCCGGACATGAACTGTCGTCAGTTCCTGATGTATATGGCTGCACTTAAAGGTCTGAACGGTCGACCGGCGATGGCCGAGATCGAGCGCGCGATCGCGGCGACGGCGCTCGAAGCGTTCGCGGGGCGGCGCGTCGGTCAGCTGAGCGGCGGGATGCGACAGCGTCTCCTGATCGCGCAGGCGATTCTGGGCGATCCCGCCATCCTGATTCTCGACGAGCCGACCGCAGGACTCGACCCGCAGGAGCGCATCCGCATCCGTCACCTGATCAGCCGTTTGGGGCTCGACCGCATCGTCCTGCTCGCGACGCACATCGTCACCGATATCGAGAGCATCGCAAGCAGAGTCATTTTCCTGCGGCAGGGCCGCGTCTGTCTGAGCGGATCCCCCTCCGAACTGCTGGCGCAGGAGACACATACGGTGATCGAGGTGACTGTGGCGCGCGAGCGGCTGGATGAACTGCTCGCGGAGCACGCCTGCAGCCGGGTGCAGGAGGCGGCCGCTGGCGGCCTGCGCCTGCGGCTCGTCGGCAGCTGGCCAGAATGGCCAGACTGGGCGGATGCGGACTGGATCCACGATGCGGAGCGCCGGCCGGCGACGCTCGAGGATCTCTATATCCGCCTCTTCGCCGCGCCAGACCCGGCGAACGGCTCACCGACAGCAGGCACGTGAGTACAGCGGGCGGATTCGGAGCTCTAACCTGGCATCTCTGGTGCCGGGAGGCGGAGCGCCTCGTGCGCGCCCCGCTGTTTCTCGCCTGTCTCGCTCTCATCGCCACCCTGCAGTTCGTCAATGTCGCGTCTGTCCTGCAGCAGACCGACACGGAGCGCGACCCCGAACTGGTGCAGGAGATCGAGAGGCTGCGTGCGTTACAGGATCCGTCCGCCTGCCACACGGCCATCACCGCACTGGAAGCGCAGCGCGACGAATGGGACGCCAGACTGGAGGCAGCCAACCTGGACGGGAGGCCGGATCCGGCGCTCTGGGCTGGCATTTCTCGTACCGGCACGCTGCTCGATCGGCTGACCCATGTCGCGAACTACCCGGCCACACTGGAACAGCAGATCGCGAACGCGACTCGACGCGCCGCGATCGGAACGCGACAGGACGACTTCAGCGTCCGCAGCCTGCGGCTGCAGGCGGATCGGTTCGCGGACGTGAAGAACTGGATCGAGGCGGATCCCACTCGTCTCCACATCGACCGCGAGGTGGGCTTCGATCGTCTCGACGCGCTCTGGCGCACCAATCTCATCAGCCTCTTCGCACTCTACGTGTTCGTCTGGCTGATCTTCGGACGCGATCGTGAACTCGGCATGGTCGGACTCGTGCGCACGAGCCGGGCGGGCGACGGCCCCCTGCTGCTGGCACGGGTTGGTCTCGCCCTCGCTGCGACTCTGGTTCTGCAGCTCGTCCTCTGGATTCCCAGCCTGCTGGCGATCGGAGCCGACGGCGGCTTCGGCCAGTTCGATCGCGCGCTGCAGAGCATGCAGCGCTTCTCCTACGGCGGACTCAGGCTGACGGTCGCGGGTTTCCTGCAGCGCTTCGTCTGGCTCAAACTGCTCGGCGGCCTCCTCGCTACCTGCCTCTTCGTCCTGATCTCCATGCTCTCGGTTGCGGCTGGGCTGAACCACCTGCTCTCCTTCGCCGTCTATGCCCTGTCCGCCGTCCTCAGTCAACGAGTGGGGGCCGCTTCGCCGTTCAACGCTCTGCGTTTTCTCAACCCGCTCGCCGTGCTGGACACGGTCCCCCTGCTCGCGCGCCATCAGGATGTCAAACTCTTTAGTTTCGCAGTCGGACGCCCGGGGGCTTCGCTACTGTTCATGGCGCTGGGGATCGGGCTCGCGCTGGCAGGGATCATCTGGCGCTGGAAACGTGATCTGCGCCCCTGGCAGGCGCTGATTCTGCCGCAACTGTCGCTTCCGGTCCCGCGCCGCCTACCCCCGCTCCTGCTGCAGGGACTCGGTCGCATGCTGCGGCAGCGGGGAGTGGTCGTGCTCCTCGCTTTGACCCTCGTCGCCCTCTGGCAGACACGGCCGGAACCCCCGCAGCGCTACTATGGCATCGAGCGCGAGCGATACCTGAACTCCATCCTGCGGCATCAAGGTCCGCTCGACGAAGCCAAGTGGCAGGCGATCGAGGCCGAGCGGGCGGCGTTCGATGCGCTCCGCACCGAGCAGGCGGAGCTCGCCGGAGACAGCAGCGAACAGGCCGTGCTGCGCCGTCAGTCCATCGCGCATCAGCTCTCTGCAGAAGAGACGTTCCTGCACTTCTATCGTCAGGTCGAAGCGCTGGTGCCCTGGATGCGGGGCGGCCACGCGGTCGAGATCCTGGACGAGGCGCGGACGGCGTTCTGGTTCCAGAGACCGCGGGCCGACGCACTCCGCGGTCTGCTCGCCGCGATGCTCGCACTGCTGCTGTTCCTGCCCGTACCGGCCGAAGACAGCCGACTCGCCATCCGCCCGCTCATCGAGACCTCGCGCCGCGGACACCGCGCACTCGGCCGCATGCGGCGTCGGCTTGCCTGGCCATTCGGCCTCGCCATCGCAGTCCTGGCGAGTCTGCCGCAGCTCATCGCGGCGGTCGGCTGGCGCGCCCGTCTGCCGCTGGGCGCCCTCGCGCAGTCTGCCCCGCAGCTGGTGGGGCTCGGAG
>JASGUW010000070.1 GCA_030055235.1 Bacillota bacterium
CTGGACTACCTCTACAGTCGTTTTGATGACAAAACGGTTGAAGACTACCTGGCCTGGGCTTCCTTTTATGAAAAAGTGGAGGGAACGGCACAGTATATAGAGAACATCACGCTGTCGAAACTCAGTGGCAAAGACCTGGAATTTGCCATAACGGGGTATGCGGAAGGTACGGCCAAGTTTTACAGTTCCGGCTTCTTCAAGGCGTTCATTCTGGATCAGGTGGCGGGTTTCGCATGGAAAAAGGACTTCTTTAATACGAGCGTAACCTTTGAAGACTATCTTTTTAAAGTCCCACGGCAGGAATGTCAGGAAGAGCAGTGATCCACCCTGATCAGGGAAGAAGTATGCTGCGGACAAAAAACGGGCTTGGTCAGCGGTTTTGCTGTGTACAAGTGCGGCTGGCAACGTATTCAAGCGACATTTAATGTGGAGAGAAGAAATCTGTACACGAAGCTTCCGGAAGCGGGCAGGGTCCGAAGCATGAACCAGGCAGGATGGTGCGATGAAACAGAAGATCATGGTTGTGGATGATGCCCGGGAGCTCAGAGACGTTCTTAGTCTCTATCTCCGGAATGCAGGCTATGAAGTGCTGGAGGCCGCTGACGGTCTGGCCGCTCTGGACCGCCTGAAGACAGAAACCATTGACCTGATGATTCTGGACATCATGATGCCGCGTATGGATGGCTTTGAGCTCCTGAAACACCTGGACGGACAGGAGAAAAAGCGGCAGTTCCCCATCATCTTTCTGTCAGCCCGGACAGAGGTCCATGACAAGATCCGCGGCCTGACACTGGGTGCGGATGACTACATAGAAAAGCCCTACGATCCCAGCGAAGTTCTGGCACGTGTGATGGCCGTTCTGCGGCGCACACGGCTGCAGAAGGAGGAACAGTCGAAGCCTGTCAGGGTGGGGGAGCTGACCTGGGATGTGACGAATCGACTGATCTATCAGAAGGGTGAGCAGCTGCAGCTGCGGGCCAAGGAGTATCAGCTTCTGACTTTGTTTATGAAGTATCCGGGCCGCGTCTATACCAAGCAGGAAATCTATGAGCACCTGTGGCAGCAGCCCTACCTGAATGACGAAAATACCATCATGGTGCATATCTCCAACCTGCGTGAGAAGCTGAAGGATGACCCCAGGAATCCGGACAAGATCATCACCATCAGGGGCCTCGGCTACATGCTGAAGAAAGAGGACTGAAGCATGGCTGCAAACCAGAAGCAGCGCCTGGGCAATATACTGAAGACGAGCTCCAAATTTATCGTCGCTTTTATCCTGCTGACCATCCTCTATGCTTTGGCGAATATGGGAGTCCTGGTCTATCTGTCCGGCAGTCTGCCGATCTACGAGTATGCTCCTGTCCGGCAATGCCAGGAAGCGGCAGCGCTGAACTGGGAAGAGATTCACAGGCTGGGGGGATACGGCTTCCTGATTGATGCCAAGGGTACTGTCCTGTGGCAGAGCCGGGATGCGGGTCTACCCGAAAGCCTGTCGCTTCGCGATCTGCTGGACCGGAATCTGACGCGGGGAAACGAGAGAAGCAGCTTCACCTATACGACAGCGGAGGGGAACTGGCTGATACTGAGCTATCCGTCTGATGTCTTCAGCAACGAGCCGACGTTCAGCATTGATGCTGCTCCCGCAGGACAGCAGCGGCTGCTTCTGTTCAGTCTGCTGGCCCTGGTTGTTTTATACCTTCTCGGCATTTTTCTGCTCTTTAACCGCCTGTCCGTCCGCCTGGAGAGGAGTGTCCAGGAGATCTATGAGGCGGAAGAGGAGAAAAAACGCTTCTTCTTCAGAGGTCTGGCACATGATGTGAAGACGCCCCTGGCCACGATCATGGCGTACAGCCGGGCGCTCAGGGACGGTCTGCTGCAGGCGGAGCAGGCAGAGCAGTATCAGGAAACGATTTTCCGGCAGGCCAATGTCCTGAAAGGCCGCCTGGATGACATGGAGGCGTATGCGAGCCTGGAGGAACAGCTGGCAGAGAACCTGCAGAAAGCGGATGTGCTGGAAGCGATCCGCCGCTATGTGGGGGAGAACTACAGCTGGTTTAGTGAACGGGAAGCCGGGATTGATATCCGCTTTCAGGATGACGAAACGTATGTGACGAGTTTTAACCAGAGTCTCCTGGGCCGGCTGCTGCAGAACCTGCTCAACAACTCCGTTGAACACAACGCGCCGGGTGTTTGTATCCATATTGACTGGGATGCGAAGACGAAATGTCTGACACTGGGCGATGACGGGCCCGGCATCCCCGCTGCCATACGCGACAGCCTCTTCGAACCCATGGTGACCGGTGAGCCAAGCCGCACCGGGGAACAGTTCCGGGGCATGGGTCTGGCGAATGTGAAACGGATTGCCGAACTCCATGGCTGGGAGATCGACTATGACGGGGAGTTCAGGATCAGGCTCAGTTGATGAGTGGTTTGGCTGCCTGTCTGTGTGGACAGGCGGAGACAGCTGCCCTGGGAATGATGACAGAGGCGGATGCCCGATAGCGGCGTCTGAGGCGGATGGGGCCTGAGTGGCATTTTGTAGTCGGACTGTCCACCTGTGATTGGGTGTTGGATTGATGGTGTTTTTATGATCAGGGTGTCAAAAGGTCAGTTTTGTACCCCATGCCTCTCGCTTCGCGCAAGGCACAAAACGGCATGAATCGTTGGTGCTGAGCGTATGGCGGTATCAAACTCGTTTCACGATTGTTGTTTTAGTCCATCCTTTGTGGAGTTTTCTGCTCCAGCCACGGTTGCGGGGCAATACCGTCATTTTTCACTCTCTGATCAAAACTTTGATTGGACCGATCCGCAGGGCAATATCGACTTTTCTATAGCCTATATCTCTCACTTCGCTCGAGGCACAAAACGGCATGAATCGTCAGCGCTGAATGTTAGTGATGTCTAATCAATTTGTAACCCGTTTTTGATTCAGTTTTGGCCTTAGCCATCTAAAAACGTTACTCTCTATTCAGGGGCGGCTCTAAAAATGCCAGTATCTTTACAAAAAACAACGTCTCTCGGTTGTGACGCATGTCAAATCCGAATTGTTGTGGTCCGGATTAGCACTCTCTGAACGAAAATTGTAAAAGATAATGTCGTAGCAGAATATGCCTTGGAATCAAACAGTCAACCATCCTGATTGTCATGGAAGTCTTTTGGTTCTGATCACTGCCGGGACTGGAGTAATTAAAGGGCATTACAGATGGTCGGTGAGAGCTTAGGCGGTTTCATGAGTCATGATTGCATAAATCGGTTAGGGAACAAACAGAGTGGTTTTGACATAGAAAGTTCCCTAATCAAACTTGGAGCTTAGGGAACAATTCGGCATAATAAACACTAAAATGTTCCCTAAAAGGAGGACATGCTCATGTCAGCATTCGACGAAATCCAAGTGCTTCTTCGTGAAAGAGCCGATCTGAATGCAAGACTGTCTCTGATTCCCTACGAAGGGACTCCCGAAATAAAGGATGTGAAAAAGCAGAAATACCTTTATACAAGAAAGCGCGTAGGCAGCAGAGTCACTTCAACATACGTCGGAGTATATTCAGATGAGCTGTATCAGCTTCTCTTACGGAATACAAGAGACGCCAGAGAACTCAGAAGACAAATCAGAAAGCTTGATAAGCGCCTGGCTGAACTCGGGTATCAGGAAGGCGAACTCTCTGCCCGTGTTGTTGAGAACCTGAACTTTGCCCGGGCGAATATGAAGACAAACATCTATGATCAGGCTGTTCTGGAAGGTGTAGCCACATCCTTTCCTCAGACCGAAGAGATAATCGAAAACGGAAAAGTAAACGGCATGACCGCCTCTGATGTGCAGAAGATTCTGAATCTGAAGCATGCATGGGAGTTCATACTGGATGAGGATGTCATACAGGCAAAAAGCGATTACTATGTTCTTTGTCATATTGCCCGTTTGGTAAACGAAGGCTTTTTTGCTGACGGAGGAAGAATTCGCGGGGTTCCGGTAACGATAGGTGGCTCTTCATATATTCCTCCGCTTCCGATAGAATTTGTCGTTAAGGAGCAAATAGAAGACATCCTTCAGGCAAATATAGATGATATTGATAAGTCGATCCGTCTGTGTCTGTATACCATGAAAACACAGGTGTTCATCGATGGAAATAAGCGTGCCGCGATTATCTATGCCAATCACTATCTGATTGCTCATGGTCAAGGCTTTCTGGTGATCCCTGAAGCTCATGTTTCCGAGTTTAAAAAGATTCTGGTAGAGTATTACGAAGGAGATAATCCGAATCGGATCGCAAATTTTTTGAAAACAAATTGCTGGAAGACATTCTGATAATACTGACCGATACTTAGCCGGTGGCTGACGAAAACAGTCCCCGGCTCATTTTTTTCAGGCATTCTTCGTAACCTCTCGGGTAAATATCCTGTAACTATCAGCTAGTTACAGGTGGTTTCGAGTAGGCTAGCGGGACTTTTGCGTTAGCACGCGATAAGAGTTTGCACGCTTCTCCCAAATGGTGAATATCCAGCTGCTGAAGGTCATTAGAAGCCGGCATTTCAAGCTTTCTTGTCTTGTGTGTTTGTTGCAAACACCGGCTGCGAGCAAAGAATCGATTTGTACACAAAACGTTCCGGGGGGAGCTCGAGAAATGCCAGCCTCTTTACCCCAACAACGCCTTTCTCTTGTGACGCATGTCAAAACCAAATCGTTCGAGATCTGGCTTAGACTCTCCTGATCGAAAAGTGAACTTTCGTACTTTCGGTAGCCTTATCGCGTATATCATCATGGTCCTCTGCATCAAGAACATCATGATTGCAGGAGCTTTCGCATAATCGTTTGCTTTCGATCTATACCTGCAATAAGAATGGAAAAAACAGCGGGTGGCCAAAGCTTGTGAGAGAGTGTCCAAATTGAAAGTTACACAATCGTAAAGAAACCTTTGTATTCAGCATACGTATAGCAGAATCAGCAGGCTTGTTTTAGGAGGGGCAAGGGACTGTGGAATGGGAGAGGATCTACACAACTCCAAAAGTTAGCCATCTCGCTCTCGAATTGGACAAAAACCCTTGTTGTGTCAGGACAAGCTGACACAACTCCAAAAGTTGGCAAATCTGTCTTCGGTTTTGACAAAAAGTCGAGTTGTGTCAGAAAAGAGTGACACAACTCCAAAAGTTGGCAAATCCGTCTTCGAATTTGTCAAAAAATCGAGTTGTGTCAGGAAAAGCTGACACAACTCCAAAAGTTGACACAGCGAGTAGATTAGAACTGCTGGAATCTCACAGCTACCTCCCTCTAAGGAACCTTTCCTTTCCCCGCGATTTCTCTTTAGACTCCGCAGATCCGCTTTATATTTCTGCCCTGCCAGTTCCCGATTGAACCCCAGCAATTCAGATACAACTAAAGCGCCTTTTAGCGACATGCCAAGGTCGCAGGAGCTTGAATCCCGGTTATCCGGGTGGTAACCGTTTCCAGACTCAAACTGGTGCTGGTGTACCTGCTTATGGCCTTGAAAAAACCGCCCGGAGGCGGTTTTCGTGTGTATTAGAAGGCTTAGCCTTCTAATACCAGGACACCACGCGGTCTCTCAGCTTTACCGTCGAAGGCGTGTCTAAT
This sequence comes from Bacillota bacterium, assembly GCA_030055235.1. Lineage (GTDB taxonomy): Bacteria > Bacillota > Clostridia > Saccharofermentanales > Fastidiosipilaceae > JAEZYR01. Next base: position 5,585 of record JASGUW010000070.1, read on the forward strand.
AAGCGTTGCAAAGCGCTAATGGCGTGCATAAGCCCATACCCATCTGCCTTTTTTTGCTCTACTATTTCCCCTGTAGTTTTATCAATTTTAATAAACCCCTCAACACTAGAGCCTTCGGGTAAATAATTTGCGGAAATATATCGTTCGTTATTTTGTATGTTTTTTAGTTGCAGCATAATACTCCTCCGCCTCCCGTTGATAATAATACAGTCCAGAAGCCTTTCTGTGTGCTTGGTCTTGGGTAAAAGCGTTAGCAAGCAATCGCTCTTCTACAAGCTCGTGCTTTATTAAGTCATGTCGTGGGCTTTTGTATCTTTCCCCTCCAGCAGTCTTCGCCAGCTTTCGGCGATCCAATAGCCAGAATCCAATCGTCTAACATCCCTGCTGGTGAGTTCATGGCGGTCAACAAACAAGAGCTTCCTCACCCGCTCTATCTGCTCAGTACGGAATCCTGTGTTCGCTGCAATGTTTCAGCGTCACTTTTTCTCCTTCTCACCGCCACGTAATACTTGTCAGCATGCTTCTTCGCCTCTTTTGACTCCGAACCCCAAGCTCCTGCTAAGGCGCCAAAGTTGCGTTCTCCTCCCTCTTCCCCATCATCTTTTCATACTCTGCGATCGCGGCATCGACCTCGTCCCGGTCAACATGGGCTACTGTCGAGCAACGGCAGTTAGGGTGTATCTGCGGCGCGTTATTACTGATCCGAATGTCGTTGACCGCTGACCGGGTTCGGTTCTTAGCCACACAGATGAGACAGGCGGAGGTTTCGGTGAGAAACTGGGAGGTGCACTTCGCTTCTTCTTACGCTTTCTTCTGCGCTGCCACCTGCACGCAAGCCGTTTCAGTAACGGCGAGGTGCTCCACGGCATACTCCATCCCTCCGCGATCCTTCGTGCCTTTGAAGGCTTCCGCCATGTGGTCTTCCATGATTTTCATTCAGGACAGCGGGCTCTTCCCGCGCGTCAGAGAGCGTCAGCCATCGTTCAAACGCTGGCGGAGGTTTTTTGGTTGAGAAGAGCATACTGGATTGCTTTAATGAAGCGAGTCTGGGGCAAATCATATTTCTTAGAGGCATTCTTCGAGACCTATCGGGTAGCTATCAGGTAGTTTCGGGTAACTATTAGGTAGTTTCGGGTAGCTTAGCGGAATGTTCTGCGTCAGCACGTGATAGGAGTTTGCAAGCTTCTGTCAAATGACAAATGCTCAGTCGCCGAAGGTCAACAGAAGCTGAAAACTCGAGTTCCATCGTCTTATGGACTTGATACATATTCCGGCAGCGAGCAAAAACATATGTAGCGTCAGGTCAGCGATCGCAGCGCCAGGCCCGCGGGCTCTGACCTCCATCCGCTTTCCTAAAGCCTCACGGACTCAGATCGCTGCCCGCCTCTAAACCCATCCAGCCGACGGTCGGGAGTTAAAAAGCTTTGCTTAAAAATGCCCAGAATACGCTACAATAAACCCATTGAGCCATTGATCCGTCGCCTTAGGCGACATCCTACGATCTGGAGGTATCCCCATGAAACTATCCGTATTTGCTGTGCTGCTGGCTGACCGTCCGCTGAAGGATGCGCTCGCCTATCTGGCTTCGCTCGGTGTCCAGGCCGTCGAACTCGGCACCGGCGGCTTCCCCGGTAAGGCCCACGTCAACCCCGCCGTCCTCCTGGAGAATCCGGCCGAGCTCGACACCCTGAAGCAGACCATCGCCGATTCCGGGCTGGAGATCGCCGCGCTCAGCTGCCACGGCAACGCTGTCCATCCGCAGAAGGAAATCGCGAAGGGCTTCCAGGACGACTTCGAAGCCACCGTCCGCCTGGCCGAAAAGCTCGGCATCAGCCGCGTTGTCACCTTCTCCGGCTGCCCCGGCGACTCGCCCGGCTCGCTCTACCCCAACTGGGTCACCTGCCCCTGGCCGGATGACTTCCTGACGATCCTCGACTACCAGTGGAACGAGGTTCTCTTCCCGTACTGGACGGAGCAGGTGAAGTTCGCCAGCGACCACGGCGTCACACGCATCGCCCTCGAAATGCACCCGGGCTTCTGCGTCTACAACCCGGAGACCCTGCTCAAGCTGCGCAAAGAGGTCGGCCCGGTCGTCGGCGCCAACCTGGATCCGAGCCATCTCTTCTGGCAGGGCATCGACCCGGTCGCCGCCATCCGCGAGCTCGGCGATGCCATCCAGTTCTTCCATGCGAAGGACACCA
>JASGUW010000071.1 GCA_030055235.1 Bacillota bacterium
ATTAAGACTCGTGGGAATAATTAAACTTGATACTGTCGAACTAAACATAATGTGAGAATTGCCATGCCAGAAAGCGTGAAATGCCCTAAATGCGGAACGGAGATTGGCGAGATTGTCGAGATAGATAACGTGCAGGTGTTGCGCATGGGCCACGCTCTGTGCCGCGCCTGGTATGGGTCGTGTGCGTGCTGTGGCGAGTCTTTCTCCTGGTCATTGTCCAGCATTGCCTTGAAAAAATTGATTGAAAAGGTCTTGCAATCTCGATAAAAATAGTGTATAATATGTTCAGTTGAATACGGTGAGTCCGGAGTTTGCCGCCCGGGTTTCCTCGTGTGAATTGGTTTCACATGGGAAACCTGGGCTTTTCTATTTTGCCTGAATTGCAAGGGCCGTGATTCCAGTGACAGAAAATGATAAGAAATGACATGCAGGACACCAAAAGTGCATTGGAAAGCATTTTACAGCAATTATCTGTCGAGCAGATACGTTTCGTGATTGCCCGTCTAGATACTGATACCGATAAAGACGCTTGTACTCGTGCGGGGCTGAATTACGGTTCATTCCGCAACACGCCTAAAGAAAAAAGAGAGTTAATCAATCAGGCCATTGCTCTCATGGCGTATGACGGGCTGGTGACTGCACTTCATCTCCGTCGGCGCGCTCTGGCCAAAGCGATGGCAATCAAACTGGCTGGTCTGGACAGTCGGGATGAACGTGTTCGTCAGAATGTCGCTACCGAAATTATCGAATGGGAATTGGGTAAAGCTATGCAACGCCAGGAACACACCGGTGCAGAAGGCCGACCGATTGAAATTATCGAGGTGATATGTACACAACCAATAGACCAGAATTGATGGGGGAGTTCGTTGACCCTGAAGGGCGGCGAGGCTTACGATTGAATTTCCATCCGGGACAGTTGCGCGCCTGGCATAGTACACGGCGGTTTGTAGTCGTGCTGGCCGGCACGCAGGGAGGCAAGACCTCTTTTTTCCCCATTGGCTATATCGGGAGATGCGGCTGAGGGGGCCGGGAGATTATCTGGTGGCGACGCCGACTTTCCCATTGCTCGAACTCAAAGCCCTGCCGGAGTTCCGCCGGCTGTTCGAGGACCTGCTATCGCTGGGCCGCTATGTGGGTTCGCCGACGCGCGCCTTCACGTTGAGCGAAGCGGGCCAACGGCGACTGTTCGACAACGCCGGTCGTTCGCTGGCGACGCGCGTGCTGTTCGGCTACGCCGCTGAGCCGGAGAGCCTCGAATCGGCGACGATCAAGGCCGCCTGCCTGGACGAAGCGGGGCAGAAGCGGTTCAAGCTCGGCGCATGGGAGGCGATCCAGCGACGCTTGAGCATCCACCAGGGACGTGCGCTCATCACCACGACAATTTACAATCTTGGCTGGCTGAAGCAGCAGGTCTACGATCGGTGGCTGGCCGGCGACCAGGACTACGAGGTGGTGAATTTCCCCAGCGTGGACAACCCGGCTTTCCCCCGCGAGGAATATGAGCGGGCGCGGGACAACCTGCCCCGCTGGAAATTCGACATGTTCTACCGCGCCGTCTTCACCCGCCCGGCGGGGCTGATCTACGACTCTTTTGACGAGAAGCTGCACAAATGCCCGCGCTTCGCTATCCCCGATGAGTGGGAACGGTACGTCGGCATTGATTTCGGCGGAGTGCACACCGCGGCGGTGTTCTACGCCCGCGACCCGCAGAGCGGTAAGCTCTACGCCTACCGTGAGTATCTGGCCGGCGGGCGGACAGCGCGTGAGCACGTTGCCGAGATCGTCCGCGACCCGTTCAGCCGCAAGGAGATCAGGCCGGCGGTCATAGTCGGCGGGGCGAAAAGCGAAGGGCAATGGCGGCAGGAGTTTCGCGCGGCGGGGCTGGCCGTGCGTGAGCCGCGGGTCAGCGAAGTCGAGGTGGGCATTGACCGCGTGTATGGCTTCCATCGGCGCGGCGAGCTGCTTGTCTTTGACGACCTGAACGGCTATCTGGACCAGAAGCTGAGTTACAGCCGCGCGCTCGATGAGGCCGGCAACCCGACGGCGGAAATCGAGGACAAGGAGAGCTATCACTTCATGGATGCTGAGCGGTACATCCTGAGCTACCTCTCGCCTGGCGCAGAGGGCTGGACCAGTTGGGCGAAGGAGAAGACAGCGGCATGACTGAAAGCGTACAGACGACATTAAGCGAAAGCGCGGAGCGCAATCTCCGCTTTGTGAAGCCGACGCCCCTGCCCTTCGGACCGGGGCGACCGCTATTGCCCAGCCATCCAGAGGAAAGGCCGCGCATTTTCGAGTACGCGCCAGGTGTGAACCTGGCCATCATGCCGCGCGCCGGTTTCGGGTTGGCTTCATTCCAGACGCTGCGTAATCTGGCTGTAGCCTGCAAGGAAATTCGTCTGAACATCGAGTTGATCAAGCGTGAGGTGCGGGCGCTGGATTGGGAGATTCTGAGCGACAAGGATCAGCCGCGCAGCGATACAGAGGCAACGGAGCGGGTCAGGCAGATATTCGAGCGGCCAGACGGCTATCATGACTTTGATACATTCGTCAGTATGATGCTCGAAGAAGTGTTGGTCACTGATGCGCTGACGCTGTGGGTTGACATCGCCGCTGACTCCGCCGGGCAAAGTACGATTGAATTGGTGGACGGGGCGACCATCCGCCCCTTGCTGGATGAGCGGGGACGCATCCCTGCCCCGCCGACGCCGGCTTTTCTGCAAGTTCTACATGGGATGCCCACCGCCTGGTTCGCCCGCGACCGTCTGATCTATCGTCCGTTCAACGCGCGGGCTTCAACGCCGTATGGCATGTCGCCGACCGAGTTTGTCTTGCTGGCGGTTAATCTGGCCCTGCGGCGTGACACCTACCACGTGGCCTATTTCACCGAAGGCAATGTGCCGGAGGCCCTGATTGGCGCGCCCAGTTCGTGGACGCAACAGGAAGTCGAAATCTGGCAGAGTTACTGGGACGCTCTGGTGACTGGCAATCTGACTGAGCAGCGCAAGATTCATTTCATGCCATTGGAAAGCGGGCGGAGCGGCATC
>JASGUW010000072.1 GCA_030055235.1 Bacillota bacterium
GTCTTCGTTCCAAGCAAATCCACTCAACAAGAGGTATCATCCTTCTTCTTCACTCTATTCACGTTTGCTCTATTCACGCTCTCTTGAGTGGATCTGCCTATACCTACAATACAGGATGCTGTCCACCCGTGGCCAGAAATCGGGGTTTGGGCCCGATTTCGGGGCACAAACGGCTGTTTTAGGCCAGCCGTGGACAATTTTTCGTTCCTGCCCCGATTTCGGGGCACCAGCGCAATTTTGGGCCACCCTTTCCCGGCACCACAGCATGTGCCGCCCGTACAGTCTAACCGCGGCTTATTTATTCGTTTGCCGCCGCTTTGCGATAACGATTAAAAAGAGAAAGCGGCGGTGCAGACCATCAGCTGGTACAGAGGAAACCTCACATTTTTGCTCCTGCCAGATTCCCGGGACATCAGCAAAGTCTTGTCCATCCCTGGATGACCTGGGATGACTTGAGATGACTTGGGAAGACTTGCAGCCTGCCGCGTTCACACTCCTACTTATATTTCTATATAAAACAGGCAGAACCAAAAAACGCCGGTGAGCCTAACGGTCACCAGCGTTTTGAAGCATTGTTTAATGCCTGCAGGCAAAAATGCATCACTTCTCTGCGGACGGCAATGAAGCAGGATCGATGGGATGGGGCAGGAAGCCGCCGGCGGGCTTTCCGGGGCCGCGGCGGCGACCACGGCGGCGGCGCGAAGACCGCAAACTCCCTTCGCGCTCGACAGGGGCGGCACTTTCCTCCTTCTGCGGAGGCTGCGGCAGTGGCTGAGGCAGGGTCGTCGCGCGTGCCGGTCTGGGTAATGGCTGCGCTTGCGGGGGAGGCGGTGCCGCCTGCCGCGCCGACTGCACCGGCCGCGCTGACGGAACCGGCCGCAGCGGCCGCGGCGCCGGCCGCGGGGGCGGCGGGGCGTCCGCACGGGCGGGGGTCTCGTCGAGCTTCGCATCGTCCTGCCGTGCTTTACGCCCTCGGCGCGGATCCGGACGCGGCGCACGCTCACCCTCCGGCGGCAGGCTCGGGCGCTCGCTGCGGCCGCGCTGGTAGTCAAGCTCGTCGAAGGCATAGCGGAAGCGCTCCGGAGTGATGGCGTTCGGCAGCTCGACCTCGGCCGTTTCATGGAGCAGGTCGACAGAGACAACACGCACACTGCCGCGCGGACTGCCGACCATGGAGTTGATGCGCGGAGCCCGACGATGGGCCTCGGTATAGTGGTCGTCCTCGAACTTGAGGCAGCACATCAGGCGCCCGCAGCTGCCGGAGATCTTTGTTGGATTCATTGAAAGATTCTGGTTTTTCGCCATGCGGACGGAAACGGGGGCGAAGTCCTGCAGCCAGGTCGAGCAGCAGAATTCGCGGCCACAGACGGCAATGCCGCCAATCATGCGGGCCTCGTCGCGAATGCCGATCTGGCGCAGCTCGATGCGCCGGTGAAAGACCACGGCCAGATCACGGACTAGAGCGCGGAAGTCGACGCGGCCGTCGGCGGTGAAATAAAAGAGCAGTTTCTGGGTATCGAAGGTATAGCGGGCATCGACGAGACGCATCTCAAGTCCATGTTCGTCAATCATGTCACGGCAGACGCGAAAGGCCTCCCTTTCCCGCTGGCGGTTGGTGGCAAGCGTCTCCAGATCGTCGTCGTCGGCAAAACGCAGGATCTTCCGCAGCGCGGTGTCGTCGCTTGTGCGGATGACACTGGCGGCCACGGCCGCCTCAAGCCCGTTTTCCGTCTCGACAATCACCAGATCTCCGATCTGTACGTCGAGCCCGTCCGGGTCATAGTCGATGGTTCGTCCGCCCCCGCGGAAGCGCAGGGCGATGGCATCAGGCATGATTCAGCTCCTCAAACAGCACGACCAGCAGGTGGGTCATGGCCGTATCAAAATGTATATTGAAGTTAAAGCCACGGCGCAGATCCCGCAGCGTGTCCTCCACTTTCATCAGGCGGCGCCGCTTTTCGTCATCCGCAGCGCCAAGTTCCTCCAGCACCAGACGGCTCAGGCCATCGAGTATGGCCTGGCTCCGGTCGCGCCGGCTCTGCAGCAGCGCCAGCCCGTCCGCCAGCACCACGGCAAGCCGCTGACTTCCAAGCATCTGCCAGAGTTCACGGCAGAGCCGGTCAATCAGCTCCGGCTCGGTGCCGGCCCCGTCCCCTTCATTCGTCCCGCGTCCATGCTCACCAGCCGCACCCTCATGGAGGGCCCGGCCCTCATGGAGGGCCCGATAGTTCGCGAGCGCCAGACCGGGGCGCCCGTGCGCATCGGCGATCGCCGCCCGCTGCAGCTCCGGCTCCGCAAGCCCGTGCTCCGTCAGGATGGCGGCGAGCTCGGCCTCTGTGGCAGGTCCCAGGCGCAGCGTCATCGAACGCGAACGGATGGTGGCCAGCAGATCCTCCGGCCGGACCACGGTCAGGAAGAAGTACATGCCGGAGCCGGCCTCCTCCAGCGTTTTCAGCAGAGCGTTCTGGCTGGTTTCGCTGAGGTAGTCGGCTTCGATGAGATATACCTTCCGCCGGCCGAACTGCGGCCGCATCAGGCTGTCCGTCACGACCTCCCGGCGGACGCGGTCGACGGCGATGGTCCGTTTCTCATCCGGCAGACGGCCAAGCTGGCGAAAGTCGGGATGAGTACCGGCCGCGAACATCACGCAGGGGCGGCAGCGGCCACAGGCATGATCGGTCGCCCGCCCGCTGTCGGCGCAGAGCAGAGCGGCGGCGAGCCAGCGTGCCAGACTGCGCCGGCCGGAGCCCTCCGCGCCCGAAAACAGAAGAACCTGAGCGTCCGGACGGACGCACCAGGCCTCCAGCTGTTCCCTGACACGGGGCTGTCCGATAAACGGTCGATCAATGGCGGACTCGATAGGGCACTCCTACATTTTTTCGAAGTACTCGACGTTGAGCACGAAGACAGTCGCGCCGCCCACCGTCACCTCGACCGGATACGGGACATAGGAGCCCCCCACGTTCGAAGGCGTGACGTTGGTGTTGATCGCGGCCTTGCGCGCGCTGGAATAGCTGCGGATGATGTCCAGCACCGCCTGCTGCTGCCTGTCCTCCACCACAATCATCAGCGTCGTGTTGCCGGAACGCAGAAAACCGCCCGACGAATTCAGCTTGGTGACGCGAAAACCGCTCTTATTCAGTTCGGCCATCAGCCGCGGCGTATCCTCGTCGTGCACGATGGCATACAGCAGTTTCATGGCAGATCCTCCCTCAGTGTCTCATGCATCCTGTCGACCACTTCGCGGATCGAGCGATCCGCCGCAATCGTCACGATGCGGTCCGATTCTTCACGGGCGAGTGTCAGATAGCCGGCGCGTACACGCTCGGCAAACGCCCTGTTTTCAGCATCTATACGGTCCGGCCCGGCGCCAGGGCGCCCGACCAGTCGACAGGCCGCCAGTTCCGGATCCAGATCCAGAAGCAGCGTGCGCCGCGGCATGAGCCCGCCCGTTGCGATCCGGTTTACCCGCCGGATCATGTCCAGGTCAAGCCCGCGCCCATAGCCCTGATACGCGAGGGTGGAATCCGTAAAGCGATCACAGATCACCACCATTCCCGCAGCCAGCGCCGGGCGGACGACGCCTGCCACCAGCTGCGCCCGGGCTGCGGCAAAAAGCAGCAGCTCACAGAGCGGATCCATATCGCCATGGCGGGGATCGAGCAGGGTCTTCCTGACATCCTCACCAATTGCCGTACCACCCGGCTCACGCAGCAGAAGCGTGCGGTATCCCGCGTCGACAAGGCGCCGGTCAAGCTCCCCGATCGCCGTGGTCTTCCCACTGCCGTCAATGCCCTCAACGCTGAGGAACAGGCCTTCTCTCATCCCACCATTCCCGTCTGTTAATGATTTCATTATACACGACAGAGCCCCGCCGCCTGCCCCGTTTTGACGAGTTCCAGACCATCCCCGGCAACACCTAGATCCGCCAGCACGGCCAGGTCCCGGAGCACCTCCGCCGCGACCTGTTCCCCGGGCCAGAGCAGCGGAATGCCGGGCGGGTACGGGCGCACGGCCCTGGCGGCCACGGCGCCTTCAGAATCCCCCAGCGGCAGCCGGCGGCACGGAACGTCAAACAACTGGGAGGGGTGGCATGCGAAGTCCGCCTCCCGTCCGAGCAGCCCGCCCCAGGCCCTATCCCCCGCGACCAGCCGCGGCTCGTCCTCCCCGTCCGCCAGCCCGGCTGTGAGCTCCGCCAGAGCATCACCGAGCCGCCCGATATCCCCCGCCCCATGGGCGAAGGAGGGCAGCAGCACCAGGCGGCGGTGGTCATGAAACTCGATCGCGATACCCTGCCCGCCAAGAGCCGCCGCCAGCCGGGCCGTGTCGCCGACTTGCGTGCAGCCGATCAGGAAGCGCAGCGGATCGCGGTCCGGCGCCGGGCGGCTCAGCCGGATCGGCCCGACCACAGGCGCCCGCGCCCTTTCCCCCGCCAGACGCTCGCCCAAAGCCGCCCAGGCCCGGATGAGCTCCGCCGCCCGCTCCCCGGCGTTGACTGTCATCCAGGCGCGGGCCCAGTCCGCCGTCGCGGCAATCAGCAGCGACGGGCTCGAGCCCTGCCAGAGCCCGAGCGCGGCCTCTACGGCAGACGCCCGCACGCGGCCTGTCTCCAGCGCCTCCCGGCTGACATGGAGCAGGGCGGCGCCGGTCAGGGCGGGCAGCGTTTTGTGGGCACTCTGGACAACCAGGTCAGCACCCTGGCAGAGAGCACAGTACTCCTTTAGTTCAGGGATATAGGCAAAGTGCGCACCGTGCGCCGCATCGACCAGCAGCGGCAGGCCGTGGCGGTGACAGACGTCCGCAAGCGGCCGCACCGGGGCAATGCGCCCGTAATAATCGGGACTCGTCAGCAGCACCGCGCGGATCCCGGGATCCTGCCGCAGCAGAGTATCAAGCTGTTCAGGATCAACGGCGGCCGGCAGCGGGCGCTGCCAGTCCGCTGCCACAGCAGGCTGTGGCAGCAGACGGAACGGGAGATTAAGGAGAGAGACGGTCTGCAGCGCCGCCTGATGGGCGCCGCGCTCGACGGCAAGCGTGCCATGACGCCCGACCGCGGCCAGGACAGCGGTGCGGATGCCGAGTGTCGAGCCGCCGGCGAGCAGCCAGCTGCGGCCCGCTCCCCAGGCCTGGGACGCCAGTCGACAGGCGGCCTCAAGCGCCGCGCCGGGCGCGTTCAGGTCGTCGGTCAGCGGGGTTTCGGTGCAGTCGAGCGCCGCCAGCCGGGCGGCGAGCTCCGGCGGCCAGGCGCGGCCGGCGGCATGGCCAGGCATGTGAAAGCCCAGCGGCGCCGCGGCCCCGGCCGCCAGCAGGCGGTCCAGGAGCGGGGCAAAAAGGGGATCGGGCGGCTTCAATTGAGACTGAGGTTGCGGATCTCGGCCCGTTCGAGCTCGATCTCCTTCTCAATCCTCAGGTTGTCGCGCGCGATATCCTCCCAGGTCTCGTGGGCTTGCAGCTCATGGCTGGGCTCGGCGGGGCGGCGCGGCTGGCCGTTGCGGCGCTCGCCGCGGCGGCTGCGCTCGGGAGCCGGCCGCTCAGCGGCAGGGCGTTCGGCGGCCTGGCGCTCGGGAGCCGGCCGCTCAGCGGCAGGGCGTTCGGCGGCCTGGCGCTCCGGGCGCTCACGGCGCTCGCGCGGGGCCTGGTCGCGGCGCTCGGCCTGCGCCTCCCGCGGGGTCTGGTCGCGCGGGGTCTGGCTGTCGGGGCGGCGGCCGCGGCCGCGGCTGCGGCCGGAACGGCGGGGCTGGGAGCGGCGCTGCTCGGTCGGGCGGGGCTGTTCGGTATCAGTCATCAGGTTCTCCTGTTGCCGCGGGGGGCGGGGTTTGGGGCTTCGCATAAAAGAAATACTAGCACAGCCCCTTAAATGCGAAACATCATGTCCATATAGGACGGGAAGGGCCAGAGGGATTTGGGCATAACGCGCTCGATGGCATCGACGACCGCGCGCAGCTCGTCCATCGCCGGACGGATCCGGAAGCAGCAGAGGCGGGCGCGTTCGGGCCAGTCGACGGCGGATTCGGCCGCGGTGATGGCTTCGCCTAAATCATTGGTTCTGAGATAGAGCGTGTCAATGTGCTCATTGAAACGGTCCAGAATGGAGTGGACACCGCCGTGGGTGCGGTTCAGGGCGCGCTGCTGGTAGGTGATCTGGGTCAGGTCGTAGATGTACTGGACCACCGCCGGCGTGATCTGCCGCGTCACCATGTCGATGGCGGTGCGGGCCTCTATCTCTATGGTCTTGGCGTAGGTCTCAAAGAGGATGCCGGCGCGGGAAAGGGTTTCCTTCCGCGTCAGGACACCGGTGGCCTCAAAGAGTTCGATGTTGCGCTCGCTGCTCATGGCGGCGATGGCCTCAAAGCTGTTGGTCATCCGCGGGAGGCCGCGGGAGGCGGCTTCGGCGGGCCATTCGGGGGCGTAGTTGTCGCCGTTGAAGATGATGCGACGGTGGGCGCGGACAGTGTCCGTGAAGTAGGCGATGGCTTCCTGGGTCACGTCTTTGGCGGCTTCCAGGCGGTCGGCGGCGGCATGGAGGCAGTGGGCGACGGCGGCGTTGAGCGTAAAGCAGGGGCCGGCAATGTTCAGAGAGGAGCCACACATGCGAAATTCGAAGCGGTCTCCCGTGAAGGCGAAGGGCGAGGTGCGGTTGCGGTCGGTCTTGTCGACCGTGCAGAGCGAGATGGACTGGATGCCGAGGTTGGTCTGGTTGCTGCCAAGCGGTGTGTAGGGGCGGCCGTCCAGGAGGCAGTCGATCATGAGGTCGAGTTCCTCACCGACGAAGACCGAGAGGATCGGGGGCGGGGCCTCGTTTGAGCCGAGGCGGTGGTCGTTGGCGGCCGTGGCCACCGAGACGCGCAGGCTTTCGGCATAGACATCGGCGGCCTGCAGGATGGCGGCCAGAAAGACCAGGAACTGGTGGTCCTGGCTGGGGTCGTCGCCGTGGCGCAGGAGGTTTTCGCCTTCGTCGGTGGCTATGGACCAGTTGAGGTGCTTGCCCGAGCCACTGGCGCCGGCGTAGGGTTTTTCATGGAGCAGGGCGACCAGGCCATGGCGCCAGGCCACCTTCTGCAGCATCTCCATGACCAGCATGTTGTTGTCGGCGGCTTCGCTGGCGCGGTTGAAGATGACGGCGAGCTCGTGCTGGGAGGGCGCGACCTCATTGTGCTTCGTCTTCGCCGAGACGCCGAGGCGCCAGAGGGTTTCGTCGAGGTCATGCATGAAGGCGGCAATGCGCGGCTTGATGATGCCGTAGTAGTGGTCGTCGAGCTCCTGGGTCTTGGGGCTGGGGGCGCCGAAGAGGGTGCGGCCCGTCAGCATCAGGTCGGGGCGGCGTTCGTAGTATTCGCGGTCGATCAGGAAGTACTCCTGTTCGGGGCCAAGGGTCGGGATGATGCGGCGGGCTGTCGTGTTGCCGAAAGCGCGCAGGACACGGATGCCGGCGGCGCTGAGGGCTTCGATCGAGCGCAGCAGCGGGGCCTTGAGGTCGAGGATCTCGCCGCCGTAGGAGAAGAAGGCGGTCGGGATGTAGAGCGTGCGCTCTTTGACAAAGGCGGGCGAGGTGCAGTCCCAGGCGGTATAGCCGCGGGCGCGGGCGGTTTCGCGCAGGCCGCCGGAGGGGAAGCTCGAGGCGTCGGGCTCGCCCATCGTCAGCGCGCGGCCGGAAAACTCCATGATGACGGCGCCGTCGCCGGCGACTTCGAGGAAGCTGTCGTGCTTCTCGGCCGTCGTGTTCGTCAGCGGCATGAACCAGTGGGTGTAGTGGGTGGCGCCCTGCTCGATCGCCCACTGCTTCATGACGGCGGCTACTTCATCGGCGATCCGGGAGTCGATCGCTTCGCCGCTCTCAATGGTCTCCGTCAGGGACTGATAGGTGGCATGCGAGAGTCGGGTGCGCATGACGCGATCATTGAAGACCGCCTCCGCAAAATAATCGGGCGGTGTGGATCGCAGTTTGTCGCTGCCGTTTCCTGTCGTACTGCCGGGTCCTGTCGTACTGCCGGGTCCTGTCGTGCTTCTCATTCGCTTTTTCTGCTTTCTGCCCTTTTACTGTCCGCCGGGTGTTCCGGGCTCTGTTTGCGTGCTGGTGTGCGGGTGTGCGGGTGTGCTTGCTTTTGTGCGTGGTGGCCGGAACGGGCGCTGCCGATTTTCGTGCTGTCTCTTCTGAACGCTATATATAACACGAATCGGGAGCGGGCGTCATGGTAACGGGCGACGGACGGCGGGTGGCGGGCGGCGGTGACGGGCGGCGGGCGGCGGTGACGGGCGGCGGGCGGCGGGTAGCGGATGAGAAACATGGGGATACACACGGAAGAAGACATTGCCCTCTGGGTCGGGCAATGTCGAAGAATCTGCTCAAGGAGTGTACAAAAAAGCCGGTATTGCCCCGCGAACCGGGCAATATCGGAAAATTTGCACAGGAAGTGTACAAAAAAGTCGTTATTGCCCCGCGAACCGGGCAATATCGAAGTTTTTGACCAGGGAGCGGACAAAAATCGCGGTATTGCCCCGCGAACCGGGCAATATCGAAGTTTTTGACCAGAGAGTGGACAAAAATGACGGTATTGCCCTCAGAATCGGGCAATATCGAAGTTTTTGACCAGGGAGTGGACAAAAATCGCGGTATTGCCCCGCGAACCGGGCAATATCGAAAAAATTGTCCACTTCCTTTGCCTCCAACTGGCGATCTGCACCGCCGCTTTCTCTTCATTCTCACAAAGCGGCGGCAAACGAATCGATAAGAAGCAGTCGGACGGGCAACGCTTACTGTGGGGCTAATGAAAAAGGCAAGCTCTACTTTCTCCCACGGCTGGTCAAAGCGTTTGATGCTTGAATTAAGAGGTAGCCTGAGAGATTGCAGCACCTCTGGTTCGCTTGGTGCGTCAACTTTTCGAGTTGTGTCACTCTTTTCTGACACAACTCGCTTTTTTGACAAAACCGAGGGCAGATTTGCCAACTTTTGGAGTTGTGTCACCTTTTCCTGAC
>JASGUW010000073.1 GCA_030055235.1 Bacillota bacterium
CTTCTTATCTTGTGGATTATTACTCCCAGGATCAGGAGCAGCAGGTCGAAGATACTGGTGAAAAGGACAACCGGGATCCACAGCCAGTATGCTCCGGGTACAAGCGCGATCGTCAGGATGATGAACAGGAACTTGCTTGCCGGCAGCAGGCTTACTATCATGTTGTAACTGATTTTCCACCTGGAAAGGAAGCTCAGCTCTTTTCTTAGCAACCAGGGCATGAGCTGCCAGTCACCCCTTATCCAGCGGTGTTCCCGTTTTGCGTAGGACATATAGCTTCCCGGGAAGCTCTCCACTATGTCAGCGCCGCTCGCAAAGGCTGTTCTCGCATAGCAGCTCTCAAGCAGGTCATGGCTGAGCACACAGTTCTCCGGTATCTTTTTATAGAGCAGCTGGTGGAATGCCCGGACATCATAAATGCCTTTACCGACAAATGAGCCTTCCCTGAAAAGGTCCTGGTAGATGTCCGAAACCACCACAGAGTAATTGGGCGAGCCGGTCCTGCCCCCGTATATCTTCAGGAACAAGGCGGAATTCTTTTCGTATACATGGTTCCTGACAAGGGGCTGGATGATGGCGTAACCTTCCTTAACCCTCTTTTTGTCAGGATCCACGAGGGCCCGGTTGAGCGGATGGTCTATCATGCCTACGAGCTTTGAGGCGTTGTCAATAACGAGGTCTGAATCTGCGTCCAGGGTTATGACATACCTGATGGAGCCGAGGATTTCCATGTCACACAGCAGCGTGGTGAAGCTGGTATTCCCGGCGTCCACCCCGTTGAGCAGGGCATTGAACTCTTCCAGCTTGCCCCTCTTTCTCTCCCAGCACATATAGCAACCCTCGGACTGGTTCCACTTGCGTTCCCGGATAAAAAGCGAAAATTTCCGGTGCGCCGATGGGTATCTCCTGTTGAGCTGTTCAATGCGTGAGACCAGCGTGTCCCTTATTTCCTTATCCGACGGCATCTCCTTCCCCTGCGCGTCGGCATAATCGGCCAAAAGCGCGAAGTACAGGTTGGGCTGCCGGTTGGCGAGATAATGTTTGTGCAGCCTTTCCACATATTCAAGCCCTTGTTCTTTTGTGGATATTATTACAGGCATGACGAGGAAGGTCCTGGCGCTGTCGGGGATTTCCTCCGAATAGTCCATGAGGGGCAGATGCTGAGGCGGTATCAGCCTGGTAATTATGGCATCGGCCGTGACTTTTGACGCATGGATCGCTATCGGCAGCGACGCGAGGATCAAAAGCACGCTCTTGTATGGCTCGTGGCCATAGCCTGCGAGCCAGAGGGCATAAGGGATCAGGAAAACCAGCGCGGCAAGGATAAGGGCGTTCAGAGAAAAATACATGATGCCCCTGGACCGTTTGGTGTCCCGGACTTGTTCCGGAAGGGGCCTGTTCAGAATCTTGGCTTTCAGAAACGGATATCCCCTGCCCAAAAGATAAGCTCCCACATGGCGGGAACAGAATACATCGTCCCGTCCTTCTATGGCAAGGTCCACGCACGCCTCAGCCACATCCACCTCGTTCACGCGGCACCTTATTGCCAGTTTCTCGGCCATCATCCTGTATTGCCCTCTGCTGCCGCTATCCATGTGAGGATATATGCCGTCAGGGTCTTTGGCCAGGATGCGCTCGACCAGGGAAAGCTTTTCAATCAATTCCTCCTCGTTGATGCTGTTAAGCTCCCTCAGGCTGGTGATGAGGGTCCGGACACAGGATTCAAGCATGGACGCTTTACGGCCTTCATCCTTGAAAACAGCGGCAGCGTTGATTTTCTCGCCTTCGGTGTTAAAGTGGTATGCTACGTACCGAGCTATGGCGGCGTCATCCACAGCTCTGTTTTTCAAAAGGTAGATGACATGGGAATGGAAGGAGATATCGGCGTCCGCATTGTCGAGTTTGACCAATAGCGGTGTAATTTCGAGATATCCCTCTTTATCGACGAGCCGCTCCCTGACAAATCTTTCTGCCCTGACCTTAACCCGGATGACATGGATTATTTCGCTGGACACATCGATAATGCGCTCCATCAGACAGAACCCCAGCATCTCGGGCAGCACTGTGAGTTCCCTTTCGGTTAAGGGGCAGATACTCTGGTAGGCATCGATCATCAGGGCGATGTTCTCTTCATGGAGATAGCCTCCTGATATTTCGACCATTTTCCTGGCAATTATATATATCCTGGGATATCCCCGATACTCGGAGGATTTAAGATGCGGAAGGGACAGGTAATTTGTGCCTGTTGTCATAATTTTCTTGATCTCGCGGTACATCATCTGGAAATTGTCAAAGAGCCACCGGGCGGACGGTATGAGGGCAATCACGTCGGACGGGGCGCCGGAAATTATGCTGCGTATCTTGTTTATTTTCCTGTATGCTATCTGGTTGTACTTTCCCACTATGGACCTGGTGCTCTTCCATTTTACAGAGCAGTGATCCCGCGCAAGCTCAATCATCTGGTGCTCCCATTCCTTGGGACCCAGCCCTTCCTGCAGAGTTCCCCGTCCACTAAACGGATCCAGTTTCTTCAGCCTGCGTCCATGAAAAACCAGCGCTGCCAGTAAAGCGGCAAACAAGACAGTTGCTGCGGCAAAAATCCACTCCGTAAGTGTCATAAGCATCTTAACACACCCCTGTTGAAATC
>JASGUW010000074.1 GCA_030055235.1 Bacillota bacterium
TGTGATCAAAGAATAAAAATAGAAAGCGGTGGTGCTGCACCGCCAGTTGAATCTAAAGGGTGTGGCCAACTTTTTCGTTCCTGCCCCGTTTTCGGGGCACCAGCGCAGTTTTTGTCCACCCCCTGAGCAAATGTTTTGATATTGCCTGGCCCGCGGGGCAATTCGGTACCAGGTACTCTCAAACAAGCTGGCGACGGAAGGACCTTTTTGCTTTGACTGGATCTGGAATGGCAGTGGGGCAGGGTCACATTCCTTTCAAAGATACCGAAAGGCTGATGTAGAAGAGAGCTTATGAAAATCAGGGAAGTTTTGGATCAAACTCGAAAAACAATGTGTTTCGCGCCTTATACCGGAGACTCTTTCGGGCCGGTTTGGTATTCCTGAAGTGCGAGAGAACCACATACAGGAACACTCTTTGGGAAGGCCAGGGAAAGAGTCGTTCGGGATGGCTGTTCCTTCCTGCAGGTGAAGACAGCAGCGATGGGAAGATACGAAGTGTACGGCAGAAGCAATTAATCTATATCTTTCGCTGAGCTTTAAAGACTTTGAAGTGTTTCCCTGGCTGTGGGAAGAATCCATGCCAGATCTATGTCATATCTCGTGTTTAAGAGTTCATCCTGTTCATTTTATGCGGAGACGATTTGCCGCGTGAAGGTGACGAAATCAGTCAGCCGCCGGCTGCTGCGAAGCCGCCGATGACCTTGCCAAAAAGGCGAAAGGCGGGATCGAAGCTTGCCGCACGGCGCAGTTCCGGGGCTACACTGTCAGGTTTGGGGACTGCCAGGGCGCTGCCGTCGTGGGTATAAAGCAGGTAGCAGAATTCAGCGTCGTCGAGCCGCGTTAGCCAGATCTCGTCCAGATAGCGCAGCAGGTAGTCTCCGTTACCGCCGAAGTCTTCGCTTGTTGCCAGGATCAGGCGGTCGCCGGGTTCGTAGCATCCGGATCCCACCCATTCCCCCAGCTCAATGACACAACATTTTTCGTCTGCCAGGCCGGCGGGCAGTTCCACACACTGCTCCAGTTTTTGCAGTTGAGGCCATGCTGTGTCCGGTGATGCCGTCAACAGATACACGGGCGAGCGGCCTGACTCGCCGGATTCCATCGCTTGACCCATGAGCGTCTATCCTCCTTTGGCAGCTGATGTCATGGCGGTCCGGCTTCTAATAACAAGCTATTCTTGTTATCAGGATTTTAGTTTATCACGTTGCTGCCTGTAGCAGGATTCAGAATGCCAGGATTTGCGTACTGAAAGATCTGACAAAAGGCGCGAAAAAGCGCCCTGGGCGGGCGCTTTCTGTCGTGTGGCGGGCGGATGCCCTTAGAGGGACAGGCTGAGCCGGGTTGGTATGTTGACCGCCTGATGCGTAATCAGGATCAGGAAGCGTTCCTTCTCTTCGCTTAACACCTTTTCCAGCTGTCGGATAGACTCAGGATCCAGGTTTGCCAGGGGTTCATCCAGGATGATGATCTCAGATCCTCGCAGCAATGCGCGCAGGACCATGAGACGTCTGGATTCGCCGCCCGAGTAGCGCCCGATCGGCGCATGCAGGATTTCCGGCTTGGCCAGGTGACCCAGGCCCAGGCGGCGAAGCCCATGAATCAGCTCGGAATCAGCAACGGGACGGTACATGCTGAGATTTTCGGCCAGACTGCCGTCAAAGAAAATGCTGTCCTGCCGCATGATGGTGACCAGATCGCCGAGGTTTGCCACTTGCTTAAGAGGCAGGCCTGAAAGGTAGATGTCTCCCTTGTCCACAGGGTAGTAGGCACAGAGAAGGCTGAGGAGGGTGGATTTCCCGCGGCCGCTTTCACCCTGAATCTGCGTGATACCCCGCTCACTGATACACAGGGAAAAATTATCCAGGACAGCTCTGTCGCTGTCGGCATAGGTGAAGGAAATACGGTCAAAAACAATGTCCTCCACCAGGTCCAGTGTAACGGCATCGGCTGAGACGGACGCATCTTCCCAGGCGATTGTCTCGTTGATGTAATTGAGGCTTTCACGGGCGGCCTTGAAGCTTTGCAAATAATTGCTGGTATAGGGCAGATTGTCGGTGAAGTTGAAGAGTATGCCGAGTGCCGCAATATAGTCAGCGATGCTGAGATGTCCGTCAAACACGACCGCCGCCACGATCAGGAGAGCGACCACACTGTAAACATTGAGAACCAGCTGCGACAGATGAAAGCCGCCGGACATGGTATGTCCCCATTTTTTTCGCGTCTCGGTGTACAGGGCTGTGCTCTGACGAAAATGCCGGATGAAGGAACGTTCGCGGGCGAAGTGGACGATGGTTTCCAGACCGTTCAGGATCTCATGGAAGAGGGAGAGATTCGTCTCGGACTCCGCGATGGATTTCTTCTCCAGCCTGGCAATTCTCCTGTTCAGAAGCTCTGGCAGGAAGACGGCGAGGAGCACGCCGGGCAGGCTGACGATGAGCAGGGGAGGATGGATGGAGTAGATCAGGAAGAGGCCCGGTATGCTGGTAGCCACGATCTGCAGAAAACCGTAGACGCTTTGGAAAAACGTTTCTTCCAGGCTTTGGATCTGACTGGTATAGGCATTGAGATAGCGTCCCTCACTATGTTTGATGAACTCGGCGTAGGGTCGCCGGACCATGCTGTCGAAGATGGTCTGTCTGATGCTCTGCAGGCAGAAGGCGCTGAAGCGGAGGAAAACCCTTGTGTAGAGATAGAAGGAGACGGGGATGAGCAGGATCAGGCCCAGATATCGGGCCAGCTCCGTTCCCAGGCCATGGGTGCTGCCGGAGACTGCCAGTTCCACCAGGCTGCCCTTGACAAACTGAAAGCGATGGATGGCTGTCTCAGAAAGCAAAATCAGGACGAGGGCTGTCAGGAAGAGCCGCTTCTGCCCCAGCAGAAGGGAGGCAAAGCTCAAGTGTCGGTTCTTTGTGGTCATGCTGTCACGCTCCTGCGGGTGGAGAGCCCATCGCTTTGCGCTTGTGTGGGGCTTTCTGACCACACACTGTTTTGACAGCGTCCGGACCCGTCTGCCTTCAGGCAGTTCAGCCGGCCGTCTACGAGTTCATAGACCCGCTCCATACCAGCGTAGAGGCGCTCTGAGACCTGGTGACTGATCAGGATCAGGCTGCGATCCTCGATTCCCAGAATGAGATCCTCGATACGCTCGATGTTTTCGGCATCCACATTGGCCAGCGGCTCGTCCAGAATAAGGATTTCACTGGCGCTGAGAAAGCCACGTGCCAGAGCCAGCCGCTTACACTCGCCACCGGAGAGATTTCTGCCGCGCTCGGCTATTGGCTGAGCGCTTTTGTGCAGGGCGTCAAGGCCCAGCTGCCGCAGCAGTTCGGTTCGTTCGGAATACCTGTTTAAGTCTTCGCATAATAGATTCTCTTCCAGCGTACCGCTGAAAATGTAAGGCTCCTGCTCCACCATGGAGATCAGACGGGAACGCTCTTCTGCCAGCAGAATCTGCCCCCGATCCGGCAGCAGGAAGCCCATGAGCAGAGACATCAGGCTGCTTTTGCCGCTGCCGCTGACACCAAGAATAAGAACTTTCTCAGCTTTCCCGAGTCTTAGATGAAGACCGTCCAGTATCTGCTGTTCGCCAAAGCTCAGGCAGATGTCTTCGGCCTGCAGGAGAACTGCAGGATCCAGAGGGCGTCCAGTGGGTGACGGCGCAGACTGTTTTTGGGAGATGCCTATGAAATCCAGTACGGAACTGATGGCCGGCCGGGCCGACAGAACAGCCTCTACACTCTGGGCCAGCCAGTAAATCTGCGAACTGATAGTAGAACTGAGGGCGAAAATGCTGACAAAGCTGCCGGCGCTGATGTCGCCCCTGAAGACGAGAAAGGCAGAGATGCCGGCAATGATGGCCTGAGAGACATGCATCAGGATCGAATTCAGGCCGTTGGTATTCGCACGGGTTTTGGCCCGTCGGATGTCTTCCCGGACCAGGCTGTTCAGCGATGTGCTAAAAAGACTTTGAATCTTTTCCTCTATATGATAGTTCTTGATCGCCTCCATGCCCCGGAGCTTCTGGAGAAAACTGTCCGTATGACGGTCGTTTTCCGCCTGGAATTGCTTCTGGGCTTCTGTCAGTCTGTTCTGCTGTGTCCTGGTAAGGAAGACGGGCAGGGTGTAGACGGCAAGCGAAAGCAGAGCCATGCGCCAGTCGATCAGGGCAATGGCAATCAGGGTGAGGAGGATGCCGACGATGAATTCGATCAGGTTGGCACCCATGCGCAGAAAAACGAAGTCGATGAGCTTCATTTCAGCCGTATAGCTGCTGATGGTTTGAGAGATGTCCAGTCGGCGGATGGCGGCCCTGTCGCGCAGCAGGGCGGAAGCCAGAAAGTCATCCTTCAGATCTCTCATGATATTCATCCTAACCGAGAAGCGGATGACAGCGAGCAGGTAGCTGCTGCCAAGGTAGGCGAACAGAAAGATGGCAAAGAGGATGAGCACATCGCCTGGCTTCAGGTCTGTCTGTCCGATGGCGGCATCAATAAGTTCACCCTTCAGGATGCTGACACGGTTGAGAGAAAGTACTTTTATGACGATGAACAGGCAGACTCCCGCGAGCCCCAGTCTCTGCCTTTTAAAATAGTGATTCAATTGTTCCTCCGCTGACAGTCTTCTTCGGGATAGACAGATTAATGCGTCAGTGGTTAGCCATGGCTAACTAATTTGGAAAATATGATATCACAGTATTTACGCTATGGTGAATGCTTCAGATGTACGGGGAATACGATGCAGTTTGCTGTTTTCCGGGGGTGCTGAAGGATTTCAGCCCCCTATAATCGACAATCCTTTATGCTGCGGTGTATTTCAGAATCTGGTAGTCGCTGGCACGGCTTAAGCCACCCCCGGGTTACGTTTTCGCATGGAGTTGGTGCACAAAACGCGAAAACGTGCCCGATCCGCTCACTTGCTGCTGCAGGGAGACGGCAAAGCCGGGCAGCTGAGCCGGCGCTCAAGCCTCCTGCAGGAGGTCGAGCAGCAGTCGGGTTGTGTAGGCGACGGCGGGTTCCAGGACGGCCTCGTCGATGTCGAAGTCGCGGGAATGGTGCACGGCGCCGGAGCCGACGGCGGGGTTCGTGATACCGATGAAGCTGAAGAGTGAAGGTGCGATGTCGGCATAGGCAGCGAAGGACTCCGAAGCGTACCAGATGGAGCCGGGTTGACTCATTCCCGGATACAGGCGCCCGGCGATCTCTTCGGCCCGCGCTGCGAGGGCGGCGTCGTTCACCAGCGGATTATGGAACACAGGCTCGCCACCAAAATCGACACGGCAGCCGTGAGCGGCGGCGGTCTGCAGGGCGACCTTCTGCAGCACCTCGAAGGCGGCCCGGCCGGCCTCCGCGTCGAAGAAGCGCAGGGTGCCGCCGATGGTGACCTCATCAGGGATGACATTGAGTGTCGTGCCGCCCTGGATTTTGGTCAGACCCAGGGTGACGGGGCGGGTGATGTCGAGGCGGTTGGGCCAGGCCGTGGCGATGCCCTGCAGCACTGCCGCCGCCGCAAAGATCGGGTTGATGGCCAGATCCGGCCGTGAGCCATGGCCGCCGCTGCCGATGACGCGAAATTCGAGTCTTACCTGGCCGGCCATGACCGGGCCCGCCGTCGCGGAGATAACGCCCGTCGGCAGCGCCCAGTAGACATGGTTGCCCAGGATGGCGCCAATCGGTCGGCCGGTAAGGGCGGCCAGCATGGGATCGATGCCCGTCCCGGTTTCTTCGCCCTCTTCGAAGAGCAGCAGGAAGGTCCCGCACCAGTGCCCACGGAGTTCACGAAGGCAGCGGGCGACACCAAGGGCGATGGCCATGTGGGCGTCATGCCCGCAGGCGTGGCTGAGACCCTGCTTAAGCGAATGACAAGAGCGCGGGCCGGCCAGGTTGTCAGGACTTTCCGTCACCTGGAGGGCGTCGATGTCGGCGCGGAGGGCGATCGTGGGACCGGGCTTTGCGTTGATAAAACTCGCAATCAGGCCGGTGCCGGGCAGCCGCTCGATTCTGGCACCCAGGTCCTGGCTGTAGTCGTCAAGAAAACGGCCGGTCTCGACCTCCTGGCCGGCGGTCTCCGGGCGCTCGTGGAAATGCCGGCGCAGGCGGCGGACCTCCGCGGCCGTGGCCGCGGCCCGCTCCAGAGCCAGACGGTCGAGTTCGAGCTTCGCCTGCCTCATGCGTTCCGGGCGGTCTCGCCGAGCCGCTCGAGCGCTGCCAGCAGGATGTGCTGCGGGCAGCCGATGTTGAGGCGCATGCAGCCGCTGCCGCCGCTGCCGAAGGCCTGGCCGTCCGACATATAGAAGGCAGCCTCTTCACGCAGCCAGGTGTCGAGCCCGTCCGGCTCGAGCCCCAGCCTGCCCAGCACCGGAGTGAAGTCGAGCCACTGCAGGTAGGTACCCTCCAGAGGGAAGACGACGACATCCGGCAGATTGGCGGCAAACCAGTCCTTAACCAGGGCGTGATTCGAGGCAATCAGCTCGAGGAATTCGTCGAGCCAGACGGCACCGTGGCGCCAGGCGGTCTCGGCCGCCACCAGGCCATAGCGGTTCGCCCCCGCCGTCCCGATGGATTTGGTCCAGTCCGTGTAACGGCGGCGCAGCTCGGGATCGGGGATGATGACGGCGGCGGTGTGGAAACCGGCGACGTTGAAGGTCTTTGACGGCGCCACGCAGATGACGGCGTTGCGGGCGGCAGCTTCACCCAGGCGGCCCCAGGTGATGTGCTCGTAGCCGGGCAGGATGAGGTCGGCATGGATCTCATCCGAGAGCACGATCACGTCATGCTGCCGGCAGATGGCATCCATGCGCTCGAGTTCGTCCCGGGTCCAGACACGGCCAACGGGGTTGTGCGGCGAGCAGAGCAGCAGCATGCGTGTCGCGGGGTCGGCGGCCTGCTGCTCAAAGAGGTCAAAGTCGATTTTGTAGTCAAGTCCCTGGCGCAGGAGCGGACAGTTCAGGAGGCTGCGGCCGGTCCGCTCCACGGAGCCCATGAAGGGCGGGTAGACCGGCTCCATCACGATGATGGCTTCCCCGGGTGCCGTGAGAGCCAGGATCGAATTGAAAAGCGCCGTCACCACGCCTGTGCTGGTGAGCACCCAATCGGATTCGATCGCCCATTGATGGCGTGTCTGGAGCCAGTCGGCCAGGGCAGCGTAGAAGCTGTCCGGTATGCCTGAGTAGCCAAAGACCTGCGTCCGGCTGTATTCGACCAGCGCCTCCCGGATTTCGGGAAGTACGTCCATGTCGTTGTCGGCGACACTGAAGGGGTAGAGATCCGTGGCATCCGGATATTCCGCCTCCAGCTGCCGCCATTTCCCGGCGTCCGTGCCGCGCCTGGAGATGGCCTTGGTCCAGTCAAAGCTGCCAGTCATTTTCTGTGCTCCTCTCCTGTCCGGGCCAGGCCCGGAATGTCCACACGATCCAGAATGCCGCCGAGCCAGGCCAGCGTCATGCCATAGTTGGTTACCGGCACGCCGGCCTGTGCGAAACGGCCGAGGCGCGCCAGCACATGGGCGCGGTTGAACATGCAGGCACCGCAGTGAATGATGAGGTCATAGGCGGACAGGTCCGCGGGCAGGTCCGCCCCGGAGGCGAAGTCGATCGTGAGCCCTTCTCCAAAGCGCCGCCGCAGCAGGCGCGGCAGCTGGACACGCCCGATGTCTTCGCTCTGCGGGACATGGGCGCAGGATTCGGCGATGAGGAGGCGACTTTGTTCCGTCAGCGTGGCAAGCCGGTCGGCGCCGCTGCGGAAGACAGCCGCATCGCCGCGCCAGGCGGCCATCAGGATGGAGAAGGAGGTCAGGCGGCTGGCTGCGGGCGCATGCCGCTCGACCAGGGGGAAGACCTGGGAATCGGTGATGATGAGGTCGGGGACGCGGCGCAGTTCGTCCAGGACCGCCGGGTACTCATGGGCGGTGACGGCGACCACCCGGCAGCTTTTGTCGAGCAGTTCGCGCAGGGTCTGTACCTGCGGCAGAATCAGGCGGCCGGCCGGGGCCTGGATGTCCTGGGGCATGACCAGCAGGACCAGGTCGCCGGCAGTGCAGAGTTCGCCGGTGATGCTGGTGGGCTCGCTGGACTGGCGCGCCCGCTCGCGGCGCAGGGCAGCGCTTGAGACCAGGGCGGCATGGAGGCGGTCAATGCCTGTCTTTGTCGCGGCATCAACCGTCAGTACGGCGGTCGGCTGCGGCAGTTCGGCGGATTGGGCTTTCTGCAAAAGTTGTGCTATACGTCCGTCGTCGGCTGCCGTCCCGTTCGTGACCAGGAGCCAGTCGGCCTTCTGTTCTGCGAAGTGGCGGATCCAGTCAAGTTCGGGGGCGAAGTCCGTCTCCGCCTCTTCCGGGCGCAGCAGGAGGATGGCCAGGTCGATGCGCTCCAGCGCCCGGCGGCTGCGGGCGACGCGGGCCAGGCCGAGATCGCCCGTGTCGTCAAAGCCTGCCGTATCTACCAGGACGGCGGGGCCGATGCCGTGGAGCTCGATGGATTTGGTGACAGGGTCGGTGGTGGTGCCGGGCTCGGGGGAGACCAGGGCGATCTCCGAGCCGGCGAGGGCGTTGATGAGGGTGGACTTGCCGCTGTTGCGGCGCCCGAAAACGCCGATCCAGAGACGGTCCGCCTGCGGTGTTGCCGTGAGCCCCATGGTCAGTATCTAGAAGAGGAAGTCGCGGCCGCCGGAGCGGATCTCGGCAAGCCAGGCGCGCGTCTTCTCACGGACGCGCTCGTTCGTGATGCGCCCAAGCTCGGCTTCGATGACTTCGAGCCCACGGGCGCGGGTTGCGGGTTTCGCATAATCCTCCAGATATTCCTGCAGTGTCATCAGGGCGTTGGGCTGGCAGATGTTGACGATCTGGCCGTTCTTCAGCAGCGTCATGAAGCGGTCGCCGGTGCGCCCTTCGCGATAACAGGCCGTGCAGAAGGAGGGGATGTAGCCCAGGCCAAGGAGCCAGTGGACAACGTCGTCCAGGCTGCGGGTGTCGGAGAGGTCGAACTGGGCGGTGTCGCCTTCATTTGTCTCCGGGTGGTCGTAGCCGCCGACGGTGGTGCGTGAGCCGCCGCTGACCTGGGAGATGCCGAGGCCGAGGGCCTGCTCGCGGACGCGGACGGATTCGCGCGTGGAGATGATCATGCCGGTGTAGGGGACGGCGATGCGGATGGTGGCGATGAGGTGCAGGAAGAGCTCGTCGGGGACAGCGTTTTTGAAGTCGGCGACATCGATGTCGTCGGCGGGGCAGATGCGCGGGACAGAGATGGTGTGGGGTCCGACGCCATAGGTGGCCTCGAGGTGTTCAGCATGCATCAGCAGGCCGACGAGCTCGTAGTCGTAGTGGTCGAGGCCGAAGAGGACGCCGAGGCCAACATCATCGATGCCGCCCTGCATGGCGCGGTCCATGGCCTCCGTGTGCCAGTCATAGTCTGCTTTCGGGCCGAAGACATGCAGCTCTTCGTAGCGCTCGCGGTCGTAGGTCTCCTGGAAGAGGATGTAGGTGCCGATGCCGGCTTCCTTGAGCTTCCGGTAGTCGTCGACCGTGGTGGCCGCGACGTTGATGTTGACACGGCGGATGGCGCCGTTGGCGTGGTGGATCGAATAGATGGTGCGGATCGATTCGAGGTAGTAGTCGAGAGTGTTGCGCACCGGGTCCTCGCCGGCTTCCAGAGCCAGGCGTTTGTGCCCCATGTCCTGCAGGGCGATGACTTCGCGGCGGATTTCGTCCTGAGTCAGCTGCTTGCGCGGGATGCTCTCGTTCTGCGCGTGATAGGGGCAGTAGAGGCAGCCGTTGATGCAGTAGTTCGAGAGGTAGAGGGGGGCGAACATAACAATGCGGCGGCCGTAGAAGCGTTCCTTGATGGAGCGGGCGAGGGCGTTCATCTCAGCGATGAGGTCGGGCTCGTTCATCAGGAGGAGGAGAGCGGCGTCGCGGTGGCCGAGGCCTTTCATTTCCTTTGCCGTGTCGAGGACGCGGCGGATTTCGGCGCGGTTCGAGGCGTTGGCGCGGGCCCATTCGAGGCTGTCCAGGATCTCCTGGTGGTTGATGAATTCGGTGGCGTTGGACGACCGTGGGTCGTACATGGGTAATGCTCCTTTCCCGGCCCGGCTTCTGCACTCCGTTGCTGTGGAGCCAGGGGGGTCGGGCACCGTCCGCGCACGCACTTCGGATGGCGTGCTACGAACCTAAATCATTATAGTTAGCCGCTGGTGCTCCGTCCAATTCATTTGTTCCGGTTTTTACGGTTTTGCTGTGATTTCCGGGCGGCGGCAGGGCGGGGCGTCTGGGCGGCTGGGTGGCTCGGGCGACTGGGCGGCGGGGCAGCAGGGCGACTGAGCGGCTGGGCGTCTGGGCGGCTCGGGCAGAGCGATCTCTCGGTAATCTTTCGGCAATTTTCCGACAGCTCAGGAGGGTACCTTGTGTCTGCTTCTGCTTTGTGGTGAACAGATGGTGAATGGAAATAGAGAAGTGTCCGATATCCTGTTGATGTAGTTCGAGGAACGTTTCCACTCTGTCCAGCTGATCTGTCCAGAGCGTAAAAACTGCACAGAAAACCTCT
The DNA here is from genome assembly GCA_030055235.1 of Bacillota bacterium. Lineage (GTDB taxonomy): Bacteria > Bacillota > Clostridia > Saccharofermentanales > Fastidiosipilaceae > JAEZYR01. The sequence continues at coordinate 10,532 of JASGUW010000074.1, forward strand.
CGAAGTGAGCAAAATTTCCGCTCTGGACAGATTTTGAGACTCATTGCCGGGCTTCGGCTGTCCAGAGCGTAAAAATTGCACAGAAAACCTCTCGAAGTGAGCAAAATTTCCGCTCTGGACAGATTTT
>JASGUW010000075.1 GCA_030055235.1 Bacillota bacterium
GCCCCTGTTTTGCTGTCTCCCTGACATGGAAGAACTGCCGGTACTGCTCCTGGTGACTCTCTACAAGCTGCTCCTCCAGTAACTCACGTTCCAGCTGCAGGATGTGAAGATCGAAGGCGACACGGTCGTCGGTCATGTGTTGTGGGTTGAAGTAGACATGCTGGTAACAGCGGCGGCAGAATTCTCCCCAGGGATGAAGGAAGGTCTTGAGATAGATGGCTTCCCCATCCAGCATCCTTAGTCCATCCGGACAGTCAATCTCATCTCGATACGCATCAATGTAATCCCGCACAAAGCGCAGATGGCTGGGGACGGCAATGCTGAAGTGGTGACGATGGGCACAGAGCTCGTCGATGTTCTGCTGACTGTAAAAGCCCTTATCCATCACAACATGCAGTCGGGCAAAGTCCAGCTTCTGAAACTGGTGGAGCAGATTGGCCAGTGTCTTTACGTCTGTAATCGAACCTGGCAGTTCACGGCAGGTCACCGGAAGGAAGCTCTTCTGTCCGTAGACCATGGCCAGATTGATCTGAGGCAGCGCTTCACGGTCACGGTTATATCCATAACGGACATACTCATTCTGTTTGGCATAGGAGGAGACGGATGTGATGTCATAGCAGAGATGGTCCCCCTCTGCCAGCTTCCTGCCCCAGAGCTTGAAGAAGGTCTGGCGTACATCCTCGGTAATAAGAGCCAGGAGCTCGCTGATACGCTGGCTGCTGAGCACCCGGTCCGTTGGCGACTCATGGTTCTCAAGCCACACGTCCGCATCCGACAGTGGACGCCCGGTCAGCAGGACATACCAGGCCAGAGCCAGCATCTCCTTCCAGATCTCAGGTGCTGCCTTCCTGAGGGTGGAAGATAAGCCCAGCTCTTTTTCAATCTGATTCAGGAGCATGGCCGGTCCGCTGACATGCGTCTTCACAGTCACAGCAGAATCCATCGCAGCGAGTTTGTCTTCACCAAAACGTTTGGAGGGAACAAATGCACCTGTCTCAGGATCCAGCTTGCCCAGATAGACCTGTTTCGTCCGAGCCTGCTTCTTCTCCTTGTCCCAGTAACGCTCCAGGACCTCGTAGACGTACGTTGATCCGTTCTTGTGGCTCTGATAGTTCAGCTTTTTGCCTTCTAGTAGCGTATGCGTATCCATTGTGAGATTATCGCGATGTTTCGAGCACAAAAGAAAGTAGCCTAAGCAGCTGTCACATAGATGTAAGAATGCTTTCAGGTGTTTGACAGCTGACCTCGCTATATCACGAGCGGGATTATAGGCAGATATATCACTTCCAGATGGCTCTCTCTATGGACAGTCGACTCAATCCAGTTCTTTCTCTTCATTTGTTTCTGCATTTTGGCATTTCCGAATACATCGCCGATCAGTTGTGAAAAGGCAGTAAGAACGTCTGCGATCCTGAATAGAGGCAATAGCTCAAAGTTTATAAACTCATTTGATATCTGGTGGCACCTGATCCACTTCAAACATCTGGTGATACAGGTTTAGCTTCAGACACCAGATCCACTTCAATTGCTGAGCTATAATGTTAGCCGCGACTAACGAATGCTATCGAATCGATTCTCCTCAAATCTCAGCAGTCGATTCACTCTCATAATCTACAAAGGAGGCAGAGCTTTTGAACGCTCAAACACAGAATCATTATGACGTCGGTGGCATGACCTGTTCTGCCTGTCAGGCGCGCGTCGACCGCGCGGTTCGCAGCCTCGAAGGCGTCGAAGAGGTCAGCGTCAACCTTCTGACAGGGCGCATGCTTGTCAGTGGCAGCGCAGCACCAGAAGCGGTCATCGCCGCAGTTGAAGACGCCGGCTACACAGGCACGCTGCGCACTCCCACAGAAAACACCACGTCGTCGGCACAAATCCCACAGACGAAACCCAAGGATCCGCTCAGCGCTGTCCGTGAAGCCGCCGCCGCCCTCAAGCGCCGCTTCTTCCTCTCCCTCATCTTCATGCTGCCGCTGGCCTGCCTCGCGATGGGTCCGATGCTCGGCCTCCCCCTTCCCGCCGTCCTCGACGGCCCCGCCAACACCGTCAGCTACGCCCTGGCCCAGTTCCTCCTTGCCCTCCCTGTCCTCTACCTCAATCGCAGCTACTTCAAAAACGGCTACCGCGCCCTCTGGCACCGCGGCCCCAACATGGACTCCCTGATCGCGATCGGTTCCACCGCCGCCCTCCTCTACGGCATCGTCCTCCTCTTTCAGGCCAGCCACGCACTCGGCGCAGGCGACCTCGTCACCGCAGGCCAGATCCGCCACCAGCTCTACTTCGAAAGCTCCGCCATGATCCTCACCCTGATCACTCTCGGCAAATGGCTCGAAGCCCGCTCGAAAGCCGGCACCGGCCAGGCGATGCAAAAGCTCCTCGACCTGACCCCGCGCACCGCCCTCCGCGAGCGCCCGGACGGCGACAGCGGCAGCACCTGCGACGAAATCCCCATCGCAGCCCTCACTCCCGGCGATATCGTCCAGGTCCGCCCCGGCTCAGCCATCCCCGCCGACGGCATCGTTGTCTCCGGCGACAGTGGCGTCGACGAATCCGCCATCACCGGCGAAAGCCTGCCCGTCGACAAGCTTCCCGGCGATACCGTCATCGGCGGCACCATGAACACCCACGGCCAGCTCCGCGTCCGCGTCACCCGCCTCGGCGAAGACAGCACCCTTGCCGGCATCCTCCGCCTGATGGAGGAGGCCGGCTCGAGCCGTGCCCCCATCGCCCGCCTCGCCGACCGCATCTCCGGTATCTTTGTCCCCATCGTCCTCGCGATCGCCCTCGTCACGCTCCTCACCTGGCTCGCGAGCGGTGCCGCCCCCGGCTTCGCCCTCCAGATGGCGATCAGTGTCCTGGTCATTTCCTGCCCCTGCGCTCTCGGCCTCGCCACCCCGGTTGCCATCATGGCCGGCACGGGCCGCGGCGCCGGCCACGGCATCCTGATCCGTTCCGGCGAAGCCTTGGAAACCCTCGCCGGCGTCCACACGATCGTCCTCGACAAAACCGGTACCCTCACCAGCGGCGACATCGAAGTCACCCATTTCCACCCTCTGAGCGACGACGACCCCACCAGCCTCCTTGCCGCCGCGGCCGCCCTCGAATCCGGCTCCGAGCACCTCCTCGCCGCCGCCATCGTCCGCTACGCCGACCGCGAAGCCCCCGACACCAGGCGTCCCACCGTCACCCGATTCACCGCCCATGCTGGCCTCGGCGTTTCCGGCCACATCGAAGGCAGCCACTGGCTCGCCGGCAATGCCCGCTTTCTGGAAGAACAGGGCATTGACATCACAGATCTATCTACGCAAAGCCAGCAACTCTCCTCCGCCGGCCAGACCCCCATCTACTTCGCCCGTGATGGCCGCGTCGTCCTCCTCATGGCCCTCGCCGACCAGCTGCGCCCGGAATCCCCCGCCGCCGTCCAGGAGCTGAAAGCCCTCGGCCGCCAGGTCGTGATGCTGACCGGCGACCATGCCCCGACCGCCCGCGCCATCGCCGCCGCTGCCGGCATCGAACACTACATCGCAGACGTGCTCCCCGCTGACAAGGAAGCCGAAATCCGCCGCCTCCAGGACAGCGGCCACCGCGTCGCCATGGTCGGGGATGGCATCAACGATGCTCCTGCCCTCATGCGCGCTGATGTTGGCATTGCGATCGGCGCCGGCACCGATGTCGCGCTCGAGTCCGCCGACGTCATTCTCCTGCGCTCGGATCCCCGCGACATTGCCCGCGCCATCCGTCTCAGCCAGGCCACCCTGCGCAACATTCGCCAGAATCTTTTCTGGGCTTTTCTGTACAATAGCCTGGGAATCCCGCTGGCCGCCGGCGTTTTCTACCCCGCCTTCGGCTGGCAGCTAAACCCGATGATCGCCGCCGCCGCGATGAGCCTGAGCTCGCTCTTCGTCGTCACCAATGCCCTGCGGCTACGAAACCAGTCACTCGAAGTAGACGCGCGGCTACGAAATCAGTCCCTCGAGGTAGACGCGCGGCTACGAAATCAGTCACTTAACGACATTCCAGCCAAAACCCAAACAAAGGAGACTCCTAAGATGAGAAAATACACCCTCGACATCGTCGGCATGACCTGCCCGCACTGCGAGCGCGCCGTCCGCCGTGGCCTGGAGGGCATCCCCGGCACCTCCGAAGTCACAGTTGATCGCGTCAACGGCCAGGCCACGCTCCTGGCCGACGACCGCGTTAGCGATGTAGACCTCGATGTCGCCGTCTCGATAGCCGGCTTCAGCATCACCGCCATGCTCGAAGACCCATACTACGATAAGGACAATCCGTAATAGGGCGTGCGAAGCCCCCAACAGCCGACTGCCGCTACCGCACCGGCCGACAACCCGCCCGGCCACGTCGCCGGAGCGGGTTTCAAGCGCGCCGGCAGCGCACAGTACTAAACGTGCAGAAACGAGACAAGCATGAATTCCACTAATAACCCAACCCTCAAGCAGGAGCTGTCGACGCTCGTAGAAATAGTTGAAAGCACCGCAGCCTGGCTGCCCGGGGTCAGCGCCCCACATCAGGGCCTCCATGAGAAATCCGGTGTCGCCGACTTCGTCACCAGCCACGATATCGAAATGCAGCGCCAGCTCGAAGCGGCTCTCTCTGCCGCCTTTCCGGCTGCCTCCTTCCTGGGGGAGGAGGATGAAGCCCAGAACCCGGACACCCTCCGTCAGGCGCTGGCCGGCACGGACGGCCTCTTTATCGTCGATCCCATCGACGGCACCTCCAATTTCGTCTACGGCTATAAACACAGCTCCGTTTCGGTTGCCCTTGTCCGCGGCGGCGAACCCGTCCTGGCCGTAGTCCATAATCCCTGGCTGTCAGAGACCTTTGCTGCGGCTAAAGGCCATGGTTCTTTCTGCAAAGACCCCCACACCACCCGCCCCTGCCGACCGAGCAGCGTTCCCCTCAACCGTGCCGTCATCCTCTACGGCTCGACTCCCTACCAGCGAGACCTGATCGCCCCCGGCTACCGCCTGCTCCAGACCCTGCACGAGCAGGGCCGCGACATGCGCCGCAGCGGCTCGGCCGCCCTTGATCTCAGCTACATCGCCGACGGCCGCGGCGACCTCTTCTTCGAACTGCGCCTGCAGGCCTGGGACTACGCCGCCGGCCTCCTGATCTGCCGCGAAGCCGGAGCCGTCGTCACCGATGCCTTCGGAAACGTTCCCGTCCTGCCGCGCGCCAGCTCCATCATCGCCGGCAATCCGCTGACCCAGCCCGGCGCTCTCGACGTGATCCGTGAACTTGGCATCGACGAAGCGGTACGCATTTCAGAACAGGCGACCTGATTGCCACCTTTTTGTGATTAAAAAAGAAAACGGCGGCGCAGACCACCAGGTGGAGTAAATAGGTGTGGTCAATTTTTTCGTTCCTGCCCCGATTCCGGGACACCAGCGCAATTTTTGTCCGCCCGTGGACAATTTTTTCGTTCCTGCCCCGATTTTGGGGCACCAGCGCAATTTTTGTCCATCTGTGGACAATTTTTTCGCTCCTGCCCCGATTCCGGGGCACAAACGCCCTTTTTTGGCCAGCCCTGGACAATTTTTTCGTTCCTGCCCCGATTCTGGGGCACAAACGCCCTTTTTTGGCCAGCCCTGGACAATTTTTTCGCTCCTGCCCCATTTTCGGGGCACCAGCGCAATTTTTGTCCACCTGTGGACAAATTTTTCGTTCCTGCCCCGATTTCAGGGCACAAACGCCCTTTTTTGGCCAGCCCTGGACAATTTTTTCGTTCCTGCCCCGATTTCGGGGCACCAGCGCAATTTTTGTCCATCTGTGGACAATTTTTTCGCTCCTGCCCCGGTTTCGGGGCACCAGCGCAATTTTTGTCCACCCTCCTGAACAGCATTCTTCGATATTGTCCCGCGGCCAGGACCTGAACCTGGAAAAGAGCTGTGCTGTAAGTAAGGAAGGATGCCCCAACACGCGAGGCATCGTGAAACGATGTCAATTCCAGCTTGGTGTTCAAAACACTAATTAGGCACGGCTTCTATTTGAGTCGCTTGCTTTTTTATTTGGTAAATATTTATCATGCCGCCTGAAAAGGAGCTCTGATAGTGTTTCTCAGACTTCAGAGTTGACTCCGGGGCAGCCTTCTGGAAGCCAGAGGAGTCGAGGAAATGAGTAGGTATGCAACGCACAAATGAAAGATTTGCTGCTCAGCCTCCTGTCCTTTCTCGATCGCAGCGTGCTTTTTCTTCCCGCTTGTACCTCCCGGCCACCTTTCTCGTCCATCTCCCGTCCATCTCCCGGCCATCTCCCCCAGCCATTTTTCCCGTCCATCTCTCTCAGCCGACATTTCATTGCGGCACGAAAGCCAAGTTCCTAAGCCCTGCTCCTACAAACAGCAGACAGCCACACGCAGTTGGTTAGGGTGATCAAAGATTTGCGATTTCGAATCATGTGCCTCAGCCACCGACGCTGCCGCCGCCTCAGCCACCGAGGCTGCAGCAGCCTCAGGCGACTCGAATCACCGCCGACGCCGCAGCAGACTCAGACGAAGCAAATCACCGCCGCCAGACGTTTCCAGACCACTCTGAATGGCGAACTCGAGGGAAAATCCCGCTAGTAGCCGCTGAAGAAGTCCGTCTCAGCGTAAGCGTCCTTCAGAACGAAGTCATTTGTCAAAATACCCCAATGTGCACCGGATGCTCCCTCGTCTGCCGTCTTCCACGGCTCATCGGCAGCCTCAAACCAGAAGAGCGGCGTACCGGTGGACAAAGACCAGTTTCGCACTGCCTCAAAATACTGCGCAGCTTCCTGCTCGCCGGCATTAGCGTCGCCAATCGTCTGCCCTGCGGTCGGCCAGCCGGTCTCAGACACAACGATCTCCTTGCCCGCAGCCCTGGCCTTAAGAGAGGCCATCGACGCGGCGAAGTTCGCGCCTGCATCTGTGATACTGACACCCGCCCAATACGGATAGCAGTTGGGCATCAGGATGTCACAGGCATTTCGCACTTCAGGCCGCGAAAGGAGAACGTCCACACTGTCCGCCGTCGTGACCGGAATCGAACTGTCGGTCAGACGCTCGCGAACATAATTGATGTCCCAAATCAGCTCATCTGGCGTCAGATCACCGCGCAGGAGTGTTTCGCTGCCGACGCAGGCGACGCGGACCAGACCGTTGTTGCAATTGGCAATGAGTGCGTCGAGCTCAAGCTTGTCAGCATTTTCATCGCCGCACAGCCATGCCGTTCCGATCACCGTAAAGCCCAGCGTTCGTGCCAGCGGGTATACCTTGCCAAGTTCTCCTGCAGAGCCAAAAATGCGAACGGTATCAGAAAACTCAGCCACGTGCTCAAGCTGCCTTTGTATCAGGTCAAGCGAAAGTCCGCTGCCCGGCGCACTGCCGTCCGTGTAAAAACCGACATTCACAGCAATGCGGTCGGCGCTCACCACCAGGCCGGAGCTCTTGTGTCCGCCCTCCTGGCCCGGTGCCTGCCGCTCCGGCTCAACAGTGACATCTCCCGCTGCCGTGCGGGTGATCAGAACGTAGTCCAGCGCCTGGGCTCTCGTCTGCTCGAAGCTGGCGGCAGGTGTACAGGTCGATGGAATCAGCATGATGTGGAGATGCGTCGCATTCTGATCAGAGCCACCGGTGGCGTAGCTGATGGAGAATGAACCATCGGAATTGAGATCGGTGTAGGGTTTGGCAAAGGTCGGCTTGACCCAGTAGGACCCGCCGGCAGAAAGCTGCAGATATAGAGAAATGCGGTATGAAGCGGGATCAAAGCAGCCGCCGTCCTCGCCAAAGACAAGTCCCTCGAAGTTTCCGAATTCGCCGTATACGGGCGTATAGGTCATGGCGATGACGAGTCTTTCCGCGGTACAGGGCTTCACCTCTACCGGAGTCTTGGCGGTAACCATGGCTCCCTTCGCATCGCATATGGCAACACAGACACGATAACTGTCCGGGGTCGTGGGCTTCCAGTTGAAGATATTGCTGTAGCCATAGTCCCTTAAGATCACCTTCGCTCCATTGGAGCGGTAGACATAGAACTGATAGCGGTACGGAGTCGCTCCGTCTTCGCCCCTGGCCGCCAGGGCAACGATTTCTCCGACCTTATAGGTCGACTTGCTGCCGGCGCGGAAGACCGCCACCGTCAGGCCTTTCTTGACCGTCACGGTTTTAACCTCACTGACCACTCTCCCTTTGTCATCCTCGACATTAACACCCAGCTGATATGTATCCGCTGTCAGCGGTATCCAGTTGAAGATGTTGCTGAAGGCATAATTGCGCAGGATGACCTTTGAACCATTGGAGCGAACGACATAGAACTGGTAGCGGTAAGGTGCCGTCCCACCCTCCGCCCGGGCCGCCAGCGCAACCCTTTCGCCGGTGTTATACGTCGTCCTGTTGCCGGTACGGAAGACGGCTATGCGAAGCGGGGCTTCCGTCGACCGACTGACCGTAACGGTTTTTTCCTGGTTGATTTCAGTCCCGGCTGCATCCATGACACTGACACCGACCTGGTACGTGTCCGGCGTCAGCGGCACCCAGTTGAAGATGTTGCTGAAGGCATAATTGCGCAGGATGACCTTGGCCCCATTGGAACGAATGACATAGAACTGATAGCGAAAGGGAGCCTCGCCGCCTTCGGCTCTGGCTGCCAGGGCAAGTCTTTCGCCAGTGCTATAACTCGTTTTACTGCCGGTACGGAAGACAGCGATCCTGAAATTCGCATTGTTGAAACAGCTCTCATATACGAGGGGCTGCCAGGATAGAGGGCTGCTGTCGGCAGGCTGATACAGGATGCAGAACGAGGGAGACAAGCCGTCGCCTTCGTCAACAAGCCGGAAGACCTCCGTTCCAGCGTAGTGTTCGTAGCCCTTCGGGCTGGTCAGGGCGACCAGGCGGTAGTCTCCGACAAAGAGGGAAACAACGCGATGCTCCTGGCCCGTCGTCCACTCCATCCCGGGTATGTCGTAATAATCTCCCGAAACGGAATTGAATCGCTGCAGTTTGACGACGGCACCCGGCAGAGAGGCCAGACCGGACTCTCCGTGTTCGCGAGCGCCAAGCGCAACCTGGTGTTTCCGGTGGCCGGCATGCATCTCCGGCATGTTTTCCATGACGAGGGTGTTGTCTGCCTGCAAAAACCAGCTGCCATTCGGATCCTGAACATAGAGATTGTTGTTATCGTCGGTTTTGAAGCGGATCGGGTCGCTCCCAACATAGCCGGCCGGAGCAGTGGATTTAATGTACACCGCTTCAGTCCCGGGTGACAGATAGAACCGTTTTCCCTTGCTGCCGGAGGTCCAGGCAAGCGCTGCGCCGTTGCTCAACCGGAGCCCCATCTTGCCGCCCTCCAGATCGACAGCGGGGTTCATCAGGTCGATGTTGCGGAAATAGAAGGGCGCACCGTGTTCAAGCTCGAGTCGGAGAGTGTCTCCGGCAAGAGCCGTCCAGGTCCAGTTGGCGGGATCCGGATCACTTGAGTCAGTGGCGACAGCGACTGACAGGTCTTCATTTATGCGAAAGATGACGCCCGGGCAAACCGCATACCCAGCCGGCAGGGTGGCCGCGCTGAATTGATATTCACCTGCGATAAGCTCTTTTTCAACGGGCTGGGCAGAGACATCCCAGTCATCCATATACGACTCATCGTTATGAATCAGCTGCACATGGGAGCCTGTCAGCTGCTCGCTGTCCGGCTTTCCCTTTTCGACCACGGAGAATTTCAGTGTGACAGATGACCTTCCGGCATCGGTCTGGGCAGTGGCCTGGAGGGGACTGTATCCGACTGTCCCGGTTTCGCCTGCCGGCATTGCATCGTTCTGCGCAGTTGGATCGGTGGCAGGGCTTTCAGACGTTTCGGCGGATTCCACGGATTCCTCGGTATCGCCTGCTGCCAGTGTTTCCGATTCGCTTTCCGGCGACAGGCTGTCGATCTCCGAGCCGGACTCTTCACTCTCTGCGTTTGCGACGGTAGCCGTGTTGTCTTTGTCCTCACTGCCTGACGTTTCAGCAGGTGGTGTCACATCGTTGCTTTGGGTGGTTTCAAGATCATTTGTGGCATCAGCTGCGCTGGGGGCGCTTTCTGAGCTCTGGCTGACTTCGTCCGGCAACAGGCTGTTGCCTGGTTCTTCACTCGCGGCAGCGGGACTGCCGCCAAAGCCGATTGTCAGCAGCATGCTGCCGATGATCAGGACGGGCAGCAGCAGTCTGTGGCCAGGTTTCCCTCGTGATGCTTTCGTTTTCATGCTTGAGCTCGCTTTCCTTTGCGTACCAATGACGGCTGTTTGGAAGCTTGTGATGACGAACCTTTTTGCTGATCACGTTCAGAAGGGTAACTTCCTCGGCCTCTGACATGATCGGGTGCTCCGCCTGAATGATCCGGCTTTAAAAATGACTCAATGTTCGCTTTTCAGCATGTAGTCCTTGAAGGTGAAGTGCCTGCCTGCCGCTGGGGTGCTGAATGTTCAGGCAGCCTCGTATTTCTTCATTATAGAAGTTCCGGAAGGACATGTGCCGAATCGTAGGAAAATATTCCTCAAACTTCTGGTCCTGTTGCCTTTATGTCAAAGGCTGATACGACATCCCGGACAGCCAGAATGCTGCTGAAGTCACGAAAAATCTGTCAAAGCACAGAGTTCCCATGATTTACCGGCCACTCCTGAAAAAGCCAAGACTGTAAACCCTGCTTTTGCCATGTGTGCATGGGCGGGCAGGAATCTTTTCGTTTGCGGTGATGTCGATATTGACGTTCTACCCCTGGTTGAAGCAGGCGGAGGACCAAAAAGCGGATTATTGGTACAAGATTCTGTTACTCGGGTAACACCTGCTGTTCTTCAACAGGAGGGCAGCAGAGTTGTATGCAAACGGGACAGAAGAGGAGGCGTTCTTTTACTCACCATTAACGATTTGTTTGCATAGAGTAGAATGCTTACTAATAAGAGTGTAAGACTACGACGTGCTTCTTCATAAGGCGGTAATGCAATGAAAAAACTATATCTTCTCAGGCACGCTAAAAGCAGCTGGGACAATCCCCTCCTCAGTGACTATGACAGACCACTGAATTCGCGGGGTAGAAGACAGGCCAGGGCCATGGGCCGGTTTTTCCGGGAACAGGCCTTTGAAATTGACGGTATCCTCTGCTCGAGTGCGTTGAGGACCAGACAGACGCTGGACCTCCTGCTCGAGTCCTATGCCTATAAGGGCGATATTGCGTACAGGGATGAAATCTACGCCTCTTCGGTTTCCATTCTCATCAATCTCATCCAGCAGACAGAGCTGAATTCCCTTCTCCTGATAGGCCATAATCCGGAAATTGAAAGTCTGGCCGCCAACCTGAGCGGTCAGGTTCTGATCATGCCGACCTGCCAGCTGGCAGTTATCGACATGGAAAATGGGAATCTGGAGCTCTTCACCAGGCCAGAAGAGGCAAAGAAAAGCAAGCGCTGAAAAACAGCCTGAAATAAGCCCATGCCTCACTCATGGGTCTACAGGAAAGCTCCCGATTCCCACGAGCGGGCAGCTGGTAAGCAGCCCAAACGCATCTGCAGCAGCGATCTCGACCGTTTGCGAAAGAGCTGCTAATGAAGCAGGGGAAGGTTTTCCGGCCAGGATGGTTTTCCAGTTAGCCTTCTGAGTGCGCAGGGAGCGGTGATACATAAGCGATCGCTCGCTTTTCGGCCTCATGGGCACTGTTCCCGGGCATATCAAGCAAGGCTCTTTGATACCTGATAAAAGGAGGTGCCACGGCTGCCGTTTGCCAGCTCCGACAAAGACCTGCGCAGGCATCTGAACGGACGCCTTCTGCCATTTGATGTGCATGCCCTCACATGGACAGTGCGTCAGGATATAAGGCATGGGATACCTGTCGGGAGAAGAGCTGGCGGCGAAAAGCAGCGGGCTGATTTCGGGTGGCCAAAACGGCGTGTAATCCAAAAAACGATTTGGATATCAGGCTACTTTGACCACAAAGGGGCGCGCGCGCCGCTGCACGGCACATAGGCTCCAACCAGGCTGCAATGGCAAAGCTGATTGACATTACAGCCTGTTCAGACCACAGAGGAAGCGTTGAAATCACGATCGGAGTGACTGGATCACCTCCACCTTACTTACTCTTAGGTAAGAGAGCTTCGCTCACTCGGACAAGGTAAGCGGCCCATAATCAGACGGGTGACACCTGCTGCCATGATTATTGATGCAGTACGAAACCGTGTCTAATAAGTGTTCAAAATACCTCGCGCGTTGAAGCATCCTCTTTTAATCCCTGTACAGCTGATTTTCCAGGTTTTGCGCTGGTTTCGGGGCGATATCGAGGAATTTCTTTAGGGGATTGGCCAAAAAGGCCGTTTGTGCCCGCGAGCCTGGGCACAAACCCCGATTTCTGGCCAGGGGTGGACAAAAATTGCGCTGGTGCCCCGAAATCGGGGCAGGAACGAAAAAATTGTCCAGGGGTGGACAAAAATTGCGCTGGTGCCCCGAAACTGGGGCAGGAACGAAAAAATTGACCACAGCTGGCCCCAAAAGGCCGTTTGTGCCCCGAAACCTGGGCACAAACCCCGATTTCTGGCCACGGGTGGACAAAAATTGCGCAGGTGCCCCGAAATCGGGGGAGGAACAGAAAAACTCGTCCAGGGGTGGACAAAACTGAATCGAAAACGGCTTAGAAAACGGGTTAGATACCGCTAATGCTCAGCACCAACGGTTCATAGTGTTTTGTGGCTAGGGCGAAGCAGGAGACATGGGCTATAAAACTGCGAAAGCTTCGAAAAAACTGAATCAAAAACGGCTTAGATGGCACAGATAGATTGGTTCCGACATCGACGCGGTGTTCTGGACAGGCAGAAAGAAAGCAAACTCGCCGTATTCCGCTGGTGAGCGGAGAATGGTATTAAGATCCTTTGACTTCACCCCGTTCATCTCTCGAATGGCAGCCCGTGTAGATGTTTTTGTCTTCATTCAAAGAAAACGATCTTCAGCGGCTGCTTTGCGTCCAGAAAAGAACCGTTTTATGAGAATCACAAATCCTGGTTGTCTGGTTTATCTGGCTGCTGCTGTGATCAATCTGCGGAGTTCGATCTCAAGGCGTCGAAGCCCTCTCTGTTAGGGATGAAGGATTACTGTTTCATTTTGCTCTTGCGCCGAACTGCTGCAGCACAAACGGCAATTTTAGGCCAGCCATGGAACAAAAATGATGCGGGCGGCGTGACAGATGGACCTGGATGAAAGGACCAGACGATGTGAGGAACTTCTGAACCAGGCAGAGCATCTGGTGTTTTGTCATTCACCACATGGAGAACAGCCAAAACGCACGTTTTTCAGGCGTTTCAGCTGTTTCTCACTTGATGGTTCAGACAGTCGCACTAGATGAGAAATTGCTTTTTAGCGTCGTCGACTTTGATGTGAGCCGGGATCCTGAGGCCGAAGTGGCTGAAATAATCCTTGAGCGTCTGGTCTGCCACTTCCGTCGTCACGATTCCTTCTTTATTTTTGGAGCACATCAGTGATTGAGCTCGGCCCAACAGCTCAGAAATGGAAAGTGCTTTTCCACCTATCTCTTTGTCAATCATCTGAAGGACAATCGCGTTAATGATGTCGAAAAGGATCTTCCCCCGTACTGCCTGATCGTTCCATTTTGACAGCGGCAGCAAATCCAGGTAGTCTCTGCTCGTTTTGAAGGTTGTTTCCACATCAACTCGTCCGAGATATTCTGACAGCAGTTTTTCGGGACTTGTGTCCTTGTTGGAAAGCAGGACAAAGTAGCCGAACTTCACTTTCATCCAGTCTTTTTCCGATTCCTTCATCTTCTCGTAGGCTTCAGGATTCTCTTCCAGATGCTTGTGGTAGTGCTGCAGAGCCTGATTCTGATCGACATAGATGTAGGCGTAGACAGGGGTATCGAAGAGACGGATCTCTTTGCGATATCCGAAGTACAGGTGTGATTTGCGGACAAAATCGTAGCTGCCCCGGCCAAGCAGCGGCTTTACCTCATGGTAAAGCGATTCATATGGATAGCTCCTGCGCGCCGGCATGCGATATATGAGTTCCTTATTATTTCCTATATGATTGGCATTCAGCAGGTCTTCGGCAACATAGTCCGTATCCAGAACAAAAGACTCGATCGATATCTGAAGCTTGCCAAAAGCATCCTCCATGACGCTGCGGATGCTGCCAAGGTCAGGATCATTTCCCGGAATGATGTCGTACCAGACGGGCAAAGCAGTTTCCTCATCCAGAAGGAGAATCAGACGCATTTTTACCGCATCGCTGCCAAGACCATGGCAGCAGAGGGTGCTGAAGGGATTGTTTTCTATCTCATTGGGGAGGGGCATGGAGTCGACATAACAGGCCCGGCCAAAGGATGGCGTGAGCGTACGCATATGAGCTGCAAAAGCAGTGAAGAAGGAGAGGCGCGCGGTCTCTTTTCCCAGTCGCTGGAAGAAAAGGCTGTCCGAGCGCAGGGATGTCAGTGGCACGTCCGTCAGCAGATAGGAAGCAAATGACCTGCGCAGCAGGTTATCACAGCTGATTCTGCTGCCGTCCCGCAGGATCTGGTGCAGAACATGGCAAAGAAGCCGCTGGTGCTCTTCCTTTTTGGGGAAGGCGCTGCGCAGCACGGCGCCCAGGCCGCTTTTTTCCAGCAGGCTCAAAAGCAGCCAGCTGTCGCCGAAAATGGTGTGGATGACCGGTTCCGGGAAGAGAGCGTGGTCCTGCAGGCGCTCATCATCTTTGTCAACCGGCATAAAAATCCCGCTTTGAGCATCGTATTCCACGAGTCCCCTGCTCGGCGACTGAAAAATACCACGTTTCCCCGATTCATCCAGATAAATCACAGAGCCGAGTCTCTCCACAACGACCTGTTTGGAGTGGTATTTCGCGCCTTTGACATATCTCGACTCTACGATGGCAGCTGAGCCACTGACGATGCGTCCGCTCTCATCGCGAACGAGCTTTTGTACCTTTATAAAACTCAAAGTCTGCACCTCCTCTCAGCTGACCCAGGATTCTACACAGATGGTGGTCAGATTTACATTCTATGCCCTGACGACAAGAAAAGGCAGCCATCTTGCGCCGCAGTCATGACAAGATCTCGAACAGGATAAGCCTTTCCCCACCGGCTGAGGAATCGCTGAGCCTTTCCGGGCCAGATCAACAGCCAATCGCTATTTCGTCAAGACTTCTGAGGCGCCTTATGCTGCTTTTCTCGCACGGAATGGAGTGCCCAATCAGCGCTTTGCCTGCTTTCCTCTGATTTGGATCAGGGGAACGTGAGCTCCTTGGCATCTCCTGCCTCAACGCCTGCTCGCCAGCTTGCACTCTGGTGCATGTCATGACAGCCCCCAGGAATCTTTGTTCCGGGGCTCCGCGGGTCAGAAGCCTGTTGCGGACTGCTTTCTAGCTCCACGAAATCTGAGCTTTACAGGCTGCGATCTGATCAGAATCACGCTTGTCAGAACAAAGTGGCATCGGTATGATGAGTTTGGTGGCGAATTGTGTCATAATATGGGTCATTCACCGCACTTTGTGGGGAATGACCGCTTTGAAGACAAAAAGAAGTCAAAGGATACGAGATGGCGCGTTACACACACAACAGCGACCAGAAAGGTCGGATTGTGATCCCCGCCCGCCTGCGCGAGCGGATGGGTACGACTGTGTATGTGACGCTTTCACTGGACGAAGGCTATCTGGCTGTCTATACGGAAGAACGCTTTGAAAGCGTACGTCGCCAGCTCGACGTACAGTCCGGCACCAACCCGCTGGTGCGCCGCCTGCGCCGCGCCATCATCGGTGAGGCGCTGCCCTGCAATCTGGATGCCCAGGGTCGTATCGGCATCAGCGATGAACTCTGGTCGGAGATCGGCGTGCAGCCGGGAGATGCGGTCTACCTGACGGATATGGGCGACACCATCCTGATCTGTGGCCGTGACTTCTTTGAGATGCGCCGGACGGTGGAGACACCGATCAGTGCGCTGGATCTGAGTGAAATCGATGTCAGCCAGATCATATGAGATCCCGCCTGCACGCTTCGAGCATGAACCGGTTCTTCTCGATGCGGTGATCAGGGAGCTTGAGCTCCGCCATGACGGTTCCTATGTGGACTGCACCGTTGGAGGGGCCGGACATGCAGCCGCCATTTACGGGCAGCTTGGTAAAGGCGGTCGTCTTCTGGGCATCGATCGTGACCCGACCGCCGTCGCCGCCGCCCGGGCCCGTCTGAGTGCCCTGGCGGCAGCAGGCGAAAAGCAGGGAGAAGACGCCGCGGCCTGGACGGTCCGGCAGGCGCACTTTGCGGATCTGGACGAAGTCATGGATGAGTGCTGGGGCCAGGGCAGCCGCGCCAGCGGCATACTGGCGGATCTCGGCGTCTCAAGCCCGCAGCTTGAATGCCCCGAGCGCGGCTTCAGCTATCACAGCGACGGCCCCCTGGACATGCGCATGAATCCGGAAGAGGGCGAAAGCGCGCTCGACCTGATCCGCCGCGTCGACCAGCGGGAGCTGAGCCGCATTCTGGGCGAATACGGCGAGGAACGCTATGCCGGGCGTATCGCCCGCAGGCTGCAGGAAGCGGCGCACGAGTGTGAACTTGAGGGCCGCAGTCTGACAACGGCAGCTGCTGCGGCGGCGATCGCCGCAGTAATGCCGGCACGCTCGCGGCGTGAGGCACAGCATCCGGCACGGCGCAGTTTTCAGGCTCTGCGCATTGCCGTCAACGATGAACTGGGTGAGCTTGAACGCCTGCTCACACAAGCTCTGGAACGGCTGGAGGACGGCGGTCGCCTGCTGATCATCAGCTTTCACAGCCTGGAAGATCGCATTGTCAAGCACCGTCTGCGCAGCTGGCAGAATCCCTGCGACTGTCCGCCGTCGATGCCCTGCAGCTGCGGGAAGAAGAGCCGGGGGCGGGTGATTGCGGGCCGCGGCATTGTGGCAGATGAAGCTGAAACTGAGAGAAATCCCCGCGCCCGCAGCGCGCGACTCAGGATATTCGAACGACATGACGAATGAACGTCCTGACTAATATTGAGAAGAATCTACTCCGGTAATAGATCATAAACTTATAACAACATGACGATCTAAAGAGTGGAGGAAGTGCTTAGAAATAGAAGCTTAGAGGGCAGAGGGCAGATCAGAAAATGGCAGATGCACTGCGAGCCAATGACAGCGCCTGGGGTGAGGAGATCCCGGCTATCCCGCGACGGGGAACACAGGTCCATCCGGAGATCTATTTTGTCGAGTCTTCGGAGCGACGTCTTCGCGCCCGCTATTCCAATCTCCGGCGCCGTGAACAGCTTGAACGCTTACGCGGCTTTCTGCTGCTTGCGGCCGGCAGCGTCCTGGCCGCGCTGCTCGTGGGTGCTCTGGTGGCCAGTCATGCCCGCCTGATGAGCCTGAGCCATAACAATGCCGCCATGGAGCGTGAAATCCAGCGACTGGAAACCCTGACCCGCCAGAAACAGGTGGAGCTTGTGGAGCGCATTGACGTGACCGCGATTGAGGCGCGTGCGCGTGAACTCGGACTTGACTATCCGCGTCAGGCTCAGCAGATCTACATCCAGATCCCCGGAGCCGACGGACTGGTTCTGCGCGACGCCGAGATGTCCGCCCAGACGGCCAGAGCCGCCGCTGAGGCGACGGCCAGGTCACAGACGGCCGAAAGTATGGCCGCCGCGAATGCCGACGGCCGCTGAAACCGGCCATGGACATGTACCAGGATGACAGGAAGGGTCGTCTGGAAAGCGCTTCCCGGGAGCGCCTGAGCCCCGCGGGACCGCTTTTTCTGGCGCTTTGCTTCGGCGCCGCCAGCGTGATCATCCTGCTGTCTCTCTACCGCATTCAGGTCCGTGAGCACGAGGTCTACGCCCGGGCCGCGGATCAGCTGCATTTTCGCAGCGTTGAGGAAACGCCCGGCCGCGGTCCGATCTATGCCGCGGGCGGCGAACCGCTCGCCCTGACGCGCTATGTGTACACCATCGGCATCACACCCCGGGATCTGAAATCACAGGGTACGAAGCGCCTGCCCCGGGAGACTGTCATCTCGGACCTGGCGGCCCTGCTGACCCTTACACAGGAAGAAGTCGAAGATGCCGCCGCCAGGGTCGACGAAAACTGGGTACTGCTAAAAAGAGATGTCGACCGCGAAACCCATGACCGCCTCGTTGCCTGGCGCCGCGAATACCGCGTCAGCGGCATCGCCATCGATCCCACCATGCTGCGCCACTACCCTCAGAATGAGACAGCCTCTGCCGTGATCGGCTTTGCCTCACAGGCGGAGGACATGAAGGGGATCAGCGGCATCGAAGCCGTCTACAACGAACGCCTCAGCGGACGGCCGGGCTTCCGCTATGCCGAGCTCGACAACTACGGCGGCGGCCAGCTGCCCTACAGCCGCAGCACGGCCGGCAGCGGCCATGACGGCTCGGGGCTGGTGCTGAATCTCAATCTGGGCATTCAGAAGGCGGCACAGACTGCGATTGATCTGGCCGTCCGGCGCTATCAGGCAGACAGAGGCGTCGCCGTCGTGCTCGATCCCCGCAGTGGCGCCATCCTGGCCATGGCACAGACAGGTGCCTACGATCTCAACGATCCCTACGCCCGGCCTGTCGGCTGGGACGGGGAGGACTGGCAGCCCAAAAACGACAGCGAAGCGCGCAACTACCTCTACAGCAATGTCTGGAACAGCCGCGCCATCACCGACGGCTATGAGCCCGGCTCGACCTATAAGGCCCTGACCGCCGCCATCGCCCTGGATCTGGGCCTGGTCACAGAGACGGAGGTCTTTTCCGACGATCCCGTCTGGGTGGAGGGCTGGACCCAGTACCCGATCTCCTGCTCCGTCGAGGGCGGACACGGGCAGCGCACGCTGGCCGAAGCCCTGGAGACTTCCTGCAACCCGGTCTTTGTGCAGCTGGCGCAGCGCATCGGCATTGAGCGCTTCTACGAATACGTGCGCGCCTTCGGCCACCGCGCGCCGACGGGCATCGATCTGCCCGGCGAATCCTCCGGTATCATTCACACCAATCCCATCCCGATTGACCTGGCGGTCTGGTCCTTCGGCGAGCAGGCGACCGTGACGCCGCTGCAGCTGATTTCTGCCTTCGCCTCCTTCGCCAACGACGGCATCCTGATGCGCCCGCAGGTTGTCGCGCGCTTTCTGAGTCCGGAAGGGGAGACGGAAGAGTCCGTCGCCCCGGAGGCCGTACGCCAGGTGATCTCTCCCGCGACGGCCGCCAGAATGCTGACACTGCTGCGCGGCGTGGTTGCCCGGGGCACCGGTGAAGTTGCGGAGGTTCCCGGCTACCGCGTGGCCGGGAAGACCTCGACCTCCACCCACGGCGAAAACGACGAGCATGAGGTGGTCTCCTTCGCCGCGCTCGCCCCGGCCGCGGATCCCCAGATCGCCGTACTGACAATTCTCTACGACCCCCAGGCCTCCAGCGCTTCCTGGCCGGCTCAGATCGCCTGCCGCACGATCATCGACAAGAGCCTGGGCGTACTGGGCGTCCGCAAGTCCTGGACGGACGCGGAACTGGCCCGCCTCTTCAGCCCCCAGTCCATCCGCGACGTCGTCGGCCAGACTGTCGGTGAAGCAGTCCGCCGCTCTCCCATTGTCTGCTGGGAGGCGCAGACGGCAGCCGGTGTCGATCTGGACAGCGAACAGACGGTCCAGGCCCAGTATCCGCCGCCCGGCACGCTGACCGCGGGCTGCGGCAGCTTCTACGTTTCGGTCGACGGCCTGATCCCGGAGGATCCGGTAGCGGTGCCGGACTTCGCCGGCCTGGGCCTGGAAGAAGCCCTGCGCCTGGCTGAGCGCAGCGGCCTCAACCTGCGCCTGGAGGGCCCCAATCCCCGCGGCGTGGTGACGGGTCAGTCGCCGCAGCCCAGCAGCCAGAATACGGGCAGTGTCAGACGCTACAGCGTGATCACACTGCAGTTTGGGTGATTTTTATGCGAAGCCATCATCAGGACCACCGCGACCTGGCCCCGCTGCTGGCGGGACTCGAGCCCCTTCTGATCGAGGGGCCGCTCTCCGCTTCTGTGCGCCGCCTGGCCTATGACAGCCGCCAGATCCTGGCGGCAAGCCTCTTTGTAGCCATCCCCGGCGAACGCCTGGACGGCCGCAGCTTCGTGCCGGAGGCCATCCGTGAAGGTGCCGTCGCCATTGTCTATCAGGCGGAGGACCGGGAGTCGGCCCGCCGCCTGGCTGTCGCCTGGCGGGAAAATGCCGCCGCCGACAGCCTGACCTTCGTCGCCGTGGCCGACGCCCGCCGGGCTCTGGCCCGGCTCGCCGTGAACTTTTACGGGCGCCCGCCGGACGAACCGCGGCTCTGGGTCGTCTCCGGACCCACGGGTACCCGCACACTGGCGGCGCTGCTCCACGGCGCGCTGTGTCAGCTTGGCATCCGGGCGGGCCTGGTGGACGGCATGCGGCTTTATGTCGGCCGGGAGATGCGCTATGCGACGCGGAATCATCCGGAAGCGCCGGAGATAGAGGCCATTCTCTGTGCCTTTCGCGAAGCCGCTGCCGGCCGCGCCGTGCTCAGCTTCGCGCCCGGGGATCTGGAACATGCCCGGGCCGCCGGTCTGGTCCCGGAGGCAACGCTGCTGACCGGACCCGTCGCCGCCGCGGCGGAACTTGGGGCGGCCAGTGGCTGGGTGCAGACGCCCGTGAGTCACACGGAGATAAGGGCCACGGGCCGCTGGAACAGCGTGCTGCGGGCGACGGATCTTTGCCGGACGCGGGTCGACGGACGGGCGGGGACGAGCTTTGCCTGTACAATAAACGGACATATGCGAAGACTGGAACTTGGCGTACCGACCGGATTCATGGTCAGTAACTGCCTGCAGCTGCTGCAGCTGCTGAACCTGGCCGGACTGCCCTGCGAGCCGCTTCTGCCCTGGCTTCGGACACTGACGCTGCCGGGTCACCTGGAGACGGTGCCCAACCGCCTGGACGCGGACCTCTATGTCGACCACGCCTGGACGGCCGCCGAGCTGGAGACGCTGCTGCTGGAGCTCAGACCGCACTGCCGCGGCCGTCTCATCGTGGTGGCCGGCGCCGGCGGCGATCGCAGCGCCCGGCCGCGCCGCGCGCTGGGTCAGGCAGCCGCGCGTCTGGCGGACATCGCCGTGCTGACCAGCAGCAATCCCCGCTCCGAAGGCGCTGACGCCATCGTACGCGATCTGCTGGATCTGACCGACGGCGAAAGAGCCCGGGTCTACGGCATTCCCGACCGGGTGGAGGCTATCGGACTGGCCGTCCGCCTGCTGGAGCCCGGCGACCTGCTGCTGCTGGCAGGGAAGGGAGCGGAGAGTTTTCGCATGCATGCAACGGCCATTGAAGCCTATTCCGACCGTGCGGTGCTGGAGGCGGCGCTGGCGCGCCGCGGAGCCGGAGCGGAGACGAACGAAGAAAGGGAGCTGCCATGACCCGGGAGTATCTCATTGACGAAATCAGGGAAGTCCTTGACTGTCCGCTCTACTGCGGCGGCAGCCTGCGGGAAGAGGCGGGCCCCGACCGGCGCTTTGGCGGCGTGTCCACCGACAGCCGCCGTCTGCTGCCCGGTGAACTCTTCATCGCCCTGCGCGGCGAGCGCTTTGACGCCCATGACTTTCTGGATCAGGTGGCGGGACGGGCGGCCGCCGTTGTCATTGACCGCCCGGACGCGCTCGCCGGACTGCCCGCTAAGCTGCCGGCGCTGCTGGTGCCGGACACCATGACGGCGCTGGATCAGATCGCGGCCTGGTACCGCCGCCGTCTGGGAGCCCTGGGAGCCAGGGTTATAGCCGTGTCGGGCAGTGTGGGGAAGACGACGACACGTGAGATGGTCATCGCCGCGCTTGGACGCAAATTCAAAGTCCACGGCACAGCTCAGAATCTCAACAACCATATCGGCCTGGCGCAGACGCTGTTCGCGGCGCCGGAGACGGCCGAACTGCTGGTGCTTGAGCTCGGCATCGATCAGCCGGGCGACATGGACGTTCTGGGCGCCGTGGCGAATCCGGACATTGCGATCCTGACCGTGCTCGGCCTTTCCCATGTCGCCCACTTCGGCGACCGCGAAGGTATCGCCCGCGAAAAGCTACGGCTGCTGGCCCATGTGCGGCCCGGCGGTGCCTGGATCCTGAACGCCGACGAGCCGCTGTTCCGGCAGGCGGCCCGGGAGGCCATAGGCGTTAGGGTGACGCTGGTCTCAGACCAGGATGCCCGGCCCTCCGATCTGCCTCCGACGGCCGAGCTCCTGGTGGCCCGCGATATTGAGACGACGGCCACCGGCACGCGCTTCGCCGTTGACCTGAAAACGGCCCCGGCGCCCGACGCCGACTGTCTGCTGCCGCGGGTCGACCTGGACGTGGCCGGCCGCCATCAGGTCAGAAATGCCCTCTTCGGCCTGGCCGCGGCACGCCTTCTGGGCCTGGCGCCCGCAGAGGCGGCCGCCGGGCTCGTCGACTTCGTCACCACCGGCGATCGCCTGCGCCTGGTGGAGATCGCCCCGCTCACGGTGGTCAGCGACGCCTATAATGCCAGTCTGGAATCGATCGGGGCGGCCCTGGACTTTGTCGACACCATTGCCGCCGGACGGCGGCGGGTGGTGGCCATCGGCGGCATCGCCGAGCTCGGCGACCACAGTGACGAAGTGCATGAGGCGGTCGGGCGCCGTATCGCCCGGACGGCTCCCGACCTGGTTTTTCTCTCCGGTCCCGATGCCGGGGCCATGGAGCGGGGGCTGCGGGCGACGCCGGAGGGAGAGGCGGTCTGCTGCCGGAGCTTCGCATCCAGAGAGGAACTGGAAGAGGCTCTCATTGCGGCCGTGCGCCCGGACGACCTGATCCTGCTGAAGGCCTCCCGTACCTATGCTTTTGACCGTCTGCTTGAACCACTCACACGCCGTGCGGAGGAACTTCGGCATGCCTGATCTACGTGACATCATCTGTACCTTTTTCTTCGGGCTCGGGGGCCTGGCCGCCGCCGCTCTGCTCGGCCGCCCGCTGCTCGCCTGGCTCGGCCGCCTGCAGGTCGGCCAGCAGGTGCGCGAACTGGGGCCGAAGTCGCATTATAAAAAGAGCGGCACGCCGACCTTCGGCGGCTTCATCTTCATGTTGCCGATTACGGTCGGGACCGTGGTCATCGCCCTGGGCTGGCCCGGGGCCCGGGGTCTGATCCCCCTGCTGATCTATGCGCTGGCGCTGCTGGCCACCGGTTTTGCCGACGACTATGTGAAGGTGCGCATCAATAAAAAAGGCCTTTCACCGCTGGCGAAATCGATCCCGATGTTCGTCGCCACGGCCGCCTTCGTCCTCTGGTATCTCAGCGGTCACATGACCCTGCCCGTCCTGCTGGTGCCCTTCACGAAGCTGCGGCTTGAGATCACGGGCTGGTGGCGCCTGCCCTATGCGGTCTTTGCCTTCCTTTATCTCTACTACATCGCCAACTCCGTCAATATCACCGACGGCGTCGACGGCCTGCTCTCCTCCGTCACCATCCCCGTCGCCCTGCTGCTGGGGCTGGGCGGTGAGCTGCTCGGCCTTCCGGGAACGGGCGGCTATGCCCGGCTCGGCAGCCTGATGACCGGCGCGCTCCTGGGCTTTCTCATCTACAACCGCCATCCGGCCCGGGTCTTCATGGGCGACACCGGCTCGCTCGCCCTGGGCGGCCTGCTGGCGGGCATGGGGCTGGTGACCGGCAGTCCCTGGATCTTCCTGTCGGCGGGCTTCATCTTCTGTGCCGAAAGCCTTTCGGTCATCATCCAGCGCGCCTACTACCGCCGCACCGGCGGCCGGCGCATCTTTCGCATGTCGCCGATCCACCATCACTTTGAGCTCGGCGGCTGGCCCGAGCCTGTCATCGTGCGCCGCTTCACGCTGGTGACCGTGCTGGGCTCACTGCTGGGTCTGGCAGCCTGGTGGCTGCAGCTCGGATGAAACGCGAAGAGCTCGGATTTGAAGAGGGCCGCCAGGTTCACTTCGGCCTTCTGGCACTGGTGCTGGTGCTGCTGCTGTCCGGCCTGGTCATGCTCTTTTCGGCGTCGATGGCCCGGGGGCTGGTGCGCGAATCCGATACGACGCACTACATCGCACGGCAGATTGTCTTCTCCGCCGCCGGCCTCTTTGCCATTGCCCTGCTGACGCGTTTTCCGGCGCGGCGCCTGAACCGGGCCGCCCTGGCCGCCGGCAGCTATGTCCTGGTGACGCTGCTGCTGCTTCTGGTCCTGAGTCCCCTGGGCATCACCGCCAATCAGCACCGGCGCTGGCTGCCGCTGCTGCCGGGCATGACCTTCCAGCCCTCCGAGCTGGCCAAGATCGTCCTGGTCTTCGCCGCGGCCGTCTACTACGAACGCCTGGCCGCCTGGCGCCGGACGGAGGACTACGGCTGCCGCCGGCTGCGCCGCCGGGAGCGGGACGACAGGGGGCGTGAACGGATCCGCCGGGTGCGGGTCAAACTCAGTCCGGGCGGTCGGCTGTGGCGTGACTTCGCCTATGACATCCTCCTGCCCGCCGCCGCGCTGGGCATCTGGCTCGTCCTCATCGCCCTGCAGTCGCATGTTTCGGCCATGCTCATCCTCTGCCTGCTGCTTGTGTCAGTGATGCTCGGAGCCGATATCCGGCCGCGCTCCTGGCTGCTCGGCGGAGCTCTGGCTCTGGTGCTGGGCTCTCTTCTGGTCCTGCTGCTCTGGCTGAACCGCGACAGCCTGCAGGCCCTGGCCGCCAACGGCGGTCTGGTCGGGAAGATTGCGCAGCGCCTGGGCATCTTTCTGGGTCTGCCGGGTGTGACCGGCGACGATGTCTACCAGTCGGAGCAGGCCCTGATCGCCATCGGCTCGGGCGGTTTCTGGGGGATTGGTCTGGGACGCAGCGCGCAAAAGACGAACTACCTCCCGGAAGCCCATAATGACTACATTTATTCGATTATCTGCGAAGAGTTGGGCTTTGTCGGCGGAGCGGCGATCGTGCTGCTCTTTTTCGTCTTCATGCTGCTGGGCTTCCAGATTGCCGGCCGGCAGCGGCGCCGTTTCGAACGCGTACTGGCGGTCGGTTATACCTCTCTCATCTGCATTCAGGCGACCTTGAGCATAGCGGTCAATCTGCGCCTGGTTGCACCGACGGGTGTTTCGCTGCCCTTTTTCAGCTATGGCGGCACGGCGAACTTTTTCTTCCTGATCGCCGTCGCCATGCTTTTAAACACATCCAAGTTCGGCGTCCCCCTTCCGCGCCATGAAGGAACAGGAGATGCCAGGGCCCCTGCCGCCGCTCGTCGCAGCGGACGGCCCGGGGCCGCTTCCGGGAATCCGGGGGAGGCAGCATCATGAGTGCATCGGCCCCAGAAGCTCTTGTCCTGTTTACCGGTGGCGGTACCTCCGGCCATATCACGCCGGCGCTGGCGATCGCCGAGGAACTGTGCGCACGTGTCCCGGGCGTACGGGTGGAATTTGTCGGTTCGGCAGACGGCCTGGAGGCGGATATCGTGCCGCGGGCGGGCTATGTCTTTCACCCCGTCAACGCGCGGCCCTTCCGCCGCCGCCTCTCAAAGGAACTGCTGCTCGCCGTGCGGGATCTTTTTGTCGGCCGCCGCCAGTGTCTTGGGCTGCTGGACCGGCTGCGGCCCGCCGCCGTCGTCGCCACCGGTGGCTATGTGTCGGCGCCGCTGCTGGCCGCCGCCGCCCGGCGGGGTGTGCCCTTCCTGATCCATGAGCAAAACGCCCTGCCCGGCCGCGCCAACCTGATGATGGCCCCAAAGGCCGGCGCGATCTGTCTGGGTTATGAGGCCGCCCGCTCCCATTTTCCCGCCGCCGCCCCGGTCACGGTGACCGGCAATCCGGTGCCGGCTCTTTATCGTGAGCTGACGCGGGAGGCGGCCAGACGGCGCCTGGGCTTTGGCCCGGAGGAACGCATTGTCCTGGTCACCGGCGGCTCGCTTGGGGCCAGGACCCTGAACCGCATTGCGCTCGACTGGCTGGAGACAGATTCCGCGGCGGCGGATCTGCGCCTGATCCTGGTTTCCGGCCGCCTCCTGGCCGCAGAAACCAGGGAGCGCGCTCAGCGCATCGCCGATCCCCGCCTGGAACTCCATGACTTCCTCTATGACATGCCCTGGTATCAGGCGGCGGCGGATCTCATCGTCTGCCGTGCCGGGGCACTGACCTGTGCCGAAATCGCGGCGCTCGGCCGCGTCGCTCTGTTCATTCCCTATCCCTATGCCACCGGCGATCATCAGGCGCATAATGCCCGCGTCGCCGAGACGGCGGGGGCGGCCTTCTTCGTCCGTGACGCGGAAGCCAGTGCCGCCCGGTTTGAGGAAGTCCTGAGACGCCTGGAAGAACCGGGGGTTAAAGAAAAGATGGAGGCGAATTCGCGGAGCCTGGCCCAGCCGGAGGCCCGCCGCGAGATCTGTGACCGTCTGCTTGAAATCTGGCAGAGGGCCCCGGACGCCGGAGCGGGCGCTGAATGAAACGCCCTGCGTCCGGACGCCAGAGCCGTCCCGCCCGGTCGCGGGTTGTCTCCTACCATGAGGGCCGGAGGCGTCTGGAACGCGAAAAAGGCGCCGCTGCCCGTCGCAACCGCCGTGGCCGCCGCGCCCGTCCGATCGTGACCGCGGTCGCTGTCGGGCTGCTGCTGGCCACGGCGCTGCTGCTCTGGCGCCTGCCCGCGCTCAGGCTGGAGCAGGTCTATGTCAGCGGCAACGTCCAGCTCGGCCGGGAGCGGATCGTGGCGGCAAGCGGCCTGGCCTACCGCCAGCACCTGGCGGCAGGTCTGGACGGCCTGGGGCGTTCGCTCTTTCACAGCCCGGAGCTGCGCTATGCCGCGGCCGAGCGGCGTATTCTGGCCGAGCTGCCCCTGGTGGAGGCGGTCAGGGCCACGCCCCAGCCGCCTTCCGGCGTCAGGATCGAGATCCGCGAACGCCGTCCGGTGGCCCGCCTGGCCAGCGGCGACACGAGTGCCCTGCTGGCGGCCGACGGTGTCGTGCTGGGTTTTCTGGCGCCGGGAGAGGAGTCGGCCCTGCCCCTGATCGAGGGTGTGGCGGCCGAAACGACGGTGCCGGGTGCGGCGATCAGCGGCCCGGACCAGGCGCGCGTCCGGCGCTCACTGCAGGTGCTTGACGAGATCAGCCGCGCCGACCGGGCCGACAGCGCCGACTGGTCGCTGCTGCAGGCGGTGATCTGTGTCCGCTCGATTTCGGAAGAGATGAGCTATCTCATCGTCCGGCTCACGAACGGGGCGGAGCTCGCCGTCCGCCTGGGCGGTCCCAGGCTGCTGGAAGAACAGGTGCTCTGGCTGCGGCATGCCGTCCGCAGCGGTCGCCTGGAAACACTGGGCCCGGGACTTCTGGACCTGGCCGCCGAACGCTACGTCTATATTCAGGAAGAGGAGGGACCCTAGCATGCTTCCCCTGCTTGGCATCATCATCGGACTTCTGATCGGCCTCTTTATGAATGTCGAAATTCCGCGCGGCTACAGCGCCTATGTGGCGATTTTCATCGTCGCCGCCTTTGATTCGCTTGTCGGGGCCATCCGCGCCAACCTTGAAGAGCGCTTCAGCCTGCGCCTGCTGCTGACCGGCCTGCTCGGCAACTCTCTGATTGCCCTCTTCCTGACGGCGCTCGGTGAGCGCCTGAAGCTGGAGCTGAATCTGGCTGCGGTTTTCGCCTTCGTCATCCGCATCATCAACAACTTTTCCATCATCCGTCGCCTCTGGCTTGAGCAGCTCGACCGGCGTGTCCTGCAGCGCCGGCGTGTAGCGGGACAGCCGACCGTGTCGAACGAAGAGCGGGTGGCGCCCCATGAGCCGTCGTCGCTGGGCCGCCGCCTGCCCGGTGCACGTGAGAAGCAGGAAGGCGCAGCGCGCCGGGAGCCATCCGGCCCTGAAAGCCGCTCGGAAGAACTGCCGGCCGACACTCAGGGCTGAAATTTGTCAGCATGACGGAAAACGGGACAGGAGCTTTGCAAAGACGTCATAACCACCGCGAATATAGCCTATATTACAGGAATATTTCATTTTCATTACAATATGCTGTTTGAGGCCTAAGATCATGATGTCATAACAAATATCTCTGCTATCCTTCGATTCTGAGAAGAACTCTTGCAGGCACGGCAGGCTTCGCGTACAATAGGCGGGAATTGTCGCGGCTGAATTCTGTCGTTCTGACAATCTGTGCACAGCATACGCTCATGGAGCGCTGTTATTGGGTACCCGCTGACGCATAAGGAGCATCCGGCCATACCGGAGGAATGGAAGGGCACAAGTGGACAAATATTCGAGCAGGCCTCTGAACTACACAGCCGCGGACCACGACGGTTACGCGTCAATTCGCGTGATCGGCGTCGGGGGTGGCGGCTGCAACGCCGTTGACCGCATGATTGAGAGCGATGTGCAGGGCATCGAGTTCATCACGATCAACACCGACTATCAGGCGCTCGAGCGCTCGCAGGCGACGCATCGCATCCAGATCGGTGAGAAGCTGACCCGCGGACTCGGCGCCGGCGCTGACCCGGAAATCGGGGAGAAGGCGGCGACGGAATCCAAGGATGAGATCGCCTCATTGATCCGCGGCACGGACCTGCTCTTTATCACCGCCGGCATGGGCGGCGGTACCGGTACGGGTGCCTCTCCGGTCGTGGCGGCCATCGCCCGCGACATGGGCATACTGACCATCGGCGTGGTGACCCGCCCCTTCCGCTTTGAGGGTGCCATGCGCATGCAGAATGCGGAAACCGGCATCCGCAACCTTGAACAGTATGTCGACAGCCTGATTGTCGTCCCGAACGACAAGCTGCTGGAAATTGCTGATGAAGACACTACCTTTGATGAGGCCTTTGCCATTGCCGACCAGGTGCTGAAGTACGGCGTTGCCGGTATCTCTGACCTGGTCGCCGTCCCCGGTCTGATCAACCTGGACCTGGCCGACGTCCGCCGCGTCATGGTCGGCGCCGGCATCTGCCACATGGGCATCGGCCGTGCCAAGGGTCAGGACCGCATTGAGATCGCGATTGATGAGGCCCTGCACAGCCCGCTGCTGGATACCAGCATCGACGGCGCGCACCGCCTGATCGTCAACTTCACCGGCCACAACCTGCGCCTGCAGGAGATCAACATGGCGACGAGCCTGGTGCGCGACTCCGCCGCCCCGGACGCCGACATCATCCTCGGCGCCGTCATCGACAACACGATGGAAGACGAGATCATGATTACCGTCATCGCCTCCGGCTTCGATCCGGCGGGGGAGACACAGCAGCGCCAGTCCCTGAACGAGCGCCTGGCCCGTGGTGCCAGTGACCGCGGCCGCCAGACCGCGCCGCAGGCGGGTCGTCTGGAAAGTGGCGGCTGGCGCCGTGCCAACTACGGCTCTTCCTATCAGCCGGGCGCTTATTCGCGTGACAACGAGCCGCGCCAGAGCGCGCCCGCGCCTGCGCCCGCTCCCGCACCCGCGCCCGAGCGTCCCCGCCGTGACGAAGCGGTGGAGACCGAGCGCAGCTACCAGTCGAACTGGCGCACGAACCGTCCCGAACCCGCAGCGTCGGATGAGGACATCCCGGCCTTCCTGTCCGGTTCCGGCCGTACGGCTGCCCCGGCCCCGGCGCCCTATCAGGAGCCGGCGCCGCGTGCCACCGCACCGCGCATGGATACCCGCCGTCATTCGGACAGTGACGACAGGCGTCGTTCCGACACTGTTGAGAAGCGTAAGACCGGCCGCATCCTGCCCTGGTTCTTCAGTGATACGGATGAGGAGCACAGCGATTCCTGACAGAAAGACCCGTGTGCTGACCGGGAGGTCAGCCGCCGCAGCAGGCGGCGGCCTCCCGTAGTACTTACAGCCGGCGCGGGCGGGCGGCGTGGCCGGAGAGGTCGGGCCGCCTGTTTTGGATATTAGGGAGGCCGCACATGAAGTGTCCCAATTGCGGTCAGGACAACGATCGCGTGATTGACAGCCGCCCCTGCGAAGACGGGACGGCAACGCGTCGGCGCCGCGAATGCAATGCCTGCCGCTATCGTTACACCACCTTTGAGAAGGTTGAGACGCTGCCCGTCTATGTGGTCAAAAAAGACGGCGGCCGTGAGCTCTTTGAGCGTGAGAAGCTGATCGGCAGCATCATGAAGGCCTGCAACAAGCTTCCCGTCTCCACCGCCGCCATAGAAGCCCTGGTGTCTGAGATTGAAGCCGACGCCCTGGGCCGCCTGAACCGGGAGATCAGCAGCCGCGCCATCGGTGAGGCGGTGATGGAAGGCCTCAGTGAGATCAATGAGGTCGCCTATGTGCGCTTTGCCTCTGTCTACCGCCGCTTTACCGACCGCACCGCCTTTGTCGAGGAACTGGCCCGGCTGGATGAACGCCGCGAAGCGGAGCCGGGAAAGGTCGCTGACCGGATGGCAGAACAGGAGAAGAAATGAATACGAAAACCGTTCTGGTTGTTGATGACGATCCCCATATCGTCGAACTGCTGACGCTGTATTTTGAGAAGGAGGGCTACCTGGTCCGCTCCAGTGGCGACGGCGTCAGTGCACTGGAGTCTTTTGCGGACGTGGAGCCGGATGTCGTCATTCTTGACCTGATGCTGCCCAGGAAGGACGGCTATGATGTCTGCCGCGAAATCCGGCGCGTTTCCGATGTCCCGATCCTGATGCTCACCGCCCGCGGCGAAACGCTGGACAAGATTGTCGGGCTGGAGCTCGGCGCCGACGACTATGTCCAGAAGCCCTTTGAGCCGAAGGAGCTGCTGGCACGGGTGAAGGCCGTCCTGCGCCGTGTCGAAGCCGGCGGTGCCGGCCGTGACAAAGAGCCCGAGCGTGAGCGAGTCAGCTGGCCGGGTCTGGAAATTGACAAGTCGCGTTATCTTGTCCGCATAGGCGGCCAGACTGTCGAGATGCCGCCGAAGGAGCTGGAGCTTTTCTACTTTCTCGCCTCCCATCCCAACCGCGTCTATACCCGCGAACAGTTGCTGGGCTCGGTCTGGGGCTATGATTTCTTCGGCGAATCGCGGACAGTCGACGTTCATGTCAAACGCATCCGCGAAAAAATCGAAGACCATGGCGGCGGGCAGGGCTGGCAGATCCAGACCGTCTGGGGTGTCGGCTACAAGTTCGAAGTGGAGTAGCGGGGCAGGGCATGGCGCGCTTCGGCAAAGCTCTCAGGCCGCGCCGTGCCGCGACCTACCGCGGCCGTCTGGTCAGCTCCTTTATTGCGATCATACTGCTGAGCTTTTTCATCCTCTCCATCATCTTCTATACCACGGTTACCACGGCGCTCGGCCGCAACCGGGCGCGGCAGCTCAACGCCGCGGTGGCGGAACTGGCTGCCATCGTCGCCGAGCGCTGCGAAGAGGGAACCGATCTGAAGACGGACCCGGCGGTCGTCTTCTACATGTCCTTCATCCGCCGCTCGCTGGGTTCCTATGTCTGGCTGGTCGCTCCCGACGGCCAGCTTGTCGCCGCCACCGGCTTCCCCCCGGAGGTCAGCGACCGGCTTGACGCCGGGACATCGGAGGAACTGCCGCGCCTGCCGCAGCTTTTTGTCGGGGAGGATCTCACGTCCACAGGCTATACCTTTATCGGCGGCAATTTCCTGGGACTTTTCGATCCGCCCGGGAATCAGCGCTGGATTTCGGTCATCCGCCCCGTCCATGACAGTGCCGGTGAGCTCAAAATTATTGTCCAGATCCACGACCGCTTCGACATGTCCGAAGACAGCCGCAGCTACATGCTGAACGGCGTAGGCCTGGCCATTCTGGTAGCCCTCATCGCGGCCCTCGTCATCGTCCTGATCTTTTCCAACAGCGTATCCCGCCCCATCCGCGAACTCTCCGACGCCGCCCGTGCGGTCATGCAGGGCGACTACACCGTGCGCGTTCCAGAACCCCGCCCCGAGCCGGAAAAGCGCGACGAAGCCTCTGAGCGGACGGAGTCTGCCGACGAAATTACCTTTCTGGTGCGCAGCTTCAATCTCATGGCCGAGTCGCTCGAGCTCCAGAACACCGATCGCCGCGACTTCATTTCGGCAATCTCCCATGATCTCAGGACACCCTTGACCTCGATCCGCGGCTTCATCGAAGGCATGCTCGACGGCACCATCCCGCCCGAACGCTTCCCCCGTTATCTCGGCATTGTCCGTGATGAGACGGAGCGCCTGACCAAGCTGGTCAACGCCATGAACGAGGTCAATGAGCTAGATGGCGGTGCACTGAACTTTCACTTCGCTAACTTCGACATCACTGCCCTCATCCGCCAGGTGGTGCGCTCCCTTGAGAGCCTTATCGAAGCGCGCAGCCTGACCGTTCAGACCTCCCAGACCCCGGACTGCGAACCCCTGCTGGTGGTCGGCGACGAGGAGCAGATCGGCCGTGTCCTCTACAATCTGCTCTCAAACGCCATCCGCCATGCGCCTGAGGCCGGCATCCTCTCGGTGACCTGGCAGCGCGGCGCAGGCGGGCGCTGTCTGGAAGTCGTCGTCGAAGACAACGGCCCCGGCATCAGCGACGAAGATCTGCCGCACATCTTTGAACGTTTCTACAAGTCCGATCGTGCCCGTACCCGCCATTCGGGCAGCGGCCTTGGCCTTTTTATCTCACGCGGCATCCTGACGGCCCACGGCCAGAAGATCACGGCCGGCCGCAGCCGCATGGGCGGAGCCCGCTTTGCCTTCACCCTGAAGCTTGCCTGAAGGTGCTTTTGGCGTCAGACGGCAAAAAACGGCCATGACGCAGCCGGGCAGAATATGTAAGAGGACAGTATTTCGACCGGTGCACGACATTTCGTATGTAATGCGGACCCTGGTGCACGACCAGCAGTTCTCTGATTATTCCCTGTTGTGTTAAATGCTGTATTAAGCCCGAAAGCTCTGTATATTCGAGTACTTTGCGGGAACGGGGTGTACGTGATACAGCCAGGGACTTGGTAAAGCTTTTTTCCGATCTATCCTCGAAACAGCTGAAACACCACGGCTTCAGTGTTGCCTCCATATACGCCTATAGGAGATCACTTCTCCAATTGCCTGCATGCAATTTCCTGCGCAGAGACCGGCCTTACAAGCTGCCGGAATGTGAATGGAATTCAATAGGATAGCGGGCGACGAGGATGATGGGCACGCCTCATAAAGGCATAGAGGAAATCCGGGTTTCCTTAGCCTGAACAAGTAAGATGAAAGCTGATCCTGCGCGCCGTGCAGCGTTGCGCTGCTGCTTTCCGTGGTCAAAGTAGGCCGGAATCCAAATGTTTTTTTGGATTACACG
>JASGUW010000076.1 GCA_030055235.1 Bacillota bacterium
GCCGCGCTCCAGCGTATATTCGAGCGAACGCCGCAGCAGACGGCGGTCCATGCCCGGATAGACGCGGATTGCCAGGTTGTAGGGGATCGCCAGCTCATGCGCCGCCTGCAGAATCAGGAAGGACAGGCGCGTGACCAGTTCATGGGAGCCGTCCGGACTTAGCCCGCCCAGCTGCCAGTAGTGGGTGTCGTTGTAGAAGAGGCTGGCCAGGTACCAGACCGCCTCGTCGTCCGTCACCAGGCCGAGCGCCCGATCGCGCTCGTAGAAGGGCCTAAGCAGCTCGTCAAGCTGACCCCCCGCCCCGCCCAGAAAATAGGAGCGGTCGGCGCTCTGAAAGATCGACAGGAACTGGCAGGCGTCGCGCAGTGTCAGCGGCGGGCCCGCCAGCAGGCGCTCCAGAGTCTCGGCCATCGCCCGGTAGTTTTCGGCAAGCGGATCCTGGGCCCCACAGCGGGCGGCGCGCAGAGCGGCACGGCGGCGGGCCTCGTCACGGTGGCGCTCGGTGTAGCGGATGATGCCGCGGATCACGGGCTCATGGGCGGCGTAGAAGTCAGCGCCGGCCGGGGCGTTGCGATCGCGCCAGGTCACAAGCTTCTGCAAAAGGCCCGGCAGACCGAGCTCGAGCCCGATCTCCAGGTCCGGCCCCAGGTGATTCATGCCCCCGATCCCGTTTGCCCACATCAGGTAGCGCCGCTGCCGGGCGACGAGCTCCGGCGGCAGATCCGCCGACACCCCGCGGACACGCATATAGCTTGGCAGATTGCCGACCCAGCAGCCGGCCAGCGCACTTGCCGGGTGAATGTACAGTGGCGTTTCGGCCAGATAGCGCCCCAGATTCCGCCCCAGATTCACCTGCCCGGTGACAAAACCGTCCGCGTCGACCCCCTCCGGCTCAAAGCGGAACTTCGGCATGTAGATGAAGCCGTGGTCATCGGTGTTATATTTGCCGCCAAAGGCCTCGAGTTTCTTCGCATTCAGCGCACGCTTGGCCCGGTTCAGCGCCGCAATGCGCGCCCGGGTCTCCTCAGTCAGCCGGCAGCGCCGGGCATCCTGGTCCGTCAGATTGATGGTCATGGCCTTCATACTCTTCCTCCCTCAGCTCCTGCTAATGAATCACAGTCAGCCCGACGGCCCGAAACTGCTCCCGGATCGCCTCCATCCGCTCCTGGGACGGCACAGTAAACACCCGTTCCCCAAGGCCCATCGCCCGGCGCTTGTCCTCCCCCAGACTGTGGTAGGCAAGCGGCTCCACCTCGACCTGAGGGTAATCCGCCAGAAAACGGGCGAGCGCCGGTATTTCCCCGTCATTGAGC
Organism: Bacillota bacterium; assembly: GCA_030055235.1. Taxonomy (GTDB): domain Bacteria; phylum Bacillota; class Clostridia; order Saccharofermentanales; family Fastidiosipilaceae; genus JAEZYR01. The sequence continues at coordinate 1,314 of JASGUW010000076.1, forward strand.
CCCGGCACCACCGGAATGCGCACGCGCACCCTGGCCAGGCCCGCCAGGCGCCGGAAATTGGCCAGTGTCCGGGCGTTCGAAACACCGGTCAGTTCACGGTGCAGGGCCTCATCCCAGGCCTTCAGATCAATGAGATAGAGGTCGGTAAACGGCAAAGTCTTCGCAAAACTCTCCCAACTCACCGCTCCCGCCGTATCCAGGGCCGTATGGATCCCGGCCTCCCGACAGGCAGCCAGCAGCGCCACGGTGAAATCCGGCTGCAGCAGCGGCTCGCCGCCGGAGACGGTGACACCTCCTCCACTTAATGCGAAGTACGGCACATCCGCCCGGACAATCGCCATGCATTCGTCGACCGTCATGGTCTGTCCGACGCGCTCCAGCGCCCCGGCATAGCAGGTCGCCACACAGGTCCAGCAGCGTGCGCAGCGGCTGCGATCGAAGGTATGCCCTTCTGCCGTCAGGGTGTGCGCGCCGTGGGGGCAGGCCGCCACGCAGTTGCCGCAGCCAACGCAGCGTTCGGCGCGGTAGAGCAGCGTGCCGCCGGGCGAAACCGACTCGGGATTGTGGCACCAGAGGCAGTGCAGATTGCAGCCCTGCAGGAAGACCGTGGTGCGGATCCCCGGGCCATCGTGAATCGAGAAGGACTGAATGTTGAATACCTGCCCCAGTACTTGGGACATCTTATGTCTCCTCCGCCCGCCAAGCTCACGGGCATCGCCTGTCCGTCCATCATCGTGCGGCGGTCATACTGAAGCCGCCACCCATAAGCTTGAGTATAGAGGAAAGCTGAGGGAAAAGCGATCCGGCGCTGGATATCCCAGAAAGAGAGAGGGCTGCCACGGTGGCCTGCCTCAAGTGCTTGGCCGACTCTGATATTTCACTCCGGGATAATGGTGACATTATTGGTAAAATGCATGAAAAATATATCATTTTTTATCATAAATTGAATGATTTGACCAATATTTGCCCTCATATTGATTTGACAGTGTTTTTGCCACTTGTTAAACTTTGCTAAATAAAGTTTCTTTATAATTCCTTTGCGCAAATTTGAACAGGAGGTGCTCGATGGCTGAAATCCAACAGCAGCGGGAGACTGCTATGACTCCGGGTGGTGCGGCCATCGCTCCGTCGGCGCGCCGCCGCCCACGAGAGCCACTGAACTGGAAGCGCATCGGGAAGCGCATCTGGCGCTATAAATGGATCTACGTGATGATGCTGCCGACGCTCATCGTCATCTTCATCTTCCGCTATATCCCGATGTACGGCCTGCAGCTCGCGTTCAAAAACTACAAGCTGGCCGGCATTGCCGCCAGTCCCTGGAATGACTTCGCCCACTTCAAGCGCATGCTGGGCTATCCCGGCTTCATGCAGGCCCTGAAAAACACGCTGATCATTTCGCTGATGCGCATTGTGATCGGCTTCCCCTTCCCCATCATCCTCGCCCTGATGATCAACGAGGTGCGGCTGCGGCGTTCGAAGCGCGTGCTGCAGACCATCTACACCTTCCCCCACTTTCTCAGCTGGGTCCTGCTCGCCGGCATTATGCTGAACATGTTCGGCCAGGCCGGCATCGTGCGGAAGGTGATCGAAGTCATCAATCCGGCCTGGGCAGCCGACTGGAATCTGCTCTACGACGCCGGCGCCTACCGCTGGATGGTCGTGTTCTCCGACATGTGGAAGGAGGCCGGCTGGGGAACCATCATCTATCTGGCGGCGATCGCGGGTATCGATGAGGCGCTCTTTGAAGCCGCTGCCATTGACGGCGCCGGCCGCGGCCAGCGCATCAGGCACATCCTCCTGCCGGGCATCATCAGCATGATCGCGATCCAGTTCGTACTGCGCGTCGGCTCGATGATGGAGGGTGGCTTCGACCAGATCTTCAACACCTACAACGAGCCTGTCTACCGCACCGGCGACATCATCGACACCTTCGTCTACCGCATGACCTTTCAGCGCGGGGCGGACATGGGCTTCACCACGGCGGTGGGTCTCTTCAAGAATGTGGTCAACTTCGCCCTGCTGCTGATGGCCAACGCGATCACCCGTGCACTCGGGCAGCGCACACTCTGGTGAGGTGGCAGTCATGAAAAGAGATACATCCACCATCCGTCCCCGGCACAGCCGGCTCAACCGCTTCGGCGTGGTCGACTTCGTGCTTTCGGCCATCCTCATTCTCTTTGGCCTGATGATCCTTTACCCGTTCTGGAACGTCATTCTGGTCTCCGTCACCCCGACCACTGTCTATGCCCAGCACCGCGGCATGATGCTCTGGCCGCCGAAGATCATCTGGGACGCCTATAAGACGACCTTCCGTTCTTCGCTCATCTGGAGCGGCTACCGCAACACCATCATCATCACGTTTCTGGGGACGGCCTATAACATGGCGCTGACCATCCTCGCCGCCTATGCTCTGACCAAGGACTTCATCGGCAACCGGGTCGTGCGTTTTCTCATTATCTTTCCGCTCTACTTCAGCGGCGGCCTGATCCCCTACTATCTGCTGATTCAGGACCTCAGGCTGATTAACACGATCTGGGTGCTCTTCCTCCCGACCGGTGTCAACATCATGTATCTGCTGATTATTTCGAACTATTTCGCCTCTCTGCCGGATGCGCTTGAGGACAGCGCCCGCATTGACGGAGCCAGCGACTTCCGCATTCTGTTTCAGATCATCCTGCCGCTGTCGCTGCCGCTGCTGGCGACCTTCACGCTCTACTACGCCGTCGAGCGCTGGAACGAATGGTATAACGCGATGCTCTTCGTGAAGTCGGTATCGCTCTGGCCGCTGCAGAACGTGCTGCGCACGATCATCAACGATGTGACCGTTATGGCGTCGCAGAACATCCCGGGTCAGGTGCGGCCCGACATCGCCTCAGACAACATCAAGATGAGCTCGATCATCGTCAGCATGCTGCCGATGATGATGCTCTATCCCTTCCTGCAGCGCTACTTCCTGTCCGGCCTGACACTGGGCGCCGTCAAAGAATAGTGATCCGCCCATCGTTACAGCCTCAGGACTGTGACGGTGGACAGATATAAACAGGAATCATCGGACCGGGTGCCTCCAGCTGAGACATCACAATCATCATATGAGGAAGGTAAAGCACATGAAAGGACTGAAGCGAACACTGACACTGCTGCTTGTCGTTTCCCTGCTCGCCCTGACAGCAGCCTGTGGAGACACGCCCGCCACCACGGCAGCCCCGGAGTCGAAGCCAGCAGCGGAGAAAACAACGGAGGCGAAGACGCCGGAGGAGAAGACAACGGAGGCAAAAACGCCGGAGGAGACTTCAACGAAGGCCCAGGCGACGGAGGCCAAGGAAACGGAAGCTGCCGCCGCAGCCTACGATACCCCGATCAGGGTCTCCATGAACGTGATGGACGCCGAAAAGAACGGCATTGACGCCCGCCCCAAGTTTGTCGAGGAGAAGTTCAATCTGACCTTCGACTACCTGCCCGTCTCCTGGGGCGACTGGAACGAGAAAATCCGCACCTGGATCAACACCGGCGACACCCCCGACCTGATCTGGTGGGACCTCAAGGGCGCGACCGCCTGGGAGTACCTGAGCTGGGCCCGTCAGGGCGCCTTCACGGCATTCACGGACGAGGACTTCGCCAATCGCCCGCAGCTGAAAAACATCTATGAGACAGCCGAGTCCATCGACGCCCTCAGGTGCGATGGCACACTCTATGCCTGGCCCTCCCTGCGCGACAATCCGCCTGAGGCGCAGAACTGCTACACCTCGAACTACTGCTACCGCCGCGACTGGGCAAAGGAGGTCGGTCTCTACAAGGAAGACGACACCTACACCTTCGAGGAATGGGAAGAGCTCATCGCCGCCGTACTTGACGCCGGTCTGGCAGAGGCTGGCCTGGTGCTCCCGCCCTTTGGCTTCCCGCACGCCGCCGTGCTCTTCATCTCCGGCCCGCCGGCGGAGGGCAATGAGACCTGCTCCTACATCATCGATCCCGACACGGGCAAGTACATCTGGCCGCCCTCTACCGATGCCTATGTGGCCGGTGTCAAGAAAACCTATGACATGTATCAGGCCGGCCTCATCTGGCGCGACAACATGAGCTTCAAAGCTTCCGAGCATCAGGACATGATCAAGGCCGGCCAGGCCTTCGCCACCTACAACGTCACCGGCGCTCTCAACGCCTGGACTGGGGACATGGTGCGCGACGGAATTATCGAAAAGCGCGAGGACTTCGGCCCGGCGATTGTCTCCGGCATCGATGGCATCTGGTACATGACCCAGACCGAAGACTACTGGACCGTAACCGCCATGTCGAAGGACATCGATCCGGAGGCCAAGAACCGCGTGCTGGATTTCTGGGACTGGATCATCACCGACGAGGGGCGCATGGTGCGCAACTTCGGCATCGAGGGCACCGACTGGAACTGGGCCGACAACGAGCAGGGCTTCGAGCTGCTCTGGGAGTTTGACGAGACGACCAAGGACTACATCAGCCCCTATAACGAGACGCGCTTCAACGAGGCCACCCCGGCAGAAAACAGCCGCGTCATCGTGCCGCCCGGCGCCGTCACCTACCAGTACGAGGAGCGCGACCGTGTCTGGGCAGCTTTTGCCTCCGGTACACCAAAGAGCGCCATCAAGCCCTTCGACTATCAGGTATCCTTCCTGTCTTCGGAGTACAAAGACCAGTTTGGCTCCTTCAACGTCGAGGCCAAGGCCAAGCTCAACGAGCTGATCGCCCAGCCCGACATCGACATCGAGGCAGAATGGCGCGCCTGGACCGATTCCATGGCGCCTGATGTGCAGAAGGTTCTCGATGAACTGAACACCATCCTGCTTGGCGGCTGATCCTGCCGCGAAGCCCCAGGTACAAAGGAGGCCGCCCCCGCAGGGGGGGCGGCCTTTCTCTGCTGGTGATGCTCCAATTAATCGCGGCGTCTGCCGTGTTTTGGAGTAAGGAAAAGGGCGACGATCAGGCAGGTGATGAGGATCGTGGCGAGTGCGACGCCAACCTCCACACCATAACGGACGGTGGCCAGAGAGCTTGCAAGCAGCAGGAAGCCGCCGACGAAGAGGACGAGACCAACGCGACCCGCATAGCCGCTGTCGACGCGGCCACGGCGCAGCAGTTCTTCAAAACCATTCAACAGACTGTGGAGGCCCTGAAAGCGGATAAGATAGCCAAGCAGAATGAGGGCGACCCCGATAAGCAGCTGGATGGTAATCAGGACGGGCATGGGGAGCCTCCTTCTGACGGTCGGCGGCGTGGAGCTTTGCCTGCACTTTAGCACGCTCCTGCGGCCGCGAGAAGAGCTTCGCGTTGTCTTCCTCCCCCTGCAGCGCTAGTATCTGGGCAGACAGTGCCGCTTAAGAAAGAGAGGCTAACGATGAAGAAAGCACTTAATGCCTGGTCTGTGCCACCGGAGGTAGAATTCGTGGATCTTTTCCGCGATCTTGCCGCCGCCGGTTTTGAGGGTGTCGAGCTCAATATCGATGCACCGGGACGTTCAAAGCACTCGCTGACACAGGGTATGGGCGATGCCGAGCTCACCCGGATTCTCAAGCTTTCTGAGGACTACGGGCTGCCGGTACACAGCATCTCGACTTCACTGACGGGCGACCTGATGGGGTCGGGTGAGCAGGCGGACCGCGCCAGGTTCGCCGAGTTGCTGCGCTGCCAGATCTACTATGCCCAGGCGCTGGGTGCGACGGCGGTCCTGACCGTTCCCGGGGGCGTCGCCGCGACGGGCTCGCTCGCCGCTGCGCACAGGAATTCACTGGAGACGCTGGCCGGCCTGCGCGACGAGATCGTGGCTTCGGGCATCCGGGTCGGGGTGGAGAACGTCTGGAACGGCTTTTTCGTCTCTCCCTTTGACATGTGCCGCTTCATTGATGCACTTGAGACGCCGGCGATCGGAGCTTACTTCGATGTGGGGAATGTCATCGCCTTCGCCGATGCCGAACACTGGATTGAGCTTCTGGGGTCGCGCATTGTAAAGGTGCATGTCAAGGACTTCAAACGCACGGGCGGCTACAACCGCGGCGGCAGCTTCGTCAATCTGCTGCAGGGTGATGTCAACTGGCCGGCTGTCGTCCGGGCGCTCGGGAAGGCGGGCTATGACGGTTTCCTGACCGCTGAGCTTGGCTTGATTGAGGCGAGTCCGGATTATCTCTACCGTATCACCAGCGATGCCCTGGACATCATCATCGGCATGGAGGAGGATCACGAATGAAAAAGCTTGCCCTTATCGGCTGCGGCCTGATTGGAAACTACCATCTTGAGCACTTTCTGGATTTCGACGATATTGAGGTCGTCGGCTTCTGTGATCTGATTGCGGAACGCGCGGAGAGCTTCGCCAAACGTGTTCCTGATGCGAAGGCCTATACCGATTTCCGACGGATGTTTGATGAGACGGAACCGGACATGCTCTTTATCGGCATTCCGCCGGATCAGCATGGGGAGATTGAGTTCGAGGCCATTCGTCGCCGTATCCCGTTCTTTGTAGAAAAGCCGCTGGCGCTGGACCTGGATCTGGCCCGGCGGATTAATGCCGCAGTGGAGGAGGCCGGCCTGATCACAGCCTGCGGTTTCCAGGTGCGCTACAGCAGTCTGGTAGAGCCGAACCGCCGCTTTATTCGTGAGAATGAGGTCGTGTTTATCGACTGCCTGCGCATGGGTGGTATTCCTGGGGCGCCGTGGTGGACGGACAAGGCGCGTTCGGGTGGTCAGATCGTGGAGCAGACAATTCACCAGTTTGACATCATCCGCTATCTTTTCGATGAGCCGGTCGAGGTCTTTACCTACGGTACGCGTGGCTTCGTCAAGGGTGTTCCGGGCTATGACACCGACGATCTGACGACGACCGTGGTGCGTTTCCGGGGCGGGGCACTGGGGACGCTGTCGACCGGCTGCTACGCGACGGGCGGCGACGCCGTGGACAACAAGCTGACCTTCAGCGCGCGCGACTGCCGCGCCGAGCTGCGGATCCTGACGGATCTGCGGCTGGTCGGGACGGCGGCGGCCGGGGCGGCCCGGCGCGACGGCGGCGAAGGCGATGGCGATGGCAGCGATGAGGGCGGCGGCGAAGGCGGCAGCGGTGGTCTGGTGGTGAAGGGGGACGGGGCAATGTACGCTTCCGGCGATGGTGGTGTCCTGCTTCGTGAGACGAACAAGGCAGGCATCCTCTGCGATCGCACCTTCATCGACGCCGTCATCAGCGGTGACGGATCGAAGATCCGTTCGCCCTACGCAGATGCTTTGAAGTCACTGGAGTTCACGCTCGCCTGCAATCGTTCGATGGAAACAGGGCAACCTGTCAAGCTGAATCTCGGCTAGGCGCGATGGTCTGGAGGCGGCTCGCAGGGACAGCGGCCGCCTCCGCCGTTCGTGCGCTGACACCTCCTGTGCAAATTCTTCGATATTGCCCGATTCCGGGGCAATATCGACTTTTCTGTACATCTTCTGTGCAATTTTTCCGATATTGCCCGATTCCGGGGCAATATCGACTTTTTTGTACACTTCCTTTCTCAGCATCACAGCATGTGTCGCCCGTACAGCCGGCTGCTTCCTTTCAATTCGTTTGCCGCCGCTTTGCGAGAAGGAATGAAAAGAGAAAGCGGCGGTGCTGCACCGCCAGTTGGAGTTAGGGATGTGGACAAGTTTTGCGTTCCTGCCCCGGTTTTGGGGCACCAGCGCAATTTTTGGCCAGCTGTGGTCAATTTTTTCGTTCCTGCCCCGGTTTTGGGGCAATATCGGCTTTTTTGTACACTCCTTTCCCGGCATCACAGCATGTGTCGCCCGTACAGTCGGCTACTTCCTTTCAATTCGTTTGCCGCCGCTTTGCGAGAAGGAATGAAAAGAGAAAGCGACGGTGCTGCACCGCCAGTTGGAGTTAGGGATGTGGACAAGTTTTTCTGTTCCTGCCCCGATTCCGGGGCACCAGCGCATTTTTTGTCCACCTCTCTCCCTATCGTGTCACCCTCAACTGCTAACTGCCCTCAAAGTTGTTGTCCGCTTACCAATTTGCGCATATTCTATACACTCACCAGCGCTTCCCCGTCTCCTGGCATCTCCGCCTCCCTGTCTCTCCGCCTTTCCGTCTCCCCGTCTCCCCGCACCCGCCCCGCCGCACCCGTCGCCCCGTCTTCCCGTCTCCCCGTCTCCCCGTCTTCCCGCCTCCCCGCCACCCCGCCTCCCGCCCCGCCGCACCCGCCGCGCTTGCACCATACGCCCCGGATGCGTAAAATGACCGCCATGCATCTAACTAAGGCGATGACGGGCAGCCGGTGACACTGCCCCGCTCCACCAGAGAAGCGCGCAGAGGCTGGAACGCGCCGGAGCGGATCGTCACCATCTCGGCCCTGAGCCTGTGCGGTCGAACGCGCGCGAACACCGCGTCACTAGATCGCTCCGGCAGCCCACCGTTACCTGGGCAACACGAGTGCCGTTCCCCGAAAAAGCGGGAACGGAAGCAGAGTGGTACCGCGAAGCACCCTTCGTCTCTGGAAGAGATGGGTGCTTTTTTATGTTTACGGGTCATTTATGGGATTATTCAGGAAGATCCAGAAAGTTTTTGGAACACTCACGAACGCTCATAAACACTCAAGAACAGTCATGAACATTGAAAAATCACATGAACACATAAGAGACGAGAAACATACTCGAAAGAACACTAAAGACACTTGATGATATGAGGGAAAAAGGGAGAACGATAGAGAATGTGTCAGGAACAGCACAATCAGGCCGCCCAGACAGCGGCCCAGACGGCGGCCCAGACAGCAGCCACCCAGTCGCCCGCCCAGGCCGCGGCCGACAACAAACGCAGCTACGACTTCGCCGCCGTCGAAGCGAAGTGGCAAAAGCGCTGGCTCGAGCAGCAGACCTTCCGCGCGGCGAATCCCGGTGAGCCCGGCAGTGAACGCGAAAAGTACTACTGCCTGGTGGAATTCCCCTACCCCTCAGGCGAGGGTCTCCATGTCGGCCATCCGCGCAGCTACACCGCCATCGACGCCGTGGCGCGCATGAAGCGGCTGCAGGGATACAACGTCCTCTACCCGATGGGCTGGGATGCCTTTGGGCTGCCGACAGAAAACTATGCCATCAAAAACCGCATCCACCCCGCCATCGTGACGGAGCAGAATGTCCGCCGCTTCAAGCAGCAGCTGCAGGCGCTGGGCTATTCCTTCGACTGGAGCCGCGAAGTCAACACCACCGATCCCAACTACTATCGCTGGACGCAGTGGATCTTCCTGCAGCTCTGGAAGCACGGCCTCGCCTATAAAAAGGAAATGGGCGTCAACTGGTGCACCTCCTGCCGTGTCGTCCTGGCCAACGAGGAAGTCGTCGGCGGCGTCTGCGAGCGCTGCGGCAGCGAAGTCGTCCAGCGCGTCAAGAGCCAGTGGATGCTCGCCATCACCAAGTATGCCGAACGCCTGCTCGACGACCTCGACGACCTCGACTACATCGACCGCGTCAAGGCCCAGCAGCGCAATTGGATCGGGCGCTCGACGGGCGTGGAGCTGGACTTCGCAACGACAAGTGGTGATCCCCTCCGCGTCTTCACCACCCGCCCCGACACGCTCTTTGGCGCCACCTACATGGTCATCTCCCCCGAGCATCGCCTGATCGACACCTGGATCGACCGCGGCCTCATCACGAACGCGGCCGCCATCCTGGCCTACCGCGAACAGGCGGCGCACCTGACAGACTTCGAGCGCACTGAAATCAACCAGTCCAAGACCGGCCTCCGCATCGAAGGCATCACGGCCACCAACCCCGCCACGGGCGGCGAAATCCCGATCTACGTCGCCGACTACGTCCTGGCCAGCTACGGTACCGGCGCGATCATGGCGGTGCCCGGCCACGACGAGCGCGACTGGGACTTCGCCCGCGCCCACGACCTCCCGATCGTTGAGGTCGTCAGCGGCGGCAACGTCGAAGAGGCAGCCTACGTCGACATCGACAGCGGCGTAATGGTCAACTCCGGCCCCCTGAACGGCATGCATGTCGACGAAGCCATCGCCCACATGATCGCCTGGGTCGAGTCGGAGGGGCTCGGCGTAGCCAAGGTCAACTACCGTCTGCGCGACTGGGTCTTCAGCCGCCAGCGCTATTGGGGCGAGCCCATTCCCATGGTTTTATGCGAAGACTGCGGCTGGGTCCCGCTCCCTGAATCGGAGCTGCCGCTCGTCCTGCCGGAGGTCGAATCCTACATGCCGACCGATGACGGCTCCTCGCCGCTCGCCGCCCAGACCGACTGGGTCCAGACGACCTGCCCCCGCTGCGGCGGCCCCGCCGAGCGCGAAACCGACACCATGCCGCAGTGGGCCGGCTCCAGCTGGTACTTCCTGCGCTATCTCGATCCCGACAACACAGAAGCCATCGCCAGCCAGGAAGCCCTCCAGTACTGGACACCCGTCGACTGGTACAACGGCGGCATGGAGCACACCACGCTGCACCTGCTCTACTCGCGCTTCTGGCACAAATTCCTCTATGACATCGGTGTCGCACCGACACCCGAGCCCTATCAGAAGCGCACCAGCCACGGCATGATCCTGGGCGAAAACGGCGAAAAGATGTCGAAGTCCCGCGGCAACGTTGTCAACCCCGACGACATCGTCCGCGATTGGGGCGCCGACACCATGCGCCTCTATGAGATGTTCATCGGCGACTTCGAAAAGCCCGCCGTCTGGAATTCGAACTCCATCCGTGGCTGCAGTCGCTTCCTGGACCGCGTCTGGCATCTGGGCGAACAGCTGGCCGGGACGGACTGCTCCGGCGCCGCCGACGACTACCGCCCCGAGGTCGAGACGCTGATGCACCAGACCATCCGGAAAGTCGGCGACGACCTCCTGAACCTCAAGGGCAACACCGCCATCGCCCAGCTGATGACGCTGGTCAACCGTCTCTATGACCTCGGCGGCACGACACCGGCCGAGCTGCGTACCGTGCTGCTGCTGCTCAGCCCGATGGCACCGCATCTCTGCGAGGAGGTCTGGGAGCGCCTCGGCTTCGGCGGCCAGCTCAACGCCGCCCGCTGGCCCGCCTACGACGAGGCCAAGTGCGTCGACCAGACGATCGAGATCGCCGTCCAGGTCAACGGCCGTGTGCGGGCGCGCCTCCAGGTGCCGCACGACATCAGCCAGGCGGATGTGATCGCCCTGGCCAAGGCCAATGCGACCGTCGCCGGCTTCCTCGGCGGCAAGCCAACCAAACGCGAGCTCTATATCAAGGGGCGCCTCGTCAACCTTGTCATTTAGCGTGGTGGCCTGCAGGAGCGGCTGTGCTCCTGTTTATGCGAAATCCTGAAACCGGCTCCCGCTCCTGTCGCCAGGCAGGAACGGGAGTTTTCTTTTGGTGGCGGGGCTGGCTACGGACGGACGTCCTGCGACTCGTGTGTCGAGCTCTGTCTGATCCTGCCTGCGTGGAGGATGCCATCATGATGCTAAAAAGGAAAATGCAGTAGCTGATAGGGTTTCTGAGTTTCTGAAAAGTACGAAATCCAGGGGAGGATCGACACAACTCAAAATACTGACATTCGCGGACTTGGAAACTGACAAAAAAGCGAGTTGTGTCAGGGAAAGCTGACACAACTCCAAAAGTTGGCAAAACGAACGGGAAATTTGACAAAAAATCGAGTTGTGTCACGAAAAGCTGACACAACTCCAAAAGTTGACAAAACGAACGGGAAATTTGACAAAAAATCGAGTTGTGTCACGAAAGGCTGACACAACTCCAAAAGTTGACAAAACGAACGAGAAATTTGACAAAAAATCGAGTTGTGTCACGAAAGGCTGACAAAACTCCAAAAGTTGACAAAACGAACGGGAAATTTGACAAAAAAGCGAGTTGTGTCACGAAAAGCTGACACAACTCCAAAAGTTGGCAAATTAGACGGGGATTTTGACACAAAATCGAGTTGTGTCAC
>JASGUW010000077.1 GCA_030055235.1 Bacillota bacterium
GACTAAATTCTACACCGGGCACACGCAGAAACGGCCCTTCATGGGCCGTTTCTCATCAATGTGCCTGTAATGCTGCTCTGCCAGTGCTTAGACGGCTGTATCACCCCACACATTCTCCCGATGAGCCAACATAAGTGCAAATTTGTATTGACATCACAAATCGATTTAATATTATCAAATGTGAGAGGAAATCGATATATTAATAGCATATAAATCAAGTGAGAGTATATCTGACCGCTGTTTTTCTGTGACTGCCCACGTAGGGTGCTGCAAAATTGGGATGTCTGCTGACTTACGTGTGGCGGATTGCCGTTATAATATAGCTTCTTAATAATTTATGTTATTTGCATAATAAGGGCGTTTTATGCATTCAAATAAATGGTGATTTTGATATCTGTTTAGAAATTAATTGTTTTATAATTATAGATTAGCTGAAGAGAGCCTTTTAAATTGAAGGAAAGGCTGTGGTGCCAGTGATCAGTAATCTAAGACAATGCTCAAAAAACGTATACATTTGTTAACAAAATCTTATTTATAAAGCCGCATTAAAATAGTATAGTAATGAAAATTCGAATGCGACTTAAAGCGACCCCGTTTTTCCGTAAAAGCTTTCGTAATCTATCTGCGTAGGATGAGCTGACGCTCCGGGCCAAACTACATGGAAAGGTAAAGCTGCCATGAAAAAGATGATGCGCACAATCATTGTGTTGACACTGCTGTTCTCTTTGACTCTTTTTGGAGATGTCATCTCGACGAACACAGTGCCTGAACTGAACTCGAACTCTGGATCACATGGTCTTGCCACCGCTGCCGAACGTTCGCAGGACGGGCAGCAGGGAGCCTGCCAGATAGAGCGCATTGCCGGTGGTGGATCCAACTACAGTGTCCATACGGCAAATGGCTCATCAATCAATGCGAATCTAAGGAGAACCCGTGACAGACGCCACCGGGTTTCCTCAAACGACCCTGCGGGAGGCCGGCAGAACAGAGCCCAATCGTCCCAGCCTTATCGATTATGTGGCGGGGGTTCTTCTGCGCCGGATCGTTATCAGACCGATCTGGCATGGAACAACGAGATGGCCAGTCTGGTAAATGAACACAGGCTTGCAAACGGCCTTGGAACTCTGGTTCATGTGACCAGTGGATCCATGTTTAACGGAACGAATGTAAGAGCCAACGAATTAATCCAGTTATTCAGTCATACCAGGCCCAATGGAAGTGACTGCTGGACAGCGTACTGGGAAAGCGGCTTTCAATATCAGGGCGCAATTGCGGGCGAGAATATTGCCAAGGTCTATCACTATTCAGGCGGTCTGGCAGCGACAGTCAGAGGCTTTAATCTGCTCAAAGCGTCCACGCCACACAATAATAATATGCTCAATCCCAATGTGACGCACATGAGCTTTGGCTTGATTTACGACACGGAAACAAAGTATATCTACATCGTACAATTCTTCGCCAAGCCTGCTGCAGGTTATACGGACCCTCTTCAGATTGCCGTTTTCCGTACCGGCTATCAAAACACTTACACATTGGGAGATCTTATTGCTCTGGCTGCACGGGGGGAGGGAGGAGTAACACCTTATAATTATCAGTTCTATGCCGTTCCCTCCAATGGTCCCAGCATGATTCTCCGCGACTATGCAAGCAGCAATATCTATTCATGGGAGCCACAGACGGCCGATACCTACAGTGTCGGTGTAAATGTCAGGGACGCCTCCGGTGCTACTGCAAATCAAAGCAACACAATAGAAGTCCAGCCAAATGTCACGGATCCGCTCAGTCTGGCTGTTTTCCGTACCGGTTATCAGACATCATATACGGTGGGAGACAGTGTTGGTCTGGCGGCACGGGCGGAAGGAGGGACGACTCCTTATCGTTATCAGTTCTATGTCGTCAGATCCAATGGATCCCAGGTTATCCTGCGGGATTATGCCGCGAGCAATATCTTCACCTGGGTGCCGGCGACACCGGATACCTACCAGGTTGGTGTCAACGTGATGGATGCTCAGAACAATCTGGTTAACCAGGTTAAGACAGTTACGGTTCATCCGGCGACAACAGAACCGCTCAGCGTGGCCGTATTCCGGGCAGGGTGGAAATCGGAGTATGTGACAGGTGAATCCGTTGCCCTGGCCGCCAGAGGTGAGGGTGGCAGCGGTGACCTGCAGTATAAGTTTTATGTTTACCGATCAAATGGAGCCATGGTCGTTCTGAAAAACTATAGCAGCACCAACTATTTCACCTGGGTTCCGCAGACGCCAGATACCTATAGTGTCTGTGTCGACATCATGGATTCCAGCGGTACTGTCGTGACGGCGTCTCTTAGCGTCACCGTGAACTAGCGGGACTTTGCGCGTCAGCACCAGATAAGGAGCCTGCTGGCCTTTGCTCATCGTCGCCTGCAAGCGACAGTTGGGCGGAGAGTCAGTGGGTTTCAGCTTTTCAGCATCATATAAATCAATGCTTTCAAAGCTTTTCGTTCGGGCTGAAATCCCTCGCTGAACCGTTCAGCGGGTGGGTTTTCGCAGGGGTCCTTGATGACATGGTGTTTTTTGTTGTGAGCTTTTCGCTGGAAGTGGCGCTTCAGAATGACAACTGCATCTGTTGTGTCAGCCTTCGTTAGCACAATTTGGATTATGTTTCATTTTTGAGGTCGCGTATTCGAGTGGCTTCACGATAATCACTTGCAGATCGAAGTCAGTCGCCTGATGTGTTCGCGATTGTCTTATGCGCGGCATTTGCTCCTGACCCTGCTACTGCTGAGTTCGGAGTTCCAGTCCTGATTTCAGGGCAGGGATGGAATGTTTGGCCAGGAAGTGTACAAAAAAGCCGGTATTGCCCCTGAATCGGGCAATATCGGAAAATTTGCGCAGAAAGTGTACAAAAAAGTCGATATTGCCCCGGAATCGGGCAATATCGGAGAAATTGCCCTCACTCCTTTCGGTTTAAACTGGTGGTGCACCGCCGCTTTCCTGTTCAACATAAGCGGCGGCAAACGAATCGACAGGAAGCAGTCAGGTTGTACGGGCAGCACTTGCTGAGGTGCTTCGAAGACTGAGCAATAGTAAATAATACGTACACTGCTGGCCCTAAATTGCCGTTTTTGCCCGTGAAACCGTTCTCAGAGTTGTTCAGGGGTGATAGCTGTAAAATCCCAGCACCTTTAATCTACTCGGTCTGCCAATTTTTGGAGTTGTGTCAGCTTTCCCTGACACAACAAGGCTTTTTTGTCAAAATCCCCGTCCGATTTGTCAACTTTTTGAGTTGTGTCAGCTTTCCCTGACACAACTCGCTTTTTTGTCAAAACCCCCGTCCTTTTTGCCAACTTTTTGAGTTGTGTCAGCTTTTCGTGACACAACAAGGGTTTTTGTCGAAATCCCCTTTCGATTTGTCAACTTTTGGAGTTGTGTCAGCTTTCCCTGACACAACAAGGGTTTTTGCCAAAATCCCCGTCCGTTTTGCCAACTTTTGGAGTTGTGTCAGCTTTCCCTGACACAACAAGAGTTTTTGTCAAAAACCTCGTCCGATTTGTCAACTTTTTGAGTTGTGTCAGCTTTCCCTGACACAACTCTCTTTTTTGTCAATTTGAGGTCACTGAATGACGACTTTTGGCATTGTGCCTTCCGTTCTCACCCGACAGCTCACCGGCATTCCGAGCCGAAAGCCAAATCACGTAATCCAGGACATCCATCCCTGAACATCCATCCCCGAGGCCCGAATTCCCCGCCCCGAACGTCCATCCCCGAAGCCCGAATTCCCGTCCCTGAACATCCATCCAGGACAACACCAGATCAGCTTGGGTCACAAAACATACGGAAATATGTGCGCTTCGAGTTAACAATCATGTAACAAACGCGCGTGTCAGGCGAATGACGCCTGCAGACCGTGCTATACTACACAGAATTGCCGGCACAGGCGGAGTGGCTGCGCTTCTTTCGTAATGATCTGACAGTCCCGGCTGTGTCCGAGCCCAAGCTCCGGAGGAGAACCTGTTATGCCCGAAGCTGCTGCCGAACAGCGCCGTTCCATTCCCCTGCGCTTCGCTTTCGAGGGTGAACTCCAAGATCTGACACCCAATTACGGCGAAGGCCACATCAACGACACCGTGCTTGTCCGCTGTCGCCTTGCCGACGGCACGCTGCGCCGCTACATCCTGCAGCGTATCAACCAGCATGTTTTCCGCGAGCCGGAGGGCCTGATGGAGAACATCGTCGCCGTCACAAGCTGGCTCCGTGAGAAGGCGCGTGCAAACGGCGGTGACCCCAGCCGTGAGACACTGACCGTCATCCCGACCAAAGATGGCGCCAACTGGCTCGTCGATGAAAGCGGCGAGTACTGGCGCTGCTACGACTTTGTCGAGGATACTGTCACGCTGCAGGCGGCCCGCTCTCCCGAAGATCTGAAACTTGCCGGCCGCTCCTTTGGCCGTTTCATGTCCCTGCTCGACGACTTTCCGGCGGAAAAGCTCCACGTCACCATCCCCCGCTTCCACGACACCGTGCACCGCTACGAGCAGGTGATGGACGCCCTCAAGGCCGACCCCCAGCAGCGCGGTCCCGGCTGCCGTGACGAAATCGCCTTTGTTGAAGCCCGCTACGAGCACTGCTCCTGGCTGCTCGACCGCCTTGCCGACGGGAGCCTCCCTCTGCGCGTTACCCACAACGACACAAAGCTCAACAACATCCTCTTTGATGCCACAACCGGCGAGGGGATCTGCGTCGTTGACCTCGATACGGTCATGCCCGGCCTCGCCGCCTACGACTTCGGCGACGCGGTCCGCTTCGGCGCCTCAACCGCCGCTGAAGACGAGCGCGACCTCTCCCGCGTCCACTTCAGCCTGGAGCTCTTCCGCGCCTATGCCGAAGGCTTCCTCGAAGTTGCCGGCGGCGTTATCGACGAAATTGAACTTGAATCCCTGGCCTGGGGCGCCCGGCTTATCACCCTGACGATCGGCATGCGCTTCCTCGCCGACCACCTGAACGGCGACGTTTACTTCAAGATCAGCCGTCCCGGCCACAACCTCGACCGCGCCCGCACCCAGTTCAAACTTGTCCAGGACATTGAAGCTCACTGGGACGAACTGCTCGCCATTCTCAGAGAGGCACATGCCGCGAGCGGAAAGCAGGGTACTTGAGGCGCCACGGGCAAAAAAACACAGACGCCGCGCCCGGCCGCGAAGCCGGGCTGAATGAGGTTCGGCGCCGCGGTGTCTCCGAAACGATCCGCCGCCTGACCCCGTACATGCGGGGCTATCGGGCTGCGGCCATCCTCTGTCCCGTGGTGATGCTGATCGAGGTAGTCACGGATGTCACGATCCCCCTGCTCATGCGGGAGATTGTCAACCGCGGCATCCTGGCGAACGACCAGCAGCTGGTTGTCCACTACGGCCTGCTGATGATCCTCTCGGCCCTCATTGGCCTGGTGACCGGTGTCGCCTCTGCGCTCCTCGGCGCCTATGCCGGCTTCGGCTTCGGCGCCCGGATCCGCGACAGCCTCTTCACCAGCATTCAGCGCTTCAGCTTCCGCAACCTCGACCGCTTCTCCATTCCCTCGCTGATCACGCGCCTGACGAACGATGTCAACAATGTCGCCAACACGGTCATGATGATGCTGCGCATGGGCATCCGTGCACCGGCAATGTTTGTCTTCGCCCTCATCATGGCGGTCCGCATCGACGCCGAACTGGCCATGGTCTTTGCTGTCGCCATCCCACTGCTTATCCTGACCGTGCTTATGATCATGCGCCGGGCCCATCCCCGCTTTGTTCGCATGCAGAGCCGTGTCGACCGTGTTAATGCCCGCGTCCAGGAAAATCTGGCCGGCATCAGTGTCGTCAAAAGTTTCGTCCGCCAGGACCATGAAAAAGAACGCTTTGCAGAGGCCAACGACGATCTGCGCAATTCCGCCTTCTCCGCGATCTCGCTCGTCATCATCATGGGACCCATCATGACGCTGGTCGTCTCCGGCTGCATCGTGGCGATCCTCTGGATCGGCGGCCTGCGCATCATCGGAGACACGCTGCTGCCCGGCGATCTGATGTCCTTTGTCACCTATGTCGGACAGATTCTCTTCAGCCTGATGATGCTCTCCATGCTCTTCCTCAATTTCACCCGCGGGAAGACGTCTTCCGACCGCATCCTTGAGGTTATTGACACGGAGGTCGATATTCTTTCACCTCAGGCGAAGCCCGGCCTGACCCCCGCCACCCACATGAATGACGGCTCCATCCGCTTTGAGGATGTCCGTTTCCGCTATCACGGCAACGCGCGTGATGCGCTCGAGGAGATCAATCTGGACATCCGCCCCGGCGAGACCATCGGCATCATCGGCTCGACCGGCTCCGGGAAAACCAGCCTGATCCAGCTCATCCCCCGCCTCTATGACGTCACGGAAGGCCGCGTCCTCGTCGGCGGCATCGACGTCCGCGACTATGAGCTTGCCGCCCTGCGCGACCGTGTCGCCGTGGTTCTGCAGCGAAACACCCTCTTCTCCGGTACCATCCGCTCCAACATGCTGTGGGGAAAATCCGACGCCACGGATGCCGAGATCGAAACGGCCCTGCGCCAGGCCCAGGCCTGGGACTTTGTCGCCTCTGACCCCGCCGGCCTGGATGCCGAAGTTGAGCAGGAGGGCACGAACTATTCCGGCGGTCAGCGGCAGAGGCTTTGCATAGCACGTGCCCTGCTCAAAAAACCGCAGGTGCTGATCCTTGACGACTCCACCTCCGCCGTCGACATGGCCACCGACGCCCGCATCCGCCGCGTCTTCAAGACCGAGCTCGCCGGCGTCACCACCCTGATCATTGCCCAGCGCATCGCCTCGATCGAACATGCCGACCGTGTGCTGGTCCTGGACGACGGCCGCATCGACGCCTTTGGCAGCATTGCCGAGGTGCGTGAACAAAGTGCGATCTTCCGTGAGATTCAGGAATCGCAGCAGCGGGGGATCGCCTCATGAGCCGCGGGCACGGAGGCCGTCAGGGTGAACGGCGCGGGCCGAACCGCTTCCAGAAGCCGCAGCATCTGGGCAGCACCATCAGGCGCCTGTCGCGCTATCTGAAGGGCCGCCTGCACCTGCTCTTCATCGGTCTGGTGCTGATGGCTGCCTCGTCCGTTGCCGGCGTGGCCGCCAACGCCATGCTGCGCCCGATTATCAACGCCTTCGTCTACGAGCGCTCCTGGCAGGTCGCCCTGCCGCTGCTGCTGCAGCTCGTTGCCATTTATCTTGGCGCCTCACTGGCGCAGTACCTTGGCTCGCGTCTGATGGTTGGCATCTCCCAGCGCACGACCCATGCCCTGCGCCGCGATCTCTTCGACCACCTGCAGCAGCTGCCGCTGTCCTTTTATGACGCCCACAGCCACGGCGAGCTGATGTCCTCGTTCACGAACGACATCGACAACATCAACCAGGCGCTTGACCAGAGTCTGGTGCAGATCATCATGGGGACGATCACCTTTGTCGGCACGCTGGTCATGATGCTGCTGCTGAGCCCGCTTTTGACCCTCTTCGTCGTGCTGATGGTCATCCTGATGTTCCTGATCGTCGGCCAGATCATGAAGCATTCGGCGACGAACTTCCGCCGTCAGCAGGCCTCTCTGGCCAGTCTCAACGGCTACATCGAGGAGATGATGGAGGGGCAGAAGGTCGTCAAGGTCTTTAATCGTGAGGCCGAGACCATCGAGGGCTTCAAGGGCCGTAACGAAGAGCTGCGTCAGGCTTCCACCAGAGCTCAGGTTTTCGCCGTCGTCCTGTTCCCGATCATGGGCAACCTCTCCTATGTCCAGTATGCGTTTACAGCCATGGCCGGTGCGGTGATGACGATCCGCGGCATCTTCGACATCGGCTCAGTCGCCTCCTTCCTGCAGTTTACCCGCGAATTTTCCAGGCCCATCAATCAGGTATCGAATCAGTTCAACGTCCTGATTTCCGCCCTGGCCGGTGCGGAGCGCGTCTTCCGGCTGATGGACGTGGAGCCCGAGCTTGACGAAGGCCGGGTGACGCTGGTGGACGGTCACTGGCTCGTGCCGGCCGGAGCGCCGGCACCTGTTGCCATCCCGGGTCTGGAAAACGAGACGCGCCAGGACGGCAGCCGACGGGTGCGGGCAAAGGGTGACATCCGCTTCGAGCATGTCAACTTCTCCTACATTCCGGGTACGGAAGTGCTCCATGATATTTCTCTTTATGCGAAGCCCGGCCAGCGTATCGCCTTTGTCGGCTCGACGGGCGCCGGCAAGACGACCGTCACCAATCTCATCAACCGCTTCTATGACATTGACAGCGGCCGTATCCTGATTGACGGCATCGACCTGCGCCAGATCCGGAAGGCCGACCTGCGCGGCGTCCTGGGCATGGTGCTGCAGGATATCCATCTCTTCGAGGGCACCATCGCCGACAACATCCGCTACGGCCGTCTGGACGCCAGTGACGAGGAGGTCCGGGAGGCGGCGCGCCTGGCCAATGCCGACGGTTTTATTCAGCATCTGCCCGAGGGCTATGACACCATGCTGACGCGTGACGGCTCGAATCTTTCACAGGGGCAGCGGCAGCTGCTTTCGATCGCGCGCGCGGCCCTGGCCGATCCCCTGATTCTGGTCCTCGACGAGGCGACGAGTTCGGTCGACACGCGCACCGAGGCACAGATCGAGCAGGGCATGGACCAGCTGATGGCGGGCCGCACGGTCTTCGCCATCGCCCACCGCCTGTCGACGGTGCGCCACTCCGACGCGATCCTCGTGATCGAGGACGGCGTCATCATCGAGCGCGGCGACCACGACCAGCTGATGGAGCTGGGCGGGCGCTACTACGACCTCAACGTCGGCACGGTGGAACTCGACTGACGGCGGCATAGCCGGGTGCCAGGGAACGCTTTGCCGGAAAGCTGCGTCGCCGCTTATAGCTGCCCTGTCTCTTGCAGTCGCTGCTTATATATGGGATAGGGAGAAGACTGTCGATTTGCACATGGGAATGGTGTGAAAATCGTCGGTTTGATCGCCAAAACCATTAATCGCGATTTTTGACCTCTCATGGTCAATTTTTTGCGTTCCCTTTTCAGTCAGCACAGCAAGTGTCGCCCGCACAACTGCTTCCTATCAATTCGTTTGCTGCCGCTTTGCGATCAAAAAAAGCGAAAGCGGTGGCGGAGATCGCCAGGTGAAGTAAATAGGTGGGGACAAGTTTTTCTGCTCCTGCCCCGATTCCGGGGCACCAGCGCGGTTTTTGTCCACCTGTGGTCAAAAATCGGGGTTTGTGCTCGGGTTTCCGGGCACAAACGGCCTTTTTTGGCCAGCAGTGGACAAGTTTTTCTGCTCCTGCCCCAGTTTCGGGGCACCAGCGCAATTTTTGTCCATCTGTGGACAATTTTTTCGTTCCTGCCCCGGTTTCGGGGCACCAGCGCAATTTTTGTCCACCTTTGGACAATTTTTTCGTTCCTGCCCCGGTTTCGGGGCACCAGCGCAATTTTTGTCCACCCCTGGACAATTTTTTCGTTCCTGCCCCGGTTTTGGGGCACCAGCGCAATTTTTGTCCACCCCTGGACAAGTTTTTCTGCTCCTGCCCCGGTTTTGGGGCACCAGCGCAATTTTTGTCCAGCCGTGGTCAATTTTTTCGTTCCTGCCCCGGTTTTGGGGCACCAGCGCAATTTTTCCAGCTGTTGAACAAGTTTTGCGATAGTAAAATGAAACAACTTAATTCAGGAACGGAGAGTTCAGCCATATCCATAGCTGGAAACTGAGTAAGTCAGCTTTCTTAAAACTGTGCCCGTCTTCCTCCGCTCAGTAGGAAAAACGCCCAGAGCACCCTTTGCCATCAGAGGCAGCTCAGGTAGACGGATCATGTTTAAAAGTCTTTAAGACAGCAAATGGAGAGCCGCCAACATTTTGGCGGCTCAGGCGTTTTGGCTGTCTCATCAATTCCATTCCGGAAATTCTACTATTCGTTGGGGTCTGTCTCAAACCTCCAGGTCAGCATGATCCAGAGCTCCTGGTCGACCTGCAGCAGATCGTAGTCATGAACGAGGTTCACAGACAGGTCCTGAATTGTGGCGGCGTCAGCCTTCAGAAGCCAGTTGTCGCTATAGCCAAAGCCGCTCTTTTTCTGTACGGCGCTTATGAAGTCCTCCCGGCTTGTCTCACTGAGCCAGGGGCCAAGACGATATTCCAGACCCGGGTAAGTGGTGGCTTCGCCGTATTCTTTCTGCCGTGATTCCAAAAGGGACTTCGCGAGCTCCCAGGCGGCCGCAAGCTCTTCTTCGCCGGCTGTTGTTTTTACTACATGTACGGCGTGAAGTCCGGTGAGTTTTTCCTCCAGAGCTTCGAACTGGACACGGCACTCGACACCGTCGATTTGGCAGGTTTCCTCGAGACGAGCCAGCTCATCCGCCTTCGGACAGGCGGGCTGCCTGGCGGTCGGGATGCCAAGGGTTGTGAGTGCTTCAGCCCAGGGTTTTCCGATAGCGGCGGGGATGTCCTTTTCTTTCAGCAGCAGATTGTCCGTCTGGGCATCTGCTGCTGCTGCTGTCGTCGTTGCAGCAGCTGTTGTTGTTTCTGTGGCTTTGCTGGTTTGCGGTGTTTTCTGACAGCTGCCGAGGGCGAGCAGCAGGCAGAGGATGAGCACAACGCGGGGCATAAATCTCTTCATAATTAGTCTCCTTTCGTGAATTGTGGGCGAAGGTTGGGGTGGCACGGGATGGGGGCTGCATCTGAAAGGAAGACTGGATCTGGCTGCAAAATCATCAGGCAAGCCCCATACCTGGTCGGTATCATCCGGAGTCATGATAATCGGTACTGTGCCTGAAATCAAAACTTTCTGTAAACACTGGACCTCATGTCGGCCGGGAAGATGCCGCATGTCACAAGGGTCACAGCGGAAAAATCCTGTTTCCGATACTATCTTTAATCCCGGATTATTCATCCGTCACCAAAGCCGTCTGCTAATTCCCTTTTGCGAAAAATCTTCGTTGTTCAGAGCGTTCTGCGAGCTTGAAATCGGGTGAAATTCGATCTGAAACCGGCTTTGAACGAGCT
>JASGUW010000078.1 GCA_030055235.1 Bacillota bacterium
ATGAGCGCGGCAGGAGCTCCGTATCGGGCCATTTCCCCGCTTTGCTCCAGGAGATCCCGAGGGGCATGTTCGCGGGCTGTACCAGGCTGAAGAACGTGTCTTTCGCCGAGTACTCAATGGTCACGCGCGTTGCCGACTACGCTTTCATGGCGTGCCGGGCTTTGACAGGGGTATACCTGAACGGTTCCATCACCTCCGTGGGGAAGTACGCTTTCGCTTGTTGCGAAAATCTGGAAACCTTTGTCCTCCCGCAGATCGACGGCGTCGCGGCCATCGGGCCTCATGCTTTTCAGGGGTGTTCGTCGCTGAGCCATTTCCGCTTTCCGCACGCGCTGACGACGGTCCAAAGCTGGAGCTTTTTCGGCTGCTCTGCGCTGAAGTACATCAAGCTGCCCAAGAACGTCATGATGATCGACAATCACGCCTTTGAGCGCTGTTCCTCCCTGGAGTATGCCCTTCTGGAGCGGCCCGGCGTGAGGATCATGAAAGAAGCCTTTGACCCGAACGTCCCCATCCATATCCGCGGCGCGGATCCGGCGCAGGCCGTCGGGTAGACCGGCCCCGCCGGAAAGGAGGAAGCCTGGATTGAGCAATACCAGAACGAACTATCTATACAGCGTTATCTACAGGCTGAGCATCTGCATACTGCCCCTGATCGTCACGCCGTTCATCTCGAGGACCCTTGGGGCGCAGGGGAACGGGCTGTATGCCTTCTCAAGCACCGTGGCCTGTTACTTCATCATGTTCAGCAAGCTGGGGCTGGAAAGCTACGGCAACAGAAGCATTGCTTTCTGCCTGAATGATGAGGAGAGGAAACGAAAAACCTTCTGGAGCATCTACAGCATTCAGGTGACGACCAGCCTGATCAGCTGCGCCCTGTACATCGTTTTGGTGGAGCTGGCCTTCCCGGAGAACATCCTGATCTATCGGCTCCAGTTCCTGTATGTGCTCAGCGCCCTGTTTGATGTCAGCTGGTTCTTCTTCGGCATCGAGCGTTTCCGGCTGACGACCGTCCGCAGCCTGCTGACCCGGCTGCTGATTATCATCGGCACCTTCCTGTTTGTCAGGACGAGCGAGGATGTGCCCGCTTATACGCTGGTCATGTCCGCCTGCTTTCTGCTGGAGCAGCTGATACTGTTTCCCTTCGTGTTCCGACATGCAAGGCCGATCCGCGTTTCCTGGGCAGAGATCCGCCCGCATCTGCTGCCCAATCTGAAGCTGTTTGTCCCGCTGCTGGCCCTTAGTGTCTACAACTGGATGGACAAGCTGATGCTGGGGATCGTCAGCGGCAAGGATGAGGTGGCGTACTACGCCTACGCGGAATCGATCAACAATTTGCCAAAGGGCATCGTGCTGGCCCTGGGGACTGTGATGCTGCCCCAGATGTCCCGCCTGGCGGTGGAAAAAAAGCTCTCCGCCTTCCGCCAGACCTTGAAAGGCGCGATGACCTTCATCTGCTTTGTCTGCTGCATGATGTGCTTTGGAATCGCCGGTGTATCTCAGGTGTTTGTCCCCCTGTTTCTGGGGGAGGGGTATGAACCGAGCATAGCCCTGACGGTTTATCTGGCTTTCGTCATGATCCCCATGAGCCTCACCGACGTGCTCCAGTCGGCCTATCTGGTGCCCATGGAGCTGGACCGCATCTACATCCGGTCGGTCGCTTTGGGTGCTTTCGTCAATCTGGCGCTGAACGCCCTGTTTATACCGCCCCTGGCCGCTCTGGGCGCGGTGCTTGGCACGATCGGCGCGGCGCTTGCCGTGTTTTTCTATCAGATGAGCAGGATCCGCGGCATCTATACGCTGAAGGAGGCATGGGGTTCCCTGTGGCCTTTCCTGATATGCGGAGCGGCGGAGTTTGCGGCGACCTACAGCCTGGGCCGGCTCGGCATGGGTCCCCTGCCTCTGCTGCTGATCCAGCTGGCGGCGGGCGGAGGCGTTTATCTGGGAATGACCTTTGTGCTGAGCCGTACCTGCAGAAAGGATCTCCGCTCCCTGTTTGTCTTTTTTCAGCCCGGATCAGCGCAGGGAGGGACGCCATCATGATTGTAAACAGATCAGCCTATCTTTTCAGCCTTATGAAAGTGTACGGCACCGCGGCGTTTCTTGTGTTTGTGCTGCCCCTCGCGATGTGGCGCGATTACCTGAAAACCAAGAGCTATTCGGCACGGCTCCTCTTCTGCCTGTTGACTCAGGAGTTTTTCCTGATCAATCTGGTGCTTTTTCTGGGCTTCCTGGGGATCTGCAGCCCGGCGACCGTCGCGGGGGGCATCGCCGCCGAATACGCGCTGATCCGCTGGAGCTTCTCGGGCCGGACCTTTTTCAGGAACTGCAAAGCAAATTATCTGCTGCTGCGGAGCGCGCTACGGCAGGAGATCAGCTTTGGCCGGATCTGGCTGCAGCTGAAGGATTGGGGCCTGCGGAGGTGGAAGCATTTCCTCTCTCTGCCCGTCTGGCATGTCGTCAGGGCAAACTGGTTTTTTATCCTGCTGTTCACGGTGACGGTGGTTTATAACGTATTGTTCTTGAATCATAACGCGCTGATCTATCATAGCTATCAGTTTTCGGATCTGCCGGTGCATCATAGCTGGGTATACGGCCTTGAGCAAGGAGATCTCTTCTCCGGGGGTATTTACCCGTTTGGAATGCATGCCATCATCTATTGCATTCGGGCGCTCAGCCGGATAGACCTGCGGGAAATCATACTGTACTTCGGCTCTTTTCAGACGGTGATGATGATTTTTACGCTCTTCCTCTTCAGCCGGAAGGTGTTTCAGTGGAAATACACCGCTTATCTGGTGCTGCTGATGCTTTCCCTCATGTTCAACCAAGGCCGGTACGCGGCTTCCCTGCCCCAGGAATGCGGCGTGTTCGCGCTTTTCTCGACCGCCCTCTTTCTTTTGGATATTTTTGGTCAGCAGCGAAGCAGGCATATCGTGGCGGGGGATTCCAGGCTTCGCGCCGTTTTTCGCTTTAACCAGTACCTCTCCCGAAAGTCAATGACGCTTGAGGTGTTCCTTCTGATGATCAGCGTCGCGCTGGTCATTTCGTTCCATTTCTACACCGCGATCGCGACCATTGTGCTGTCCCTGGCGATCGTGCTGTGCAATCTTACAAAGTTCCTCAAAAAACAGTACTTCGTGCCCATCTTTGCGGCAGCGGCGCTCGGCGCGTTCATTGCCGTGCTTCCTTTGGCGGCCTGCTACGCCAAGGGCACCCCCTTCCACGACAGCATGGGCTGGGCCCTGAGCCTTGTAAACGGAACGACGTGGGAAGGCACGGGCACGGGCTACCTGGAATCTCTGGAGATGGAAAGGCAAGGGCGCGCAGACGCCCTCGCGGTGGCGGACACGGAAAACGATGCCGGCCAGGAAAGCCCGTCGGCGGATGGCGTCGTCACGGCAGACGAAGGGCCATCTTCATTCACTGACAAAATAAAGCGTATACAGGGAGTGACCGCAGAGTACTGGAGCGGGTTTTTGTTCAATGCCACGGTCACCAGATACTCGGCCTTTTGCCTTGCCCTGAGCGCTCTGTGCGCCTTCCTGTTCTTCTTTTGGCCGGCAAAGCGGGCGGTGTCATCCAGGTATATCTCCCTGCTGATATATATATTGGCGATCACGGTCATGGGAAACGCGCGGGCACTTTCCATGACCGTGATCCTTGACCCTATGCGGGCCAGCGTGTTCCTTCAGCCGGCATATTTCATCCTGCTGGCTTTGCCTTTCGATATCATTTTCTCCCTGCTGGCGCTTTACCGCTCCCGCGCCTGGATAGCCGCGCTGACCGGGCTGTCGTTTGTGGTATATGCCGGCTTCGGATATTCGATCATTCAAAACGGGCTGCTGCACGCGTACTTTGATGTCAACCTCGCCTACTATAATGAGCCTGATTATCTGCTCGGGAAGATCAGGCGCGATTTTCCGCGATGGTCCTATACGGTCGTCTCGCCGACCGAAGAATACTACGCGACAGTTACGGACGGATTCCATACGGAGCTCAGCGAAATGGTCAGTATGATCGAAGAGAATTCTCCCTTCTTCAAGTTCCCGACAAAGTATGTGTTTATCTTTATAGAAAAATATACTCTGCAGGATTTCTATGACGGCCCGGCTTTCGTAAGCCGGGAATATGCCCTGAGGGATTTCTATTTCAAGGGCTCCGCCCAGGATTATTATTATCAGAGAAACATACTTGAATCCAAGGCGTGGTATTGGGCAAAGAGATTCATGACGATCTATCCGAACAGTATGCAGGTGTATTTTGAGGACGATATCTACATTGCCTATCTTCTGACCCAGGATGTTAATGCGCCGCTGGATCTTCGCTGCGATTATCTATCGGGCGAATCAGGCCTGCGTATTCCCCCCCCCCTCGGTCCGGAGGCCTTGACGGCCGGCCGGGCTGAGCACACCGGCATCCGGCCGCGGTAAGGCCGCGCCAGCCCTCACTTGCGCGAAAGCGCCTGGACGAAAGGAGCTTCTCTTATGGATCACACACTGCATGTCGTTTATTCTTCGGATGATGCTTACGCCTGCTTCCTGGGCGTCAGTATGCTGAGTCTTTTTAAAAACAATCAGGATTTTAAGCAGATACATGCCTATATCCTGGATTGCGGCATCGGCGGCGAGAACCGGGAGAAGCTGCTGCGGATCGCGTCGGAATACCGCCGGGAGATCAGCTTCCTCTCCGTAAAAAGCGCCTTGGAAAAGCTGCGTTTGAGGCAGGGGGCACATGTGATCTCCGTCGCGTCGTATGCCAGGCTGCTGATGGCGGAGCTGCTTCCGCAGACCTGCGGCCGAGCCCTCTACCTTGACTGTGATACGATTGTGAAGGATAGCCTGAGGGGCCTGTGGGAATATGATCTGGCGGGCGCCCTGATCGCCGGATGCCAGGATACGGTGGATCAATACTATCTGAAGGTCATTGGGCTTCCTGATCACATCAGGTATCTGAACGCCGGCATCCTCCTGATCGATCTTGCCTTATGGCGCGAAGAAGATATCCTGCAGGCCTTCATGGAAGTAATAGAAAGATTTGGCGGGAAGGTTCCCCACCACGACCAGGGGATCATCAACAGCGCCTGCGGCAGCCGGCGGGCCATCCTGCCCCTGCGGTATAATGTGAACTCCAACCTCTACTCCTTTTCGGCCAGAACCATTCGCCGCATGTATTTTCTGGATGATTACTACAGCCAGCAGGAGGTGGATGAGGCGGTCGCGCATCCGGCGATCATTCACTTTACAAAGGGGCTGGTAGGACGGCCCTGGGAGGAAGGGAGCGGGCACCCTGAGCGGGACACCTTCTGGCAATATGTGAAAGAATCTCCCTGGCCTGACCTGCCCATGCTTCCCGACAGCCGCGGAAAAAGCATCAAGCTGTTTACGTTCTTCTATCGTCTGATGCCCAGGCGCCTGTTCGAGATCGTTTACAGAAGCCTGATAGGGATACTGCACCGCCGATGGTAGGCCCCGCAAGCAGCCCTGCCGGCAGCGGCTGAGGTGTGTCAAATGGGGCCTGGGCCATCTGGGAGCATCCTCGCTTTCCACCCTGACGTATGCAAGCGCCGGTACGGCCTCGACCTGGTGATGATGCGGCTGAAGCACACCGGCGAGGCGGATATCCATGCCGCCATCCTGACCCGAAACCTGTTCAAGAGGCTGAAGTCTCTTTTTTGCCTTGTTTTGGATTGGGCCAGGGGGAGTGGATTGGGCCGAAAAACGGAGGGCAGTGTGTTGCCCGGTTGCCCGGCAGCGTAAAGGAAGGTTATTCAGGAGACACTACCGTAATTTCCGGCATTCTTATACCAAACGAAAACGTTAACGCACAGAGAGACGATGGATTTTTTTGTTTTTGCTAAGCCGAACGAAGGAGGCGTAGCGGCGCTACGCTGACTGAGAGAGACAACGCAAAAACGGAAAAAGACAAGTCTATCATAGTGTCCCCTGAACAAGCAAAAACCCCAGCATTCACAACACTTCTCAGCGGTTTTCTGGTATAATTGGTGCAAGGAAAACCTTGAAAAACCAGCAAAACCCTTGCACCTGACCAGGAGTGAAAAC
>JASGUW010000079.1 GCA_030055235.1 Bacillota bacterium
GCAAAATTTCCGTTCTGGACGGATTTCGGTGCCCCTGGACCGGCTCCGGCTGTCCAGCGCGTAAATTTTGCACAGAAAACCCCTGAAAGTGAGCAAAATTTCCGCTCTGGACGGATTTCAGTGCCCCTGGACTGGCTCCGCTTGTCCAGAGCGTAAAAATTGCACAGAAAACCCCTCTAAGTGGGCAAAATTTCCGTTCTGGACGGATTTCGGTGCCCCTGGACCGGCTCCGGCTGTCCAGCGCGTAAATTTTGCACAGAAAACCCCTCAAAGTGAGCAAAATTTCCGCTCTGGACGGATTTCAATGCTTCAGGACGGTAAGCACTTGTCCAGCGCGTAAATTTTGCACAGGCAACTTCCAGAAAAAAACAGTTTTGCCGGCTTCCGCGCTCTTATCGGAGAAAACCGGCAATCCTGCATGGCTGTTTACAGCAATAAATATCAATTTACGTGTTTGCGGCAGTTAACCGCACTTCTTCTCCCGTTTTAGCCGCCAGTCACCGGCCGCGCCAGTCACCAGCCGCCGGCCGCGCCCGCCGCCCTCAGCCGATCGGGTCGCCGTAATAGGCCGCGCGGTAGAGCGCCTCGATCTCGGAGATCAGCGGGTAGCGCGGGTTCGCCGTGGTGCACTGGTCCTCGAAGGCCTGCTCCGACAGCGTCCGGATACCGGCCATGAAGCTCTCCTCGTCGACACCTGCATCGCGGATCGACAGCGGCAGGCCCAGGTCGCGCATCAGCTGCTGAATCGCCCGGATGAGTCCCAGCACCTGCTCCTGCTCATCGGCGTCAAAGGCCGCGAAGCCCAGCCGCGCGCCCACCTGCGCCAGACGATAGGCGCCACGGAACTCGGCATATTTCGGGAAGGCCGTGAACTTCGTCGGCGGCTGCGAATTGTAGTACATCACATAGGGCAGGAGGATCGCGTTCGCCCGCCCGTGCGGCAGATGGTAGGCCGCGCCCAGCTTATGCGCCATCGAATGGTTCAGCCCCAGGAAGGCATTCGTAAACGCCATGCCGGCAATCGCAGAGGCGTTGTGCATCTTTTCGCGCGCTTCCAGATCCCCCGCACTGGCATAGCTGCGGCGCAGGTACTTGAAGACCAGCTCAATGGCCTTGATTGCCAGTCCGTTGGTGTAGTCGTTCGCCATCGAAGAGACATAGGCCTCGAGCGCGTGCGTCAGCACGTCCATCCCGGTATCGGCAACGATCGAGCGCGGCAGGGTGTCGACAAACTGCGGATCAACAATTGCGACGTCCGGCGTCAGCTCGTAGTCGGCGAGCGGATACTTGATGTTGCCGTTGCGCTTGTCCGTCACCACGGCGAAGCTCGTTACCTCCGAGCCCGTGCCCGACGTCGTCGGCACACAGACCATCTGGCACTTCGAGCCCAGATTCGGGAAGTGGAAGGTGCGCTTGCGGATGTCCATGAACTTCAGCCGCAGCCCGTCAAAGGAGGTGTCGGGATGCTCGTAGAAGAGCCACATGCACTTCGCTGCATCCATCGCCGAGCCGCCGCCCAGCGCGATGATGACATCTGGCTCGAAGCCGCGCATCGCCGCCACGCCGCGCTCAATTGTCTCAAGCGACGGATCCGCCTCGACATCGCTGAAGATCTCGGAGTGGCAGTACTGTTCCCGCTGTCTCAGGTGGTGCAGCACGATATCAACATAGCCCAGCTTGACCATGGTCTGGTCGGTAACGATGAAGGCCCGGCTGATCTTCGGCATCGCCTCCAGATACTGGATGGAGCCGCGCTCAAAATAGATCTTCGGCGGAATCTTGAACCACTGCATGTTGACTCTCCTGCGGTAGAGGCGCTTACGGTTGACGAGGTTGACGGTCGACACGTTGGCCGTTGTCGAGTTGCGGCCGTAGGAACCGCAGCCGAGCGTCAACGAGGGCGTCCCTGTGTTGTAGATGTCGCCGATCGCCCCCTGCGAGGACGGCGTGTTGGCGATGACACGGCCGACGCGCATGGCCTTCGCATAACGCACACAGATCTCATCGTCATTGCAGTGGATGACGGCTGAATGGCCGAGTCCGCCCAAGCGCAGCATGGCATCGGCATATGCGAAGCCCTCCTCCTCACCGTCGCAGATAAAATAGGCCAATACAGGCGAAAGCTTCTCCAGCGACAGTGGGTACTCGCGGGAGGGGTGGGGCAGGGGGGCGATGAGGATCTTGGTTCCCGGCGCGACCTGGACGCCGGCGCCTGCAGCGATCGCCTCTGCCGGCTGCCCGACCACCGCCGGATTGACCATCATGCGCTCGAGGTTCATCACATGGCGCGTGACGAGTTCGGTCTCTTCCGGCGTCAGGAAGTGGCAGTTCATGGCCCGCATGCGCGCCTCGAAGTCCTCATGGATGGCGCGGTCGACGATGACCGCCTGCTCGGAGGCGCAAATCATGCCGTTGTCGAAGGTCTTTGAGATCACCAGGTCGGTGCAGGCGCGGCCGAGATCAACATTGGCGTTGATGTAGCAGGGGACGTTGCCGGGGCCGACGCCCAGGGCCGGTTTGCCGGCGGAATAGGCGGCCTCGACCATGGAGGCGCCGCCCGTCGCCAGAATCAAAGAGACGCCGGGATGCTGCATCAGGGCATGTGTCGCCGCCAGTGCGGGCTCCGTGATCCAGAGGATGGCGTCCTCCGGGGCGCCGGCCCGGACAGCGGCATCGCGCAGGATGCGGGCGGCCTCGGCCGAGCTCTGCTGGGCGGAGGGGTGGAAGGCGAAGACGACCGGATTGCGGGTCTTCATGCAGATGAGGGCCTTGAACATGGTTGTCGAGGTCGGGTTGGTGACCGGGGTGACAGCCGCCACCACGCCGACCGGTTCGGCGATCTCGACGTAGCCCTCAAAGTCGTTCTGCTCGACCACGCCCACGGTCTTCTCATTGGCGAAGGAGTGGTAGATGTATTCGGTGGAGAAGCGGTTTTTGATGTCCTTGTCCTCCGCCAGTCCGCGACCGGTCTCCTCCTGGGCGAATTTGGCCAGGCGGAAGCTCGCATCCAGGCCGGCGAGGGCCATCGCATGGACGATGCGGTCGACCGTCTCCTGGTCGAGTTTCAGCATCTCCTGCAGGGCGGCCTGGGACCGCTCGACCAGCCGGTCGACGGCGGCGACGGCCGCTGTTTCTTTTTCGCTACGGGTAGCGCTCATATTGTGATCCTCATTCTCTCTTTTTGTATCGATAAATAAAGTACGTATCAGGCACGTATGGAATTATAGCACCGATAAAGGGGTGCGCCAGAGCAATCGTTCAAAAATAAACGAATTCTCCATATTGACGAAAGGATGCCGGCATCAGGCGCCTGGTTCTGACAAAGCTGTTGATAAAAAAGACAGACGCCTGCCGGACATGGGTCGGCAGGCGCTAAACACGGGTGATTACAGCTGGCTGCTATTCGTAAATCACAGGCAGCAGCTGATTGCGCTCAACCCCCAGGAATTCCATGCACTTAAGGGCCTTGTCATAGCCTTCCCGATCGCTGTAGCTCAGACTGAAAAGATCGTCCTTCATGCGTCTGAAAGAGACGCCCCGGCTGTGATCCAGGAATTGCTGGTAGGTGACCTGGTGGTTTTTGCTGTAGGCAAGCTCAAGATCCTCACCTGGATGCTTCTGACGCCAGGCCTGATATCCCCTGCGGATGCGATACTGCGACAGGGCGCGTATGAGAGCGGTGATGTGCAAAAGCAGAGCCAGCCCTCTGACGCGGTTCGTGTTTTCCAGGAAGAGCGCGGCCGTGGGCATGGCTTTCTTAATCATGAGGAAGTTGACTTCGTTTTTAGGCAGCTCCTTGTGTGCCAACAGAATATCGCGATCGCTCATGGTCTCCGGCACCTGGGCGACGAGGCAGACGCAGTTGGCGGCTGTGAGCGCCCGCTCCCGGCTGTGCAGAACCAGCAGGCGCAGCTCCTGCCCATCCACTTCTACGCGGAACGGCTGTCCCTGATAATCGCGCTCCCATTTGCCACTGCCCGCTTTGCCCAGATGGACCCAGGCGTCGGGCGTGTCACAGGCGCGGCGGATCGTGTTCCTGGCCAGACTCTTGCCGAAGCGTGCCGGCAGCCGTCCGATAAACTGGATCTTTTGGGCCAGGAGCGCTTCGAGCTGTCCGACCTCAAGTGCCTTACTGCCGCCGAGCCAGAGCGGTTCAGGAGCTTCGAGCTCATCCTGGAAGCGGCGCAGATGCCTGGCCAGACGCTCGCTCCTGTCTCTTTCGACCTCCGGATCGAAGCAGGGCTCAAAGGCGATCACCAGCCCGGATTCCGTGCTGATCTGGTCTATCCGATAGGCGCCGTGCGGACTGTCGTCGCTGTAGTAGTCTTCCTCGTCTTCCCAGAAAGCCCAGAATGGAAAGAGATTGGCGCGCAGGTAATGCTCGGGATCGGCAAAGGGCAGACTGGTGGCGCTTGCCTGCAGGTGCTTGACATCGATCCCATAATGCTGCAGCCCGCCGAGGGCGATTTCCTCATAGATCGCCCCGACATCTGCCTGGCCCAGGCGTTCCATCAGCAGAGCCAGGACCTCTTCATTGAAGTCCTCCTCATCGAGCTCACGGCCGAAGAGGTAGCGATAATCAAACAGCGGGTATGATTGGATCAGGCGGGTCAGTTCCAGCCTTTCTTCGTGAATGATGGAGAGGATGATGGTTGCGGCGATCTCACTCGGAAATACTCTGCCAAAACACTCATCCTCCGGAACGGCGGCGTCGATCAGCTGAAGGACACAGAGCTCACGCAGCATGGTATACGCCTGCGGTACATAAAAGGGCAGGGTGCGGGGAATCTTAGGCATATCAACGAAGCGGATTTTAGTGCCGTCATCGAGTTCGAGCACCTCCTCGTCATCTTCGTCTTCGTCTTCGTCATCGTCTTCGTCTTCGTCATCGTCTTCGTCGTCCTCATCGTCGACGTACCATTCATCTATTTCATCTGTGTCGCTGCTGCTGTCGATTTCGTTGAAGTTATTGGAGTCGTCGAAGTTATTTATGTCACTCATTTGCATTCCTCGAGTCTGGTTTTTGCTGGGGCAGGGTGTGTGCTTTTTTGGCAGATAGAAGCTGACAGCAGGTCAGCAGGAAACAGTGAAGGAACGGTAGAATTTTCGCTATGCCCTGACCTGATCGGCGTTCTTTTATTCTCGTCTGGCCAGTAAGCAGTATAGCGGTTTTCACAGATGAATATCTATGTGCCTGTCAATGGGTGCACATCAAATTAGCCGTGGTTTCGAGAGAAGTGTTTTTTCAGGTACCTTACAAATATATATCCGATTTTATGCAGCCTTGAGTGAGGTCTGCACCAGATATATTTGCGGACTGATCTTTCTGTCTTAATTGATGATGTTGACCTTGGATGTAGTATGAAAAAACTGAATCATGCAACGCGTCAGATAGCGTGCTTATTCCCTAAGTTAAAAACTGCCGATATTGACCAGCGGATCAGGCAATATCGAAAAAATAGTCCAGGAGTGGACAAAAAATGCGCTGGTGCCCCGAAACTGGGGCAGGAGCAGAAAAACTTGTCCACTCCCTTGCTTCCGATTGGCGGTCTGCACCGCCGCTTTCTCTTTTTATTCGTTATCTTAAAGCGGCGGCAAACGAATTGATAGGAAACAGTCGTGCGGGCGACACCTGCTGCAGTGCCCGGGAAAGGGTGGAAAAATGCGCTGGTGCCCCGAAATCGGGGCAGGAGCAGAAAAACTTGTCCACAGTCGATCGCAAAAGACTGCCCTGACTTTTGTTGTCGAGGACAGACAATGCACAAGCTGATTCTGGCAGTCCTGGTCTGGGTGCAGCTCCAGTGATCAAATCCGGGTTACTATCAACAACACCAGCCTCCTTCCCTATTCTCTTCTCTCAGCTGCTTTCTTTTCAATCCAGCACCCGACATTCCTGGCGTGCTTCCTGTTATTCTCCATAAGCTGTTACCGGCTGTCGTGAAGCGGGTGCTGCGCGCTTTCATTCTTATTCGTCCAACAGAGGAAAGCGCATGCCGGGATAAGTCAGGCGCATGAAACGATCCGGATATCTCTGATCAATCCAGGATTCGATGCCATTTCGCGGTGTAATACCGTTTTGGCGGGCATGCCAGCGCTGTACGGCAAGTGCAGATAATGCGATGTTGACACCCAGAAAAAGAGCCAGAGTCAGGGTCAAAACCCGCCGTGAGCAAAGATCCAGGCGCACGATGAGGCTGCAGATCCTGGGTTCAATACAGTAGAGGAAGAGGACGCTGAGGATGCCCCAGAAAATCATGAAAAGCAGGCTGGTACGGCCGCCCCAGAGGGGCAGTACCCAGCCACTGTAATGCCAGGAGACAGAGCCGAAGAAGAACTCCTGCAGCCAGCTGATCAGGGCCTCAAGCACGCCGCTCAGGATGCCGCTCAAGAGTGCGGCGTGTCCGGGCTTCAGGCGCCGCAGCGGGGTATGAAGAAGAGTGAGGGCGACGGCGCCGCAGCCGTAGACCTGGCTGAAGGGACCGTAGAGCAGGCCTTTGCTGCTGTAGGTGCAGCCCAGCGTCAGGAGTGTGAACAACTTTTCCAGACAATAGCCGATAACAGAAGCGATGGTAAAGACCCAGAGCAGATAGGCTGCATTCTGCTGAGGCAGGCTGGCAGCACTGTGGGCGTGCTCGGAGCGGGTAGCGGTGGTCATATATCGTAGTGCTCCTTTCAAACGCATGTCTCCTGTACGGAAGATTGCCGGCCACCGGTGGCCGGAACCTGGAACATTGCGCTGGATAGAGTGTATACCTGGCATGTAAGAAGCCTCTTTTTGATCTGTTAGAAAGTTTTCCCCTTATTACTGATTAAGAAACATGCCAGAGGCCGTCCTGAACGTGAAAACTGCCCTCATTGGATGTGTCAGCACTGGGTGCATAAGAACTCATGGCGCCAGGGGAAATGTGTATGTAAATCCGTAAAGGCTGATAAACGTCAAAAAACCCAGATCCTGATCAGCCCGGAAGCCTGCCAGCAGGAGGTATGGGATAATGCCGCCGTAAGAGCTCGAAGATGGGTGGGATCCACTCATGCCATGAGGAGAAGACCTATGAGACTTGCCTTTATCACCGACGAGGTCAGTCAGGATACTGACACGATCATCGCTTTTGCCAAACATCATAGTCTTGAGGGCCTTGAGCTGCGCTCTGTTGCAGGTACAGCCATCGACCGTCTCTCTGCAGCCAAAGCCCGGGAGTTGGCCGCCCGCTTTCGTGACGAGGGGCTGGAGCTTGTCTGTCTGGCCTCATCCTTTGGCAAACACGAGGCCGATGAGTCCTTCACCGCCGAACTCGAGAAACTAGACCGCCTGATCCCGCTTGCCCGTATTTTCGGTACGAAGTGGATTCGCGGCTTCGCGGGCTTCCGGGCCGCTACGGTGCCGGCTGTTCCCCCGCTCACTCCCGAACTGCTTGAGACTCTGGCCACCCGGCTCGGATCGGCATACAGTCGGCTGGCGGACAACGGCCTTGAGCTTTTGCTTGAAGCCGATCCCAGTGTCTATACCAGCAGCCATAAGAAATTGGCTCAGCTGCTGCAGGTGCTGACCGAGCGTTATGGGAAATCGCCTTATGGGGCGATCTATGATCCCGGCAATTCTGTTTATGCACCGGGTGGGGAGGAGCCCTGGCCCACAGCCTGGGAGGCGATCCGGCCGTGGCTGCGCCATGTCCATGTGAAGGATGCCATACGCCGCAGGCCGCAGCGGGCGGACGGGATTGATGCTGTGGGCGATGAGGTTGAGTGCCTCCGCGTCGGTGACGGCTCTGTCAACTGGCGGGCGGTGCTGGCCGGACTCCGGGCAGCGGGCTATGAGGGCTGGCTGAGCATGGAGACGCACTACCGCCTGACGGGGCAGCTCGATGAGGAGACGCTGAAGCGGCCGGGCGGTGCGGCGTTTTCGGACGGCGGGCTCGAGGCTACAGCCGAGAGCGTGGAGGCTTTGCGTGCATTATGGGAGGATGTGAAATGAAGCGTTTTATGGTGGCCGTTGATCTGGAGGGGGTAGCCTGTGCGTTGCC
The DNA here is from genome assembly GCA_030055235.1 of Bacillota bacterium. GTDB lineage: Bacteria > Bacillota > Clostridia > Saccharofermentanales > Fastidiosipilaceae > JAEZYR01. The sequence continues at coordinate 8,022 of JASGUW010000079.1, forward strand.
GCAGTTTGGCGGTTCGGTGGAGGATTCGTTTAATATTGCGTTTGTGCGCGAACAGGCGACGCGGGAGGCCGATGCCGCTGCCCGGGCGCTGTTTGCGGGCGGCGCCGACGAGGTGGTCGTCTGGGACAACCATGGGCGTGGCTGCAGTCTGAACTATCGGGAACTTGATTCGCGGGTGGAGATTGCGATCGGGGCGACGGTGGGCTGCCGCATTCCTGATGAGGGGAAGGAGCTTGCCGGCCTGGTGCTGATCGGTTACCACGCCATGGAGGGGACGCCCCAGGCTGTGATGGCGCATACCTTTTCGAGCGTGACCTATCAGGGGATTGCAATCAACGGGGAGAACTGGGGAGAGATGGCCTTTGACGCCTGTGCGGTGGGTGATCATGGCTGTCCGATTATTTTTGTGTCGAGTGATGATGCCGGTTGTCGAGAGGCCAGGCGCTTCTTTCCCTGGGTGGAGACCGTGGCGACGAAGCGCTCGCTCGCCTTTACGCGCATCGTTTCGCTGCATCCGGATGCGGCCGTTGAGCGGATTTATGCCGGAGTCAAGCGGGCGCTGGAACGCTACGATGAGATGAAGCCCTTTGTTGTGCCGGGTCCGGTGCGCTGTGAGATTCGCTACAAGCGTCTTGATGCGGCCCAGCACGCCCATCTCGTCGATCGCGAGGGGAAGGCCTTTGGTTTTTTGGATCCGTTTACGCGCTTTGGCATGGTGGATCGGCCCTGGGGCTTTATGCTGCCGGACGGGCCGAGGGGTTGACGGGCCGACTGCTGGCGGCCGGCTGGGTCGACGGGGGACGGGCGACTGGCTCCGGCTGGTGGCGGGCGACTGGCTCCGGCTGTCCCCACGGACAGCTGCGCCTGCGGCATGTCCAGCGCGTAAAAATTGCACAGAAAACCTCCTGAAGTGAGCAAAATTTCCGCTCTGGACGGATTTTGAGGTCTTGGACCGGCTCCGCTTGTCCAGCGCGTAAAAATTGCACACCCGATCTTGTTAGGACTTCAAGGTATTTGCGCTTCGTTTGCCCGCAGAACAAAAACCTCTTTAACCAGCTCCAAATCAGCTGCCAGAATTCCCGCTATAGGTGCAGGCGCCGTTCAAGTTCAGCCTTCATTGCCGCTCCCTGAAAGAGAATGATGGCGGCGAAGAGCAGGACCGCCAGCGCAACCGAAAGCAGTGAAGGCAGCGGGTTTGACACCAGATCCAGCAGCAGGAAAACGAGTGGCAGGAGACTCAGCGCCGCGATCAGCAGCAGATAGATGAGATAGTCCCGGGCATCCAGGCGCAGACTGAGAGCCGTGATGTAGAGCGTGCCCATTGCCGCGATGCAGAGAAAAGGAATAGCGTAGTCGAGAGACCAGCCACGCCAGCCAATCGCGAAGTCCCAGATCACGGCAAGCGGTACGAGCAGGCTGAGCTGCAGGTTGACGATGCGGGCGAAGCGGCGGCGCCGGTGCAGGATGCTCGCAAGTGAGAGCCACATGCTGGCCAGTGCCAGGAGGAGAATCAGCGGCCAGCGAATGGGAATCGGGAAGAGCCACCAGAGTACGAAGCTGGAGACGACCAGAGCGATCGAGACAAAACCCAGAATGCGCAGCGCCAGATGCTGGTGCTCGGGAACCTCAACCCGGACCCAGGCATCCTGAGGCAGCTTGGGGTCTGTGTCCGTGGGCGCGCACCAGCCGTCTGGTGACAGCGGGTTCTGGCAGAGAGGACAGGCGCGTTTGGCGCCTAGAATTGTCACTTCGCAGACGGCACAGCGCTGGCTGGGGAGCCAGGTCGTTTCTTCTTTCGCAGGTTCAGACAGTGTATTCGCAGGTTCAGACATCGGCGCTCTCCTTTCCTACACTTTCATGCTCGGCACTTTCACGCCTGGCACTTTCACGCCCGGTATCCACCTGGCTGTCGGGAGCGACCTCTCCCCATTCCGTATTGCTGGTCACTACCACGTCGAGCCCGGCTCCGACCAGACGGCGGATAAAGAGCCGCTCGACCTCATGGACGGCCAGCGCAGATGTCAGGCAGAGCGTCAGGCGGTCGCCGAAGCTGGTCGCGCAGATCTGCATGCCCCGGGTCGCAGCCGCTGAACCGAAGGCCACGATATACGGGCGGCAGGCAGCAGGCATTGCAACGACGCCAAGATTCGAAAGCGATGTGGTCGCGCAGCGGTCGACCAGGCGATGGACCAGAGAGAGGATCGGGTCCTTGAGCACGGTCGGCACGATGCGAAGCAGCGGCTGGCGTTCGAAGGCGATCAGGCGGGCGGCCTTCGCCTGCAGCTCAGCGGGCCTGACCTGCTGACGCAGCTGTTCACCGAGTGTGGGCAGCAGTTCCTTGAGCGGCGGCACGGCGGTGGGGTCCAGGCGACGGTGTTCAAGTGCAAGCAGGCCAAAGAAGTTGCGGGCGCTGTCGGAAGGGAAGATGCGCCGCAAATCAACCGGCACATCAATGACCACAGGCAGATTGGAGCGGGCGGGTGTCTGATCCTCGTAGATTGCCTGCATCAGGAGAGCGGCAAGCCAGACGGTCAGGCTTGCCCCCGCAGCCCGCGAGCGCTCCAGTGCGGCGGAAAGAGAAACGCCCGCTTCGATCACGGTTTGCTGCCCAACTGGCGCACGCGGCCCCGGAATCTGAAGGGCTCGACGGCGCAGGACGCTGCGTGGCCGGGACTTGCTGCCCTGCTTCCTGGACTGCGGCAGCCGCCCCCTGAACCAGCGCCGGAAACCGTCGTCCATGTGCTGGCGCTGACTGGAGCCGATGTTGACGGTTTCGCTTTCAGGAATGTCGAGTTCCGGATGCCGCAGCCGCAGGTATTCACTGACCAGGCTGCGCAGGAAACCATAGCTGCCGGTGCCGTCACTCAGCGCATGGAAGACCTCTACGGCGATGCGCCGGCCATGGTAGAGCACACGGAAAAGCAGCTGGCGGCGGTCGGTGTCATAGAGTGGGGCGAAAAGCGGGCGGCTGTCCGCCTCCACCAGGGCCGGGAGAGGGCTGCTCTCGAAGTAATACCAGAATAGACCGCGGCCGAGCGCCATCCGGAACCAGGGGAAACGGATCAGAGTGCGGTCCAGGGCCGTCTGCAGCAGTGCGGGATCCACGCTTTCGCCAAGCTCGCAGTAGAGGCGGTAGACCTTTGTATCAGCCGCATTGGCGGTGGCGGGGAAGATCTTGGAGGCGTTATCCAGCCGTGCCCAGGGAGCCGTACCGCCCTTCCTGCCGCGGCTCACCGGTCCACCTCCGGACGGCCGACACGCCATTCAACCGGGTATGCTCCGCCCTCCGCCAGCAGCTCCTCCGGCTGCCTGAGCCCGAGCCAGGGCAGAATCAGGCACCAGGTGGCGGCGGTCGCGGCCGCCTGTCCGGGTGCGCGCATATAGCCGTGTACCGTGCTCAGCATGCGGATGGCCATGGCGCTGTTGCCCTCGGCCAGAAGCCGTCCGGCGTAGGCCTCTCCCTCGTCGCGGAGCGGATCATACTCGGCCGTAATCACCAGCGTCTCCGGCTGATCATGAAGTGAATCGGCAAGCAGGGGGGCGGTAAGAGGATTCTCGTGATCCTCAGGCCGGGAGAGATAAAGATCCATATAAGCGGCGATGCGTTCGCGGGTCAGCAGCCAGTGCTCACCCAGTATGTGCATGGATGCGAAAGAACTGTCAGGTCCGTAGTCACCGCTGACGGCCGGGTAGAGCAGGATCTGCCGCTGTGGTACGGGTTCGCCCATGGCACGGGCGTAGAGGGCCAGCGCGGCGGCCAGATTGCCGCCGGCACTGTCGCCCATGAGCACGATGTCTTGCGGGCGGACGCCGAGCTGCGGCGCCGCGTGATAGAGGAAGCGGGCAACGGCCCGGCAGTCGTTGAGCGCAGCAGGGAAGGGGTGTTCCGGTGCCAGACGGTAGTCGACGGACAGGACCGGCCAGCCCGTCCAGCGGGCGGCGTCGGCACAGAGTGCACTGTAGCTGTCAATGGTGCCGGTGACCCAACCGCCGCCATGGAAAAAGAGGATCAGGCCCCGGGGCGGTGGCAGCTCACGGGCGCGCTCCAGCAGGGGTGTCGGGAGACTGGGGTCGTCTTTCGCATGAAGGATCAGCTCAGTTGCTGTGTGGCTCTGGGGAGGACTGTTCTGCTCCGGTTCGAAGATACGCAGTGTGATGCTGCGGCTGCCATCCTGCAGCTTCAGGTCGAAGCCCTGCCAGACGGGCTGAAGCAGCGGCAGGCTGAGTTCCTGCAGCCGTCGGATGCGCGAATGCTGGGTGCGGATGTCCGGCAGCAGTTTGGAGATGCCGCGGATCAGGAGGCGCTGCAGCAGGTTCATGCGATCCCGACCTGAAGGGGTGCCGGCAGCAGGGCGGCCCGATTGGCAATTCTGATGAGCGTGGGATCCCAATTGTGCATGCTGCGTTCCTCCTGCGCCTGTCGATATTGTCGTTGCTGCACCGCATCTGGATGAAGCCGACGTTGCCATTCTACATCGGCAGGTACGTTCATGATGGAGGATTTACTTTTCTTTTGAAGTGGAACAGGCCTCGGATCTGGCTGGGCTTTCCGGGATCTTATGCCAGTTCGCCAGTTGAATGGATGCCTTTTACGCTGTGGCTGCGCTGACGGGTGAAACCATATGCTTCATGATCTCATGTCGACCAAGCCTGCTGCTTTGCTGGGGGCAGCTGAGACTGTTCCAGCGTTGCAGTCCAGCTCGACATGTCAGCTTTTTCTGATACAACAAGGGCCTTTGTCCTTTGGGCTGTCAAGGGTGCCTGGCAATTTGCATGGCGCAGATGGCTGCTGGCAGCTGTCAGGTATAGAGCCCAGTCGTATCTTTTTATTAACGTGGTTCTTTGCTCTCTGCGGCATGCAACCTGTTAGCAACTGTCCAGTACGACACTGTACGCGAGGTTTCGTCATGATCGTAAGTCTTCCGCTCTGGACACTCATCCGAGGCCTTGATCTCAATCGCCGCCCGCCGATAGTTCCATATTCTCATGCGTGCGGTGGGGCTGAGCGATGAAGTGCGCGTCATATCTGTCTGAATGAGTGAAACCGTGTTACGAGTCATTTTCTCAGACTCCTGGAACACCGCGGTTTTAGCGGAATTTGCATGCAAGTACATTGCATTCAAGTACATTGAAGAGTAATTCTCCAATTGCCGGCTCTATCAATCATCCTCAAAACTGCCTGAATGTGGTTGGTATTCGTGATGACAGCGAGCGACGAGGGTGACAGGGGCGATCTGGCATTTTCAGGGAGATTTTGAAGAAATTCAGACAACTCCCTGCGCGCCGTGCAGCGGCCTGCACGCTGCGTGGCAACGTGCGCGGCCTTCTGTGGTCAAAGTAGGCTGGTATCCAAATCGTTTTTTGGATTAGACGCTGTTTTGACCAGAATCGGGGTCTTTGTGGTCAAAGTAGGCTGAAATCCAAATCGTATTTTGGATTAGACGCTATTTTGACCAGAAACAGGCTCTTCGTGGTCAAAGTAGCCTGGTATCCAAATCGTATTTTGGATTACACGCTGTTTTGACTCTGCGCGCCGTGCAGCGGCGCGCGCGGCCTCTTCGTGGTCAAAGTAGGCTGAAATCTAAATCTCTTTTTGGATTACACGCTGTTTTGACCCTGCGCGCGGCGCAGCGGCGCGCGCGGCCTCTCTGTGGTCAAAGTAGCCAGGTATCCAAATCATTTTTTGGATTACCCTCTGTTTTGACCCTGCATGCCGCGCAGTGGCCTGCATGCCGCGCAGTTGCGCATCCTTCTGGCATGCTCACCCGCTTCCCCGCTTCCCTGCATCCCGGCATTCCTGACGTGCACCCTGAACGAAGAAGCAAAAGCAATACTTCGAAGCGTGCAATGAACTGAGGCTCCTTGCTCTTATGCCGGATGTCAAATGAATATACGCAGGAGTTTGTGGAGTCCGTCACAAAAAGTGCGGAACGTTGAAACAATATCCTTCTCCGTTCAAGGGGTCTCATTCCGGGCATTGGCGCTTGGGGCTCCGAGCACTAATATGTTGGGGTTCCGAGCGCTAAGTTCCGAGCAGCAAGTGCTGTGGTTCCAAGCTTCTGACTTTTGTGGTTCTGGCAAGCGTCCCGGTTGAAGCCTGTCGCCTGCATGGAAGCACTGACATATTTCAGTAATCCCCCTTTTACGTACATATCTCAAGTGTTTTGGGCGCCTCCCCCTCTCCCAGCCCGGATAGTCCCGCTGGATAGCCCAAACAATACTGACGAAAAGAATTCATACGCATGTATCAGAGGAAGGGCATTCTTATCCATGTATAAATGTGCACGAAAATGAGCATTTCACGTGATTTGGAACAGACTGGGGTCCAGATGGTAAAACCTCCCCTATGCGGTGCCGGGGAAACGCAAGCGCTTGAGCTGCCTTGCTTGTTTCAATGCTCCAGGCTGTGCTAGAGTGCTCAATGTACGACGTTCGAAACGGGAGCTCCTGCCGGAGATCAGATCTTGATTAAGGGAGTGGAAACGGATCAGATGGCCACAGACTTATTGTCATCCGTAGCAGATCTTGAGAATGAAGCCGAAGCCCTGATCGCTGCCGCACGTGAGCAGGCGACAGAGATGGTCGCTACTGCGCGTGAGGAGGCGACCAGTGAGCTGGTCCGCCGCGAACGCGAACTGGCGGAAGAGCGCCGCAGCGCCGCGGAGACCATCCGCCGGCAGCAGGCAGGCGCCGTAGCTGCCGCCACGGCGGATGCCGACCGCGCCGCCGCCGATCTGGAGGCACGTCTGGGCAGTCAGATTGACATAGTGGCTGCCACCATTGCAGAGAGGATTCTGAACGACCGTGCCGATCGTTGAGATGGATCGCCTCCGCCTCATTGGCCTGCCGCAGGATCTGCCTGCGGTGCTGGCTCTGCTGAGTCGTTTCGGGGCGGCCGACATCCGTGAACTGCCCGAAGCCGCCTCCCAACATGTCGCCGGACGTGAAAACGAACGCCGGGAGCTTGAGCGCGAAATCGTGGCGATGGCTGGCGAGCAACAGCGCCTGGCTGGGATGATTCTGGTGGCCAGTGATTTACTACATATAAAGAAGCCCCTCTTTACCGTGCGGCGGAAGGTGAGTCTGGCGGAACTTGAAGCCGCCGGCGCCGCGCGCCAGGAACTTACGGCCAGACTGAACGAACTCGACGATACCCTGGCCGCGATCACCCGCAGCAAAGAGCGGGAGGCCCGGCTGCTGGCGCGGCAGGCTCTGCTGGAGCCCTGGCGCCATCTGGTTCTGCAGGCAAGCGACGATAAGGAGCTGAAGCATCTGGCGCTGATCGGCGGCAGCTTCGCCGACGATGAACAGCGGCAGGCGGCCATCGGAGCCATGGATGATGCCGGTCTGCCCTTCGCCTCTGAAACGATCTACCGCACCGAACACGGCCTGGCGGAAATCTTCGCCGTACCCAAGCCCCTGCGGGCCCAGGCCGAGCGCGTCCTGCATCTGGCCGAGCTGGCCCCCTTCCCCGCCCAGACCGCGGCGGAAGAGGCGGGCGACTACCCGCGCGCCTGGGCTGAGCTGCAAACAGAAATCTCAGCCGAACAGGGCGAGCGCCAGACGCTGGAAGAGCGCGCCCGCGAACTGGCGGCAAACCGCGGCGACTTCGAGCTGCTCCACGACTGGCTCGCCATCCGGCAGCGGGAGCTCGAAGCCAGGCGGGCAATTTACGAGCTGCAGCATGTCTATGTGCTGCAGGCCTATGTGCCCCGCAAGCGGGTCGATCGGCTGCTGGCAGCGCTCAATGACAAGTTCACGATCGCCTGCGAGCAGGAAGCCTGCCAACCGGCGCCCGACGTACCCGTTCTGCTGGAGAACCATAAACTGCTTGAACCCTATGAGGAGATCCTGACTACCTTCAGCCTGCCGCTGCCGGGTACCGACGTCGATCCGATCCCGGTCATGGGACCCTTTTACGCTTTCTACTTCGGCATGATGTTGAGCGACACCGGCTACGGCCTGCTGCTCGCCCTGCTGACCGGCTGGCTCATCTGGGGCGTCGGCGTCGAGCGCGGCTTCCGCCGCATGTGTCTGGTGCTCTTCCAGGGCTCCATTGTCAGCATGGCCTTCGGCTTCGTCTTTGGCGGCTTCTTCGGCAATGCGCTGACAGAGATCACGGGCGGGGCGGTGAACTTCCCGACCCTCTGGTTCAACCCAATGGACGATCCGGTCAAGATGATGCTTGTGTCGGTGGCCACGGGCGTGGTGCATGTCTTCGCAAGTATGGGCCTCAGCATTTACGCCCGCGTCAAACGCGGCGAGGGCTGGCAGGCGCTGACCCAGGTGGTGCCCTGGTATCTCATTCTGCTGGGGCTCGGCCTGCTGCTGACCGATATTCAGATTGCCGGCGTCAAGCTCGGCACGGTGCTGGCGGTGCTGGGCGCGGCGGTGATCCTGTTCTTCGGCTCGGATGCGAAGAATCCGCTCAAGCGCATCTTCTCCGGACTCGGCGAGCTCTACGGCGTCACCGGCTACCTCAGCGACTTCCTCTCCTATACGCGCATTCTGGCGCTGAGCCTGGCCACAGGTGTTATAGCCCTGGTTGTCAACATGATGGCCATGCTGGTCGGCTGGCGCGGACCGCAGATCATCTTCTTTGCCATCATCATGATCTTCGGGCATGGCCTGAACCTGGCACTCTCGGCTCTCAGCTCATATGTACATACAACACGTCTTCATTACGTAGAGTTTTTCAGCCGCAGTCTGGAGGGCGGCGGATCGGCCTTTGATCCGCTGACTGTGGACAGCAGCCGCTATACCCGCGTGGAACCGCAGGAATAGGGCAAAGTCAGGTAGAACGCGCGGCCGGGGCCGCGCATAAGCAGGAGGAAATATGGCAGTCATCCAATTCTTCGAAGCACTCTTTTCGGGCGCAGGTCTGGCGCTGCTGGGCGGTGTCCTGGCGGCCCTCATCGCCGGCATCGGTTCGGCCAGAGGCGTCGGCATGGTCGGCCAGGTCGCGACGGGCGTCCTGACCGAAGATCCCAGTCTCTTTGGCAAACTGGTCGTCCTGCAGGCCCTGCCGGGCACCCAGGGCATCTACGGCCTTTTGATCTGGTTCTTCGTCATGATCTTTGGCGGCTTCTTCGGCGGTACTGCGCACGAGCTGACGATTGCCCAGGGCATGGGCTACTTCCTGGCCTGCACCCCGATGATGTTCGTGGGCTACTTCTCTGCAATCTACCAGGCACGGGTGGCCGCCGACGGCGTCGCGCTGCTCGCCAAACGTCCTGAAGAACAGGCGAAGGCCATCACCCTCGCCGCCATGGTCGAGACCTATGCGATTCTGGCCCTGCTGGCGTCGATCCTCTCGATCATGAACGTGCGCTGAGGCGCTTCATGGCGAAGCGTTTCGACAGCGTCCGCGAGCATGTGCTGAACACCGCGCGTGAGCGGGCCGCCGACATCCTGTCCGCGGCCGCAGCCCAGTGTGCCGCGATTCGTGCTGAGACGGAAGAGCACATCGCCTCCCTGGAGGCCGACAGGGCTCTGGAGCGCGACCGTGAGACAGCCCTGATCCAGCAGCGCAGCCAGTCGCGCCAGACCATGGAGCGGCGGCGGCTTGATCTGGAAGCCCGCCAGCGTCTGGTCGAGCGGGTGCTCCAGGCAGCCAGGGAGCGCCTCATCACGATCTCCGACGCTGAACGTCAGACCTGGTACATTCAGGAGCTTTTAGTTTATGCGAAGCCCGGCTGGCAAATCCGTTTCCGGCCGGCCGACAGCCATCTGGCTCCGGCGGTACTGGCCGCCCTGCCCCAGGCACCGGAGCGCCTGCCCGACGATCCGGAGCTGGAGGACGGCTTCGTCCTCAGCCGCGGCCGTGTCGAGGAGCGCCACAGCCTGACCGGCCGCCTTGACGAAGAGCGCGAGCGCTGGGTGGAGGAGATCGGTCGCCGACTCTTCGCGGAGCGGAAAGAGGAGCGGAAAGAGGCATGAAGGCCCGTTCGCAGTCAAGTCCCGGCTGGCGGCGTCCACGCGTCAGCGATCAGGCCTATGCCCACGCCACCGGTCGCCTGCGGGTGATCGACGCCTGGCGCATGGGACCTCAGGATTTCGCGAGCTTCGCTTCAGAGCAGGCGACGACCGAGCAGCGCCATCAGATCCTGACGGCGGCCGGCTACCCTGAAGGGTCGCGGCTGGAAGAGCGGGTGCTCGCCGGGCGGCGGCAGATCGACTGCCTGCTGCGCGAGCTGACCCGGGACGGCGTGCTCGCCCGCGGTTTGCTGCTGGAGCGCGATTACCATAATCTCAAGGTCTTTATGAAAGCCCTGACGGCCCCCGTCAATACAGACGGCAACGGCGCCGCGAAGGGCCTGGAGGCCCTGCCCCAGGATCTGGCCGAGCTTGTGATGTACGACGCACCGACCCCGCCGGCCCGGCTCTACGAGCAGGTCAGGCGGCAGCAGGAGCGTCCGGGAGAAAGGTCCCAGGATCCTGAGATTCCGGACTGGCTCGCCCGCGACGTCCGGCAGCTGCTCGCCATCCGACAGCGGCACCCGGATCCGGTGACGATCGATCAGACAGGCGACCGGCTCTACTTTGCCGCTCTCAGCAGACTGGTCAATGACCCTGAGACGGGCACGGCGGCCGGCTTTCTGGGTGACTACCTGACCATCCGCGCCGACGCCGCCAACCTGCAGATGCTGGCCCGCACCCGGGCGGCCATGAGCGGCGCCGCCTACCTGCGCCGTATCGCCGTCGTCGGCGGAACGGTGGGACCGGAGGGACTGGCCAAACTCTACGACGCGGACTATGAGGAGGTCGTCGCCGCCTATAAAAAGAGCCTGGTGCCGGGGCTGGCCCGCCGCGCACTGAACTACGACAGCCGTCATGCGATCTGGGGCTACAACCAGGCGGTGGATCAGGCACTTGACCTGCTTGCCGCCAGCGGGCTCCATGCCTCTTTCGGCCCCGATGCCGTCGGCAGCTTCTGGCTCGACCGCACGCTTGAGATCTCGAGCCTGCGCATCCTGATCGCCGGTCTGGAGCAGGGCTATGCGGGCGAAGAGCTGCTGTCCATGCTGCGGCCGTCGGACCGCCTGCCGACGCGGGTGACCACTCTCGACAAGAACGGCGACGCCGAAGTGGGGAGGCTGCCCGGATGAGAGAAAAGACCGATTATAGTGAGATGAATGGCATTGCCGTGCTGGGCGACCTGGGCAGCATCATTGGCTTTCGTGGCCTGGGACTGACCGTAGTCCCGATCGCCCCTGAAGAGGATCCTGCGCCGCGACTGAAGGAGCTCGTGGCCGCCCGCCGCCACGCCGTCATTTATATAACTGAGGCCGTTGCCCGCGCCTGTGAGGCCGAGCTCGCCCTCTGGCAGGAAGAAGTCCTGCCGGCCATCATCCCGATCCCCTCCGCCACCGGCGCGACGGGATACGGGACGACGAGCCTGCGGACGGCCGTGCGCCGCGCCGTCGGCTTCGACATTCTGGATACCGTCAAGCCGCCGGAGAAATAGCCGCGCCGTCCGCTTAGACGGCGCTGAAGGAGCAAGCATGGAAACCAAGCACAGTTCTGGAGAAATTCTGAAGATCGCCGGACCACTGGTGGTGGCGACGGGCATGCGCGACGTACAGATGTTCGACGTCGTGCGCGTGGCCGAAGTCGGCCTGATCGGCGAAGTGATCGAGGTGCACGGCGCCCAGGCGTCGATCCAGGTCTATGAGGAGACGGCGGGACTGCGTCCGGGCGAGCCGGTGGTATCGAGCGGCCGGCCGCTCTCCGTGGAGCTGGCGCCGGGTCTGATGGGTCAGATCTTTGACGGCATCCAGCGCCCGCTGACCGCAATGTACAAAGAGGGCGGCAGCCAGATCCAGCGCGGCGTCGACTACGACCACCTGGACCGCGGCCGTCTGTGGACCTTCGCACCAAAAATGAATGTGGGTGACGAAGTAGTGGCCGGCGACATCCTGGGCACCGTGCAGGAGACCGAAGTTATTGAGCACCGCGTCATGGTGCCGCCCGATCTGAAGGGCCGTTATCTGGTCTCCAAGATCCGGCCGGGCGACTACACGATTCTGGATACCGTGGCTGAGCTGCGGCCTGTGGGCGGTGGAGACACGGTAAACGTGCGTATGCTGCAGACCTGGCCGGTGCGCGTGGCGCGTCCCCATGCCGGCAAGCATGCGCCGGCTGAGCCCCTGATCACGGGACAGCGGACGATCGACATGTTCAACCCGATTACGATCGGAGGGACGGCGACGATTCCCGGCCCCTTCGGCTCCGGGAAGACGGTCGTCCAGCACCAGCTGGCCAAGTGGTCGGCGGCGGATATCGTCGTCTATATCGGCTGCGGTGAGCGCGGCAACGAGATGACGGACGTGCTGAACGAATTCCCCGAGCTCATCGACCCGAATACCGGGCGTTCCATGATGGAGCGCACCATCCTGATTGCGAACACCTCCGACATGCCCGTCGCCGCGCGTGAAGCGTCGATCTATACCGGCATCACGATTGCCGAATACTACCGCGACATGGGCTACTCCGTTTCGATCATGGCCGACTCGACCTCCCGCTGGGCGGAGGCGCTGCGCGAAATGTCAGGCCGCCTGGAGGAGATGCCGGGCGAAGAGGGCTACCCCGCCTATCTCGGTTCCCGTCTGGCCCAGTTCTACGAGCGCGCCGGCGCCGTCACCTGCCTGGGGCAGGACAGGCGCCTGGGCTATCTGACCGCGATCGGTGCGGTGTCGCCGCCGGGCGGCGACATGTCCGACCCGGTGGTGCAGGCAACGCTGCGCATCGTCAAGGTCTTCTGGCGCCTGGACAGCGACCTGGCCTACCGCCGCCACTTCCCGGCCATCAACTGGATGCAGTCCTATTCCCTCTATGCCGACAAGGTCATGGAGTGGATGGATGCGAATGTCGCCGGCCGCTGGTCCGCCAGGCGTCGTCAGGCCCTGCGTCTGCTGGCCGATGAGGCTGCGCTGGAAGAGATCGTCCGTCTGGTCGGCGCCGACACGCTGTCGGCAGAGGACACGATCAAGCTCGAAGCCGCCCGCTCCCTGCGCGAAGACTTCCTGCACCAGAACAGCTTCGACCCCGTCGACACCTACACTCCGTTGGCCAAGCAGTTCTTCCTGCTCGACCTGATCATGAGCTACCATGACCTGGCTCAGGAAGCCGCCCGCGGCGGCCGCCCGGTTCGTTCCCTGCAGAGCCTCGACGTGCTGGCGCGCATCGCGCGCTACAAGGAGGTGGCACCGGATGAGGCGGAGACGGTCTACCGAGAGATTTTGCAGGAACTTGAAGAAGAGATTGCCCGCGTCGGCTGAAAGGACACCCCATGGCTAAAGAGTACCGTACGATCGAAGAAGTCGCCGGCCCGCTGATGCTGGTGCGTGGTGTCGAGGGCGTGGCCTATGATGAGTTAGGCGAAATCGAGCTGCCGTCCGGCGAACGGCGCCGCTGCCGCGTGCTGGAGATCGATGGCGGCGATGCCCTGGTGCAGCTCTTTGAGTCAGCCATCGGCATCAACATAGAAGCCTCCCGTGTGCGCTTTCTGGGCCGCGGCCTGGAGCTTGCCGTGGCGCCCGACATCCTGGGGCGCGTCTTCAACGGCATGGGCGAGCCGATGGACGGCGCCCCGCCCGTGATCCCGGTCGCCCGCCGCGACATCAATGGCAGCCCCATGAACCCCGCAGCCCGCGACTACCCGAACGAGTTCATCCAGACCGGTGTCAGTGCCATCGACGGCCTGAACACGCTGGTGCGCGGCCAGAAGCTGCCGATCTTTTCGGGCTCGGGCCTGCCGCATAACCAGCTGGCCGCCCAGATCGCCCGTCAGGCGAAAGTCCTGGGTGACGATGAGGAGTTCGCGGTGGTCTTCGCGGCCATGGGCATCACCTTTGAGGACGCCGATTTCTTCGTCAGCGACTTCCGCCGCACCGGGGCGATCGAGCGCACGACCCTGTTTTTGAACCTGGCCGACCAGCCCCCGATTGAGCGCATCGCGACGCCGCGCATGGCGCTGACCTGCGCTGAATACCTGGCCTTTGACCTCGACATGCAGGTACTCGTCATCCTGACCGACATGACCTACTATGCCGAGGCGCTGCGTGAGGTTTCCGCGGCACGCAAAGAAGTCCCCGGCCGCCGTGGCTACCCGGGCTATCTCTACACCGACCTGGCCGGCATTTACGAGCGGGCGGGACGTATCCGCGGCAAGCGCGGCTCGATCACGATGATGCCGATCCTGACCATGCCCGACGATGACAAGACCCACCCCGTTCCCGACCTGACCGGCTACATCACAGAGGGGCAGATCATTCTGGACCGCACGCTGAACCAGAGCAGTGTTGAGCCGCCTGTCGATGTCTTGCCGTCCCTTTCACGTCTGAAGGACAAGGGTATCGGCGAAGGGAAAACCCGCGGTGATCACGCCAACGTCATGAACCAGCTCTTTGCCGCCTATTCGCGGGGGAAGGACGCCCGTGCCCTGGCTGTAATCCTGGGCGAATCGGCGCTGGGCGAGCTCGACCGTCAGTACGCGGCCTTCTCTACCGCCTTTGAACAGCGCTATGTCCACCAGGGCTATGAAACCGATCGCAGTATCGAAGAGACGCTTGAGATCGGCTGGGAGCTGCTCGGCATGCTGCCGGCGACACAGCTCAACCGCATCAGCCGGGAGTGGATCGATAAATACTACGTTGCGGCGGAGGAGGCCTAAGCCATGGCCGTGCGTCGTGTCAGCCCCAACCGCATGGAGCTGCTGCGCCTTAAGCATGAGCTTGAGGTCGCACGCCGCGGTCACCGTCTGCTGAAGGACAAGCGCGACGGCATGATGCGCCGCTTTCTGGAACTGGTCCAGGAGGCGCTGAGGCTGCGGCAGCTGGTTGACCAGCGCCTGGCCGAGGCGACGGAGGCGATGGCGCTGGCCCGCTCCGTGCTCTGGCCGGAGGTGCTGGGGAACGCGATGCGTCTGGCGGCGCGGCCGCTCGAGGTACAGGTGAGCGAGTCGGCGATCATGGCGGTGGCGGTGCCGCAGCTGCGGATTGATATGACGGCCATTCAGGATCAGCGGCAGACCTTCCCATATGGGCTGGCCAGCACCACCGGTGAGGTGGATGTGGCGATTGACGGTCTGCGGAAGGCTTTGCCTGCCATGCTGGAACTGGCTGAGGTCGAAAAGACCGTGCAGCTGCTGGCGGTGGAGCTTGAGCGCACCCGGCGCCGGGTCAATTCGCTGGAGCATGTCATGATTCCCGAGCTTGAGGAGACCATCCACGCCATCAGCCTGAAAATGGATGAGAATGAGCGCGACAACCTGACCCGCCTGATGAAGGTCAAGGACATGATTGTCGCCGAAGCCATCATGAAGCGCCGCGAGCGCGACAGCCGCTTCGCCGGGGAGACGTCGGCGGGCCGGGGCGCCTAGGCGGGCTCGGGCTCGGGCTCGGGCTGCGGTGATGGCGAAAGATGAGCTTCGCGTATTGCAGCTGACGGTCAGCGGCCACCGTGCGGAATCTGAACGAATAGCAATTCCTGCGGCGGAGGCGGGCGGGCGCAGTCTGGCCGACTGGCTCGTGGCCTGCGGTATTGAGGCGGTGCCGATGCCCTGCGGCGGCCATGGACGCTGTGGCAAGTGTGTTGTTGAGTTCTGGCGGGCGGGTGCTTCTGCCGCTGAGCGTGTTCTTTCCTGCCAGTATGTTTTGGACCCAGAGTGCGATCAGGGGGCCCGGGTTTTTGTCCCGGGTGAGGCTGCGATGACCATTCCGCTGGAGTTCGCAGAGTTAGATTTGACCGGTACCCCGCCCGTGGGCATAGGCCGCTACTGTGTCGCTGTTGACATCGGCACGACCACTGTTGTGGCACTGTTGCTGGACCTGGGTTCTTCGTCCGGGTCTGCTGCCGAGCTGTCTGCCGCTTCTGACCGACATATTCTGGCTGGCGCCCGGGCTCCGAACTGCCAGCGTTTCGCCGGCGCCGATGTTATCTCCCGTATTCAATATGCCCGTGAACATGGCCTTGACAGCCTGGTGCTGCCTCTGCGTGCCCTGCTTGCGGAGCTGGCAGGGGAACTTGTCGTGTCAGCGAAAGCGGTGCACGGTTTATCTCTGGTGCCTGAGTCAATTGACGCCTGGGCAGTGGCTGGAAACACGATCATGCTGCATTTTCTGGCGGGGCTTGATCCGAGCTCGATCGGAGAGGCTCCGTTTGAACCTTTGAGTCGTTTTGGTGAAAGCTGGACAGCTGCAGAGTTGGGATTGCCTGGCCGGGTGGATGGGCCGGTGTGGCTGCTGCCGGCGATCTCCGGCTATGTCGGCGGTGATGTCGTCGGCGGCCTGGTGGCGGCGGGTGTGGACCGCAGCCGGGAACTTGAACTCTTTATTGATATCGGAACCAATGGCGAGATGGCGCTCGGTTCGGCCACCGGACTCATCTGCTGCTCGACAGCGGCGGGGCCTGCCTTCGAGGGCGCCACCATCGAGATGGGTCTGCCGGGAGTCAGTGGAGCGGTGGACCGGGTGACGGTGGCTGCAGTGACTGCGGCGGCTACGGGTTCAGCAGAGGCGGCGGCTGCGGTGGTGACGGGTTCATCGGAGGCAGCGGACTGGCCCTTTGTCGTCCGGACCATCAATGATGCCGAGGCGACTGGCATCTGCGGCTCCGGCCTCCTGGACGCCATGGCTTCGCTGCTTGATCTGGGACTGGTCGATGAGACGGGCCGCTTTGCCGACCCTGAGGACCTGCCGCCGCACCTGGCTGCCTGTCTGCTGCCACGCCGTGAGCTTGGCGGCCGTGCTGCCGTGGCCTCCGCTGCCGCGACGGGCAATGAACGACCGGATGAGCTGGTTTGCCTGCTGCAGCGCGCACCTGACATCTACCTGTCGGGACGCGACATCCGCGAAATCCAGCTGGCTAAAGCCGCCATCGCCGCCGGCATTTCGACGCTGCTCGATGCGGATGGGCGTGTGCCACAGGACGTCAGGCGGCTCGGCCTGGCCGGTGGTTTCGGGAGTGTCGTGCGCGCTGCCTCTGTCGCCCGCATTGGCCTGATCCCGGCGGCGCTGGAGGATCGGGTGGAGGCGCTCGGCAACACCAGTCTGCAGGGTGCCGTCCGAGCCCTTGTTGATGCCTCTGCCCGTGAGCGCATGCTTGCTGTTGCCCACAGTGCGGACTATATCGAGCTCTCTGCTAACGCTGATTTTATGGAGCGCTACGTCGATTCGATGTTTTTTGATAACTGAAGCGCAGGGGAAGCGCGTTTCCGGGTGGGCTTCCGTTCTTGGTGGACAAAAATTGCGCTGGTGCCCCGAAACCGGGGCAGGAACGAAAAAATTGTCCAGGGGTGGACAAAAATTGCGCTGGTGCCCCGAAATTGGGGCAGGAACGAAAATATTGTCCAGTGGTGGACAAAAATTGCGCTTGTGCCCCGAAATCCGGGCAGGAGCGAAAAAATTGTCCAGGGGTGGACAGAATGTGCGCTGGTGCCGCGAGAAAGGTGCAGGAACGAGAAAATTGTGCGGGAGTGGGCAAACAGTGCGCTGCTGCCCAGA
>JASGUW010000080.1 GCA_030055235.1 Bacillota bacterium
GCCTCAAGCTGGCTCTGACTCAGGCACATCAGTACGGTTTCCTGGGAAAGAACATTTTCGGTTCGGGCTTTGACTTTGACATCACGCTGCGCTATGGCGCCGGCGCCTTTGTCTGCGGTGAGGAAACGGCCCTGCTGCGCTCGATTGAGGGCGGCCGCGGCGAGCCCACGCCGAAGCCACCCTTCCCCTTTGAAAACGGTCTTTACGGCAAGCCCACCATCATCAACAACGTTGAAACGCTGGCCAACATTCCTGCCATCCTGCTCAATGGCGCCGAGTGGTTCAGCTCCATCGGCACGCCGGGCTGTACGGGGACGAAAGTTTTCTGTCTGGCAGGCAAAGTCCGCAACGTCGGTCTCGTCGAAGTTCCCATGGGCACGACCCTGCGTGAGATCATCTTCGATATCGGCGGCGGCATCCGTGACGATAAGCGTTTCAAGGCCGTCCAGACCGGTGGCCCGTCGGGCGGCTGCATCCCGGAGTCCCACCTCGACACGCCCATCGACTACGATTCGCTGAAGGCCCTGGGTTCCATCATGGGCTCGGGCGGCATGATCGTCATGGACCAGGACAACTGCATGGTCGACGTGGCAAAGTTCTTCCTTGAGTTCACCATTGAGGAGTCCTGCGGGAAGTGCGCACCCTGCCGCGTCGGCACGAAGCGTCTGCATGAGCTGCTGTCAAAGGTCACCAGCGGCCGCGCCACCGACAACGACCTGGATCTGCTTGAGGAATTTGGCCAGACCATCTGCGCCTCCTCCCTCTGCGGTCTTGGCCAGTCGGCTCCGAACCCGGTTCTGTCGACGCTGCGCTACTTCCGCGAAGAATATGAGCAGCACGTGCATGAGCACCGCTGTGCGGCCGAGGTCTGCATTGACCTGATGGAATTCGAGATCACCGACGCCTGCATCGGCTGCAACGTCTGCAAGAAGAACTGCCCCGTCTCCTGCATCGACGGTGCCATTCGTGAGAAGCACCGTATAAACCAGGCCGACTGCATCAAGTGCGGCTCCTGCATGTCGATCTGCCCTGTCGGCGCAATTATCAAGAAGTGAGCGAGGTACGCATATGAGTGAAGCTGTGAAAACCCAGACTGCGCCCGTCACCGAGACTGACAAGACGCTGACTGTCATCATCAATGGCAGGAAAATCCAGGCCCGGCCCGGCCAGACAATTCTGGAAGTCGCGAAGGAGAACGGCTACCACATCCCGACCCTCTGCCACTTCGATCTGGCGAACCTGCGCTATGTCAACGAAGTCGCCTCCTGCCGCATCTGCATGGTTGAGGACAGGAAGCGCAAGCGCCTCTATCCCGCCTGTGCCACGCCCGTCTATGAGGGCATGGACATCCAGACCAACAGCCTGCGTGTCATCCGCAACCGCCGCAATGTCCTGGAGCTCATCCTCTCGGACCACCCCTTTGACTGCCTGGTCTGCTGGAAGAACGGTGACTGCGAGCTGCAGGCTCTGGCGAGTGAGGTCGGTCTGCGGGAGATCAGGGTGAAGGGCGAGCGCCATCAGGTCAATGTCGACACCTCCTCCCTCTCCTTTATACGTGACAGCTCGAAGTGCATTCTCTGCAAGCGCTGCGTCACCATGTGCTCGCAGGTGCAGTCAGTCAACGTCTACTCGGCCGTCGGCCGCGGTTTTGACTCTGTCATCTCGACCGCCTTCGACCTGCCCATGATCGACACCAACTGCACCTTCTGCGGCCAGTGCCTGAGCGTCTGCCCGACCGGCGCCCTGGCCGAAGTCTCCAATATCGACAAGGTCTGGGCCGCCCTCACGAGCGGAAAGCACGTCGTCGTCCAGACCGCTCCGGCCGTCCGCGTCGCCCTGGGCGAGGCTTTCGGCATGCCGCCGGGCACGAACGTCACCGGCCGCATGGTCACCGCTCTCAAGCAGATGGGCTTTGACGAGGTCTTCGACACCAACTTCGCCGCCGACCTGACCATCATGGAGGAGGCAACCGAACTCGTGCACCGAATCGAGCACGGCGGCCGCCTGCCCATCCTGACCTCCTGCTGCCCCGGCTGGGTCAAGTTCTTCGAGCACCAGTTCTCCGACATGCTTGATGTCCCCTCAAGCTCGAAGTCCCCGCACGAGATGTTTGGCTCGGTCATCAAGACCTACTTCGCAGAACGTAAAGGGCTGAAACCTGAAGACATCATCGTTGTCTCAGTCATGCCCTGTGTGGCGAAGAAATTTGAGTCCGCCCGCCCCGAGCTCATGAATGAAGGGGTCAGCGACGTCGACATCGTCATCACAACCCGTGAGCTTGCCCGCATGATTCAGGAGATCTCCCTTGACCTTGAGAACCTCGAGGACACGCCCTTTGACGATCCATTCGGCGAGTCAACCGGCGCGGCGGCGATCTTCGGCTCGAGCGGCGGCGTCATTGAGGCAGCTCTGCGCACCGCCTATGAGATGTTGACCGGCGAAAAACTCCAGGATGTCAACTTCACCCCGCTGCGCGGTCTGGAGGGCTCGAAGGAGGCCACCGTCAGTGTCAACGGCGTCCCGATCCGCATCGGCGTCGCCTCCGGCCTGGGCAATGCCCGCCGCATGATTGAGTCGATCCGCAGCGGCGAGCAGGTTTACCATGCCATCGAGATCATGGCCTGCCCGGGCGGCTGCATCGCCGGCGGCGGCCAGCCCTATCACTTTGGCAACATGGATCTGATCGAGAAGCGCATGGAGGCGATCTACGCCATCGACGACAATGCCGAGGTCAGAAAGAGCCATGAGAACACGGCTGTCCGGCGCCTCTACCGCGAATATCTTGGCGAGCCCTACGGCCCGAAGGCAAAGGAGCTGCTGCACACTTCCTACACGCCGCGGCGAAAATTCTAATTTTTGCCCCTGATATACGATTCGAAGACGGCGCGCCACCCGGTGCGCCGTCTCTCATTGATGGCTGATGGTGGCAGCGTCCCTGGCCGCCAGACTGCCAGGGCTTGGGCCTGGCGGCCCCAAAAACAGTGTGATATTCAAAATGCGATTTGGGTTTCAGTCGTATTTGAGGACCTGCATATTTTGTGCAACGCCTTAGGCGACGGACTCTTTGCGGAACTTGTCAATGGCAAGCTGCAGGCATTGCTCCTCTTCTGCCGTCAATAAGCCGTCATGCTCATGACACCCTGGCTCCTCCAGATCCCTGTTCATTTTCGCAGTAGAACGATTGAGAGGGCTGCCTGTTCAGACACGGCTGTGCCGCCAGCGTGGCAGATACGCAAAGTAGAGCCGCCACTCGTCCGCCCGCTCCAGAGTGGACGCAATGCCCTCTAGATAGAGCCCCTGCTTATGAAGCGCCCCGAGGTCCGCTTTCGTGACCACACGTTCCCAGCCGCAGAGCTCCACCAGACTTTCGGACATCGGCAGCACATGCTCCGTTTGCCGTCCAAAGGCATCGGACTTGAAATAGAGCTTTCGCTCACTGTTTTCCGTATCGCGGTTGATACCGACGAAAACCGGGCGGTAGCGGTGCTGCGCGATCTGGAGCAGGCTCCTGGCCTGCGGTTCCAGGTTCAGCGCGAACGCGCTTCCGAGCCGATCGACAAAGTCACGGTCACAGGCGCGGCGGCGACCGGAATCCTGTGTCAGATCCAGGTAGTATTTGACAACGCGAATGGCAGCGTGGACATCCGTCTCCACCCCTATCTGCTGCAGGGGCCAAACACCCATGTCAAAGCTCTGTGCCAGGGCCGCGGCATCCTGTCGCACGGCGGCGCAGATCTCCGGCAGTTCCAGATTTTCGAAGAAGTATGTGAGCAGCTGCTCCTTTTCCCTGTGTGAGAGCCTGCGATCCAGAGTAAAGACCAGGCGGTAGCGGTCCTCACCGTCAAGCAGACTCTCCGACACATCACAGATACGAACACCTGAGGCTGCGGCGAAGCGGCCGAAATATTTGTCGAGAAGCATTCGATAGGGCAGCTGTTTGCCAAGCTCGGCCTCCACCCTGGGGGTCGGGTTTTCGTAGACCTTGTACGAGACAAGTTCACCCTTCCGGACGGTCAGGCCAAGATATTCGAAACTGTCTTTTCCCTGCTGGCCAAAGGTCAGAAGTGAGCTTTGGATCCGCTTCAGGAGACTCACTTTTCCAAATAGAAACCCGACAGAATCGCGATCAGCTTGCCATCGTTTTCGGGGATGGCCAGCTGAATCTTCAACACATTGACCGTTGAGATATCGACACTGACGGTCGTCGGCTCCGTGGAGACAGAAAGCGGCAGCGTGTACAGGACCACGCCATCACCTTCGATCGTCAGCTCCGACTTGACACTGTCGCTTTCATCATCGACTGCAACAACGCCGCTGAGCAGACTGTAGTTGCTGTTAAGGACATATTCCACCATGCCAGGTTCTGACGTCCAGCTGCCTTTGGTTGCATTCAGCTGGAAGAGATTACCGCTCGCAGCACTGTAACTGTTGCCCTGAGTGTCTTTGAGGGTTTCGTTACGCTCTATCTTTTCGAAGCGATCGCGTTCCTCGGCCCTCAGCTCGCTCAGATACACCGGCCTGACGGCCTCAATTTCGGCCAGCAGCGCATCAAACTGCTCTGACTCGGCTACCTGACGGGCATGCTCCAGAATCTCCAGAGCCTCTCCATACTCCCCGGCATCCATGATTTCCTGCACCTGCTGCAGAGTCGCATTGATATAATCAGCCGCGTACTGGTCATAGAGGGTCTGAAGCTCGGCACTTGAGTCGCCGCTTTGCGTCTTATATCTGTCGAGGATGCCAAGCGCCTCTTCCAGATTACCGTTCGAAGCCTCCTCCTCCGCCTCTGCCAGAACGGCCCGGCGCTCCTCAGCCAGCCGGAACTCTTCCGCGGCAGCTGTAATCTCCTCAAGACGGGACTCCAGAGCCGCTGCATCCTCCAGATTGGGGATGGCCTCCTGGAGCAGGCTGATGGCTGCATCATAGTCATCCTGGGTGGCCAGCGCATCGGCCTGAGCCAGAATACTGGCCTCATACTCAGCAAAGGACTTCGCGATTTGCTCCACAGCCGCTTCATGATTGGGATCCATCGGGTCTACGCGCTCATAGGAAGCGGCAGCCGCGAGAAAGTCGCCATCAGCAAAGGCCTGCTCGGCAGTCAGCCAGGCCTGCTTCGAGTTAACAAGTGTCTGTATCTTCGCCCGGACAACGAGCAGGTCTTCTGACATGCCACTGAGATGCATGGCCTCAACTGTGTCAAGAGTTTTCCGGGCCAGCTCATAGTCGATCTCGTCCGCCGCAAACTGCTCCGGCAGTGCCAGGATGATCTCCCGCAGAGCTGCGGTCAGTTCCTCGCGATCTTTATCTTTTATCTTACTTTTATAGTAATTCAGCGCCTCTTCGAAGTTCTGCTCTGCAAAGTAGGATGTGATCTTTTCAACCTTGTTTGTGCAGCCGACAAGTCCCGTAGTCAATATGGCGGCACTCGATGCCAGTGTCAGTGTCTTCTTCCAGCCGTGCTTCCTGCTCATCCCACATACCTCCCTAAAAGCATTTAGATTATCCTAACACAGCCCGTCCGGATCCTCCGACCTTGGCCCCTTTTTCAATCAACAGAAACTTGTCCGGAAAAGGAGCGAACTCCCCTGCTGGCTTCTGCAAATATTGCACCAACTTGCATCAGATCAGGTAACGAGCACGTAAAATTTTAGTTTTGTAACCCATGTCTTTCGCTTCCCTCAAGGTGTTTTCTCCACCCCTGGCCAGAAATCGGGATTTGTGCTCAGGTTTGCGGGCACAAACGGGCTTTTTTGGCCAGCTGTGGACAAGTTTTTCTGCTCCTGCCCCAGTTTCGGGGCACCAGCGCAATTTTTGTCCACCCCTGGCCAGAAATCGGGGTTTGTGCCCGATTTCGGGGCACAAACGGGCTTTTTTGGCCAGCTGTGGACAATTTTTTCGTTCCTGCCCCGATTTCGGGGCACCAGCGCATTTTTTGTCCACCCGTGGCCAGAAATCGAGGTTTGTGCTCAGGTTTGCGGGCACAAACGGTGTTTTTTGGCCAGCTGTGGACAAGTTTTTCTGCTGCTGCCCCGAATCCGGGGCAGCAGCGCATTTTTCCACCCGTGATCAGTTTTTTCGATGGTGCCCGATCTGCAAACTGCTCGGCAACATCGTCACTTTCCAACTCAGAGAGCGACTACAGCATCTAACCCGTTTTCTAACCTGTTTTGATTCAGTTTTTATCCGCTTCAGATGGCACAGGGCACCACCTGAAAAGGGACACAAATGGCACATCTCTGCGTTCGGGGCAGCTTTCTGGAAAGCAGCAGGGTCGGGAAATAGGCATTGGAGGAAATGAGTAGAGTATGCAATGAGCGAAAAATCGTCTTGTGTGTCACTTTTCCTGTGCAAATCGATTTTTGTGCACGATAGGCGGTTTTTTTGCTCAAAAAATCGTCTTGAGCGCCATTTTTATACACAAGATGAAGAAAGCCCTTTAGCCATCACAAGAAGAACTCGAAATGACGAAAGGGCTTTTCATATGCCTGAAACTTCTGCCGCCAGAGCGTGTCTCAAAGCGATTTACACACCACCTGCCTGGGAGTTTCAGAAACAGAAGTCTTCAAACCAGAAAAAGTGCCAGATCCGGAGCCTCAGTCAATGAGAACGTCCTTAAGCCTCCGTTTGGGCACATGGTGCACGCTCTGGGCGTCGCGGTAGTAGCTGGGCGAAGCCACGCCTGTTTCCGCGTCCTCCAGGACAATGCTTTCGCCCTGGGCTCCAAAGGCCAGCACCAGTGAGATCTCACACCACTCCGGCAGTCCGAACTCCTCCCGTATCTGCTTGCGCTCAATTGCGCCCAGCATGCAGGAGCCGAAGCCGTCCGCCCGCGCCGCCAGCTGCAGCGCATAGGCCACGATGCCCTCATCATGCTCGCGCGTCTTCGCCAGCCGCTGATCCCGCAGGACCAGAACATAGCCCGTCGGCCGCTCATCCTCGGCCGGACCCGGCCAGTCCTTCAGTGCAGCCGCCCAGTAGAGCGACGGAAAGAGCCTGGCACAATCCTCGGCCCCGCTCACCACCAGGTAGCGCAGCGGCTGCCGGTTCGCCGCCGACGGCGTCTGCCGCGCGATATCCACCCAGGACTCGAGCAGCTCTCTGCCCGGCACCGGTTCCTGCTTAAAACGCCGGACACTGCGGGTGTCAAGTACAAGCTTCGCAAAATCCATCTCATACCTCCACATAGATTCTTTCTCCCATCATCTCACAAATGGGATAATACGTGGCATGAAAGGTACAAATATCAGGCCCCTGGTCATTGTCGGGGCGGGGGCGGCGGGTCTCTTTCTGGCTGCTCTTTCTGCGAAGCTCGGCCACTGCCCGCTCCTGCTCGAGCGCGGCCCGCAGGTGGGGCGCAAGCTGCGCCTGACCGGCGGGGGTCGCGGCAACCTGACCCATGTCGGCGACAGCTCCGAGCTCCTCCCCCACTATCGCCCGGACCCGCGCTTCCTCTGGTCCCTTTACGCCGCCTGGCCGCCGGACCGTGTCCGCCGGGCACTGCTTGATTTTGGCATCCCGACGCATGTTGAGGCAGACGGGCGTGTCTTCCCGGACAGCCAGTCCGCCGCTGCAGTCGCCGAGCGCCTGGGTCAGATCGTCACGGAGCATGGCGGCCAGATTCTCTATGGAAGCTGCGTCAGCGCCCTTGAGCCAGACCACAATGGCTGGCGTCTGGAACTCGAACACGGCGGCAGCATCAGCGCCGCGAAGCTGGTCCTGGCCACGGGCGGGGCCGGCTATCCCCAGACGGGCTCCGACGGCCTGGGGCTCGATTTTCTCAACAAACTGGGCCTCCCCACGCGCCCCTTCTCCCCCGCCCTGGTCCGCCTGCTCTGGCATGAGCGCCGCACCCGACAGGCTGCGGCCGGTCTGGCCGGCCTCAGTCTCCGTGACTCGGGCCTGGCCCTGGACCGTCAGAACCGGACGCGGGGTGAACTGCTCTTTACGCACACGGGACTCAGCGGGCCCTGTGCCCTGAATCTTTCGGGGCGTCTGGACCCGAACGGTTCGCGGCTCAGCCTGGATCTCATCCCCGGCGAAGCTCTGGCCGCGACGATCTCCTGGCTTAAGGCGGCGGCTTCCGGTGCCGGCGAGCGTCAGCTGCTCACGACCCTTGGCGAGCGCTGGCCGCGTCGTCTTCTGGAGGCTCTCCCTGTGATTTCCCCCGACTGGGCGCGCTTCAGCAGAGAACTGCCCCGCCGTACCCGCTCGCTTGAGAGCAGCCAGATTGAGAACCTGGCCGCCCTTTTGCATCGGCTCACGCTGGAACCCCTGCATCCCGCCCCGCTCAAAGAGGCTATGGTCTCTGCCGGCGGTCTGAGTCCCGCTGCTCTGGACCCGCGCAGCTGTGCCGTCCGAGCGATTCCCGGTCTCCATGTCATCGGCGAACTCATCGACCTGGACGGCGATACAGGGGGCTACAACCTGCAGTTTGCCTTTGCCACGGCCGGTGCCGTCGCTGACGCCCTGGCCGGGCAGTGATCTGCCCCTTCAGCGGCTGATGTCCTGGGAGGCGTGTCCCGTTCAGGATTGAAAAAAGAGGGGCCGCCTCATTCTGAGACGACCCCCTTTGACTAAAAAACGACAACGCAGGGTTCTACGGTTTGGGCAGGACCTTAATGATCTTCGTCTCGGTCACCTTCCGGCCCGTAGCATCATAGACATCGACGCCCAGAGTGTAGGTGTCAGGCGTAACCGGTGTCCAGGGGTAGATGTTTGCAGAGACCGGGTCTTTCCTGAAGTTCACCCTTGCCCCATTGGAGCGCAGGACAAAGAACTGGTACTTGTAGGGGCCCGTTCCTCCTTCACCCCGGGCGGCCAGATTGACTGTCTGACCCAGGGTATAGGTATCACTCCAGCCGGCACGGAAGACAGCAATGGTAAGAGGTGGTGCGTCAGGAGCCGTAACTGTAATCGTCTTTGTCTGGGTCACCATCCGGCCTGTAGCATCATAGACGTCGACGCCCAGTGTGTAGGTGTCAGGCGTAACCGGTGTCCAGGGGTAGATGTTCGCAGAGACCGGGTCCTTCCGGAAGTTCACCCGGCTGCCATTGGAGCGCAGAACATAGAACTGGTACTTGTAGGGAGCGGTTCCCCCCTCACCCCGGGCGGCCAGATCGATCGTCTGACCCAGCTCATAGGTATCCGACCAGCCGGCACGGAAGACGGCAATGGTTAAGGGCGGGACTTCAGGAGCTTTGACGGTAATCGTCTTTGTCTCGGTCACCATCCGGCCTGTAGCATCATGGACATCGACGCCCAGCGTGTAGGTGTCAGGGGTAACCGGTGTCCAGGGGTAGATATTTGCGGAAACGGGATCCTTCCGGAAGTTCACCCGGCTGCCATTGGAGCGCAGGACATAGAACTGGTACTTGTAGGGAGCGGTTCCCCCCTCGCCCCGGGCGGCCAGGTTGATTGTCTGACCCAGCTCATAGGTTTCCGACCAGCCGGCACGGAAGACGGCAATTTTTAAGGGTGGGACAGGAGGTGGATTCACTCTCACCAGCGTCGTCCGGGTCTCCATCTGACCTGTAACATCGTAGACATCAACGCCCAGAGTGTAGTCACCGGGAGCGTCGGGTGTCCATTCATGGGTATTGGCTGGAACAGGAGTCTCTGTCAGGTTCTCACGACTGTTATCAGGATGCAGGACATAGAACTGGTACTCATAGGGCTTGATTCCGCCTTCAACCAGAACGGAAAGATTGATCGTTTGACCAGGCTCACAGATATCCAGGCCACCGGTGCTGAAGTTAACTATGAACAGGGGCGGAATATGAGGCGGACGCACCATCACCTGCGACTCCGCGGTCGCCATCTGGCCGGTCATATCGTAGACATCAACGCCCAGAGTGTAGTCACCGGGAGCGTCGGGAATCCATTCATGGGAATTGGCTGGAACAGGAGTCTCAGTGAAGTTCTCACGACTGTTGTCGGGATACAGGACATAGAACTGGTACTCATAGGGCTCGATTCCGCCCTCTCCCCAAGCGGAAAGATGGATCCTTTGTCCCAGCTCATAAACATCCGACCCGCCGGTACGGAACTCGGCTATGACTAAGGGCGGTGGATTCACCCGCACCACTGTCGTCTGGGTCGCAAGCTGACCTGTCACATCGTAGACATCAACGCCCAGAGTGTAGTCACCGGCTGCTTCAGGTATCCATGGAAAGCTTTCCCGGAAAACAGGATCCTCAGTGAAGCAGTTACGACTGCCATCGAGATACAGGATATAGAACTGGTAGCTATAGGGCCCAATCCCGCCTTCAGCCCGAACGCTCAGGTGAATTTCGACACCCATGTCCAATTCCACGCCAGCCGGCGGCATGAACTCCACAATCCTAAGCGGATCCAGGACCCAGGCAGCTGTAAGCGTTACGCTCTCATTCACGACCAGCGTTGAACCAGGTTCATGTATGACGCCCGCTTCATCCATCCAGCCGTTGAGCAGATGTCCGTGTTTATAAACATTATTCCAGCCCGGAAGCTGATATTCAGAACCTTTGAGCAGTTCATACGAAATGGGCGCTGATTCACTGGCTGAGTCGGGGAAATTCCAGATTCCACCGGCCGGATCCAGTGTGATGATCACCATTTCCTGCCAGACGGCTGTGAAATACTTGCTTTCTGTCAGAATAAACTCAATGCCGGGTGCATGCACGATGCCTGCTTCATCCATCCAGCCGCACAGCTGATATCCCTCTCTGATAACGAGATTGGAATCCGGAAGGTAACAGGGTGAACCATCGGGAAGACTGGCTTGAATGGGTGCTGACTCGCCGATGTGTTCGCCAAAAGTCCAGACACCGCCTGCCGGATCCAGCGATATGTCAAACATTTCAATCCACTGCGCAACAAAGACCTTGTCTTCTGTTACAACGACCTGGGTACCAGGCTCATGTTTTTGCTCCGCTTCATCCAGCCAGCCATCAAACAGATAGCCTTCTTTTTGAACGGCTTCCCAATCCGGAAGAGTATACGAAGAATCCTTGTCCACTATCTCCTGAATGATTTCTGACATACCGGCCAGATCGCCTGCCGTCCAGAATCCCGTTCCCGGATCCAGCGTTATGATGACCTCTTCCTGCCAAACGGCTGTGACATTCATGGCTTCTGCCACAACGATCTTTTCGTTGGGCTCATGCACCATGCCCGCTTCGTCCAGCCAGCCTGTCAAGTAGTGCATCTCGTAATAAACGGTTCCCAAAGCTGGGAGAGAATACAGGGAGTCTTTGGGCACTGTAACTTGAACAGGTGTTGACTGGCCGTAGGCTTCGCCTGCCAGCCATCTTCCACCGGCCGGATCCAGTGTTATGGTCACCAGCTCCTGCCAGATGGCTGTGAAATTCATGTCTTCAGTCACAATGATTTCTGCGCCGGGCGCATACCTGGCACCGCCCAATTCATCCAGCCAGCCATCAAGCAGATAGCCATCTTTTTGAACAGCTTCCTGATCTGGGAAGTGATAGAGAGAGCCTCGGGCCAGGTTTTCCAGTACGGGTGTTGACTCACCGGCTGCTTCGCCCTCCGTCCAGATGCCACCTGCCGGATCCAGCGAAATATGTACTCTTTCCGGCTCCATCCAAAACGCTGTGAAGTACATGTCTTCTGTCACAACGAGCTCAGTTTCAGGTGCATGGACTTCGCCCATCTGATCCAGCCAGCCGATAAGCTGACAGCCCTCTTTAACAGCGGCCTCATCGCTCGGAAGCGTGTAAGGGGAACCCAGGGACCAGATAAACGAAATGGGGTTTGCATCAGAATATGCCCAGGTGCCACCGGACGGATCTAAGGTTATCCTTACCGGCCCCGCCCAAACGGCTGTGAAGCTCATGTTTTCTGTCACAGTGACCTTGGCTCCTGGCGCATGGACATTGTTGGCAGCATCTCTCCAGCCACTGAGAGCAAACTGGCTGTTCAGAAGCACATTCCGTCCGGGCAGATAATAGTCGGATCCTCTGGCGCAAAAGATTACAGGAGGTACATAGTAGCGCCACTGGCCGCCGGCGGGATCAAGGGTAATGCTGACCGGGTCGCTCCAGACTGCCGTGAAGACCATGTTCCGCTCTGCAACAATCTCCATTTCAGGATCATGGACTGTGCCGGAGGCATCCTTCCAACCGCTGAGCACATAGCCATCTCTGATGACTGCGTAATCGCCTGGCAGTGGACAGGCCTGCCCCCGTGGCCAGGTGACCGTATAAGCAGCAAACGGATCAGAGTCGTAAAAATACGTCCACTGGCCACCACCTGTCGCAAATGTTATTTGAACCGCCTCTCCCCAGACAGCCACAAAATCCATGTTTTCCGTCAAAACGACCCATTCACCGGCCTCGTACACTCTGCCGGAGCTATCCTTCCAGCCGTAAAGGACATAGCCGTTCCTCACAACGGCTTCCGCTCCCGGCAGGGCATAAATTGAGCCTGCCGTCAAATCCATTTCCGGTTCAGAATGGTGCCCATGATAGGGAGCCCACTCACCGCCGCCTGTATGAAGGGTTACGATCAGGGGCTCGGCCCAGATCGCTGTAAGGGTCATATCTTCAATAACGACAATCGACGTTCCATCCTGATACTCCCTGTTTGCTGCGTCCATCCAGCCTTTCAGGACATAACCCTCTTTTGAAACGGTATACCGGCTAGGCAGCCGCAGTGTTTCTCCGGGAGCCACGTATCTTATCTGATCACCGGCCAGCTCCTGCCAGGCACCGCCGACTGGGTTAAATGTAACGGTTACCGGCTCAACCCAGACTGCCGTGAAGACCGTGTCCCCATTGACAGGAGTATATAGACCTGGCAAATACTCGTTGTTGTCTCCGTCTTTCCAGGCGGCAAGCGCATAGCCTTCTCTGGAAATGTAAGCATTATCCCGCAGCCTGCACAGCGCTCCGGGAGCCATGTACTCAGGCTCTTCGCCGAAACCGAGCTTCCACTCTCCACCGGCTCCGTTGTACGAGACACTTACCTGATCCGTCCATAGCGCGGTAAACAGCATGTTCTCATTCACGACCAGGCGATGACCGGGCGGGTACTCGATGCCATCAGCGTCCATCCAGGCTCCAAGCGCATAGCCTTCTTTGGAAACAGCGTCCCAATCCGGCAGCTGATACCATTCACCGGGAGCCACGGATTCCGATGGCTCGCCGCCGTACCATGCCCAGTTACCGTCATTCAGGTCATACTCGACCATGACAGGCTCAGTCCAGATGGCCGTGTAGGTCTCATCGTTGTTCAGAGTGATCATTTCACCGGGCTGATACACCTTATTGGCAGTATCTTTCCAGCCACTGAGCTTATAGCCTTCTTTGTAAACCATATATTGACTCGGCAGCCAGCATTGCGTTCCGGGCAGATCGGTCACCGGTTCACCATAATCGGGGCCCCATACCCCAAAGAGCGGATCAAAAGACGCCGTCACAGGCTCAAGCCAGACTGCGGTGAAGGTCGTGCTTTCGTTCACAACGACCCACTCGCCCGGCTGGTAATTTGTACCCGATTCGTCCTGCCAGGCGCCAAGCAGATACCAGTTTTTGATAATCATTTCCTGCCCCGGCAGAGCATAAGAGGAGCCCTTCGGCCAGTTCACGGCTCTGTCAATGTAATCCGGACTCCACTCTCCACCGGCTCTGTCAAATGTAATGTTTGCGAAGTCCACCCAGTTTGCCGTGAGCGTCATGTCCTGCTTTACACGAATCCATTCACCGGGTTGATATGCTTTTCCCGAACTGTCCTGCCAGCCAGCAAGTGCGGCGTCTGCTTTCGAAATCGCATAGCGATCCGGTAAGCGGTGCCAGGTTTCGGGAAGAAGATGATCGTCTTGACCACAGTTCGGGCTCCAGCTGCCACCGGCTGCGTCATAAGATACGGTTACAGGATCCTGCCAGATCGCCGTAAACGTCGCATTCCCGTACACAGTAAAACGTTCGCCGGGCTTATATCGCTTATCCGCAGCATCCTTCCAGCCACCCAGGACAAAGCCTTCTTTGATAGCGCTGTCGTGATCAGGCAACAAGATCAGCTCTCCGGAGACACAGGCAGTCGGCAAATCACCATGTCTGGGATTCCATTGACCGCCATCCAGGTCATAGGTCACGGTCACGGCCTCGGCCCAGATCGCGGTAAGAGTCATATCGCCGTACACCTCGATCCGGGTGCCAGGCATAAACTCACTGCCCCAGGCATCCCTCCAGCCACTTAATACATAGGGTTCATTGGCAACGCTGCCTTTCCAGGGAAGAATGTAATAAGATCCCCTGGCGACGGCAGTCTGTGGGTGAGATATCCACCGCCCCGCGCCCAATTCAAAGTGTATGGTCACAGCATCTGCCCAGACGGCGATGAAGGTCATATCCGTGTTCACATGAATCTCATCGCCGGGTAAATAGTTGTTATAGCTTGCCGTGTCCAGCCATCCAACCAGTGCGAAGTGATCTTTACTTATTTCAAAGTCGTTGGGGAGCACCAGAGTAGAGCCCCGCGGATGGACAGTTGAGCGATCCCCATATGTCCATTCTCCTCCTTCCGGGACAAAGGTGACCGTCACAGCCTCTGCCCAGACCGCGGTAAAGGACATGTCCTGATTCGCTATAAATCTTTCATCCGGTGGATAGTCGACATTGTTTACCGTATCCCTCCAGGCGGCAAGCGCATAGCCTTCGTTGGTTATATCCTGCGGACCAGGCAGCCACATGGGAGAACCTGTGGGAAGGACAGCCGTTCGATCGCCATGTGTCCAGGTGCCGCCGTTAGGATCAAAACTGATGGTCACCGGCTCTGCCCAGACCGCAGTGAATACCGTGTCTTCATTCACGACTGCCTCATCGCCGGGCAGATAATCCTGTCCAGATGCGTCGATCCAGACGTCAAGGATATATCCTTCTTTTGTAATGGTATAGCGACCTGGAAGACCGTAACGCTCCCCAGGCAAGATGTACTCCACTTCATCGCCATAGCCCCAACCTGGATCCCACTGGCCACCTTGTGTATCGAAAGAAACGGCTACTCCCTCTGACCAGATCGCGGTGAACGTGTTGTCCTCATTCACGATAAACTCCGCACCCGGCTCGTACACGTCGCCCGAAGCATCACTCCAGCCAGTCAGCGCATAGCCTGCCAGAGAAAGCTGTGATCTGGGGGGAAGGAAAAGCTTGTCTCCTGGCGAATACATACCTGAGGGGTCAAAACAAGCCTGAACCCAGGTTCCACCAAGGGTCT
Source organism: Bacillota bacterium (assembly GCA_030055235.1). Lineage (GTDB taxonomy): Bacteria > Bacillota > Clostridia > Saccharofermentanales > Fastidiosipilaceae > JAEZYR01. The sequence continues at coordinate 15,214 of JASGUW010000080.1, forward strand.
CAAAAACGACATTGGCATTATCGGGGTATTGCTGCATCCCCGTCATTCTTTGAGGAGCATATGCTGCGTCACTCGAGCTGACCGGATCCGTTATATCAGTGTCCACCGGAGCTTCCGCCAGGGGTTCGGACAATTCCTCCTCAGGAACGGATGGCTCAGAGGATTCTTCCCAAAGCGCGGTGAAGAGCATATCCTCATTCACTTCAAGCTGTGCATCGAGCGGATACGAAGTGCCATATATGTCCATCCAGCCACAAAGAGAAAAGCCGTCTTTCGTGGCCGCATTAAGGCCGGGTAAGGTGAATGTATCTCCTGACATCAAGCTGAGCGTCTGCTCGCCCGCTTCCAGATTCCAGTCGCCACCATCCGTGTCGAAAGACACGTTTACATCAACTGCGTCTTCCTGCAATTCGGAAACGGGAGGTTCCGTCGATTCCTCTGGCTCTGTCGGATCCTGCAGCTCGGAATCAGCCGGGGAAGTGTCAAGGCTGTCATCATTCTCCGGCTCTTCAGGCTCCTCAGTTTCAGAGGCTGGCAAGTCCAGTGATTCAGCAGGGAGGTTCTCCTCACCAGAACCCGCAGAAACATCTGTGACAGGATTCTCAAGTGCTTTCACTTTGATGCCAGCACCGAATGACAGGTAGCTGCCAAGCAGTGCCAGTACCAGAAAGCAAGCCGTTGCCTTCTTGAACGTTGACCTCATCATAGGATCTCCCTCGTGCGTGCCATTTCGTTTGTAAACAGCGGTTGCCATGCCTGTCGTCTCGGCGTATCAGATTGATACAGCCTTAGACAAATTACTTTATGAATCTTACCATGAGTAAGCAGCTGTTTCCCTTCCAGAACGTCATAAAATTCAATTAGTATGCATGCTTCCTGCCAGGAAGCTCCAGTAATGTGCGCCCTGACATTCTGAGGATTTCGGCAGCTTGAAGCAGCAGTACGATACGATAGAAAAGGAGTCTTCCATGAAACGGCTGTTATCTGAACTTGACCTGACTGACATCATCCGTTGTCATATCACTGACTGCCCCTGCGGCCGTACGCACAGAGTCCGGCTGCTGCAGCTCGCCATTGGCCCCGGCGTTGTCCGCCAGCTGCCGGAACATATCATGAAGCTTGGCATGCGCCGCCCCCTCGCCTTCAGCGATCGAAACCTCACGGATCTGGCCCGCCGCCGGGTGCTGGATCCCTCCCAGCCACTATATATCCTGAGCCAGGCCGAGCCCTCCGCCTCCACCGCCAGCGTCGCTGAAGTCCGTGCCGCCGCCCGCAGCCACGACGGCCTGATCGCCATTGGCTCCGGCACTCTGAACGACATTGGAAAAGCCGTGGCCTCCGAGCTCGACCTCCCCTTCATCCTCGTCGCTACCGCTCCCTCCATGGATGGCTTTGCCTCAGCCACTTCTTCACTTACTGTCGATGGGATCAAGACTTCTGTGCCCACACGCCCGCCGGATGTCATCCTCGCCGACACGGACATCGTCCGCACGGCTCCCCTGAATCTTTACCTGGCGGGCTTCGGTGACATGCTGGCCAAGATCACCAGCCTCCTGGACTGGCGCATTGCTTATCTCATCACCGGCGAATACTACTGTGACGAAGTCGCAGTCCTGGTCCGCCGCGCCGCGAGCGCCGTCCTTGACGCCTCCCATGAGATCCCCAGCCGCTCTGAAAACATCACCCGACGCCTCCTGGAGGGCCTTGTCCTCTCCGGTCTGGCCATGGGACTTGCCGGCGTCTCCCGTCCGGCAAGCGGCACCGAGCACTATATCTCCCACTTCTGGGACATGCGCCATGCGAGCCTGGGCTACGCCCACGACCTCCACGGTTTACAGTGTCTTGTCGGTACGTTGGAAACGCTGAAGCTTATGGACGCGGTACGGCAGCTGACGCCAAACAGGGAACGGGCTCTTTCTGCAGTTGCCACCCATGATCCTGATATTTGGGCGAAAGAGCTCCATGAGCTCCTTGGTCCCGCCGCCCGCCCCCTGATTGAGCTTGAAATGAAAGAACAAAAATACCACCGCGGCCCCCATGCCGACCGTCTTGAGCGCATCCTGGCATGCTGGCCGCAGATTCTGGAAGTTCTGGACGATCTCCCCGACCGCGAGCGGCTTGGGGAGACACTGAGGGCCTGTGATGCCCCACTTTCAGTCGCTGACCTCAAAGTGAAAGAGCCACGTCTCAGGGATGTAGTTCGACACACGGGCGACATCCGCGATAAATACATCATCACCCGCCTGCTCTATGACATTGGCAAGCTTGATGCGGTTCTGGTCCGCCTTTATGGCGACCGGCAGGATGCTTCCGGTGAGTAAAAAAGGAATGGACAAAACGCCTGCAACATATGCGTTTCAGGCATTTTCGAAGTGTTGAAAAACAAGCTAATGATCAGGGCGTCAAAGGGTCTATTTCCGCCTCAGCTCTCTTCCTACACGTCAATGAAAATTATTAACTAAAGTGAATATCGTCATTGTTATATATCTTTGAGCTCATCGTTATCGAAAACAAACGAAAAGCGATTAATTTATATGTGCGTTATTCCTTTTTCCACGTATAGATTTCGGAGCTTTAAAAATCGAGATTTGACACCCTGATCTGATAATGCAATCTTCCTGCCCCTCTGCCAGGATCCCATTCAAGTTCGCCACTTACGAGTTCTGAAAACATTGTTGCCCCGGAATTAGAGCAGGAGCAGAAAAACTTGGCCAGGGGTGGACAAAAAATGCGCTGGTGCCCCGAAATCGGGGCAGGAACGAAAAAATTGTCCAGGGGTGGACAAAAAATGCGCTGGTGCCCCGAAATCGGGGCAGGAACGAAAAAATTGTCCAAGGGTGGACAAAAAATGCGCTGGTGCCCCGAAATCGGG
>JASGUW010000081.1 GCA_030055235.1 Bacillota bacterium
CCCGGTCCCGCATTATTGCTGGTGCCGGTGATAACGGTGTGTCCGGTGATGATATGGAAGATCTGCTGGGAGGGAACTGATGGCGGCGAAAAAGAGCAGACCTGCAGAATATCCAACTTTGAAAAACTACAAGCCAACCCGTTTTATGCTGCCGGATTCCCATTATGACAAGATGCTGGCGGATCGGGCAGTTCGCTTTATTGAAAACCTCTGCCATACCAAAGGCCGCTGGAGTGGAAAGCCGTTCTGGCTGCTGCCTTGGCAGGAGCAGATCATCCGAGATGTGTTCGGGGTTGTGAAGGAAGATGGGACACGGCAATTTCGAACAGCCTATGTGGAGATCCCCAAGAAGAATGGGAAGAGTGAGCTGGCAGCGGCCATTGCCCTGTATCTCCTGTATGCAGATAACGAGCCTTCAGCGGAGGTGTACGGCGCGGCAGCCGACCGGCAGCAGGCAAGCATCGTCTTTGATGTGGCCAAGCGCATGGTGGAAATGACCCCGGCACTCTTGAAACGCTCCAAGATCATGGCGGCGACCAAGCGCCTGGTGAATTACTCCAACGTGGGTTTCTATCAGGTGCTGTCGGCAGAAGTCGGAACCAAGCATGGATTGAATGTGTCCGGTCTGGTGCTGGACGAGCTGCATGCCCAGCCCAACCGTAACCTGGTGGATGTCCTGACCAAGGGCTCCGGCGATGCGAGAACACAGCCTTTGTACTTCCTGATTACAACGGCCGGTACAGACCGGAACAGCATCTGCTATGAGTATCATACCAAGGCAAAGGATATCCTGGAGGGCAAGCGCATCGACCCTTCCTTCTATCCGGTGATTTACGGACTGGATGACGGTGAGGACTGGAATGATGAGAAAGCCTGGTACAAGGCCAATCCCTCCCTGGGATACACCATTCAGATCGACCGTGTCCGGGATGCGCACCGGGAGGCACTTACCAATCCTGCAGAGGAGAATGTGTTCCGGCAGCTGAGATTGGATCAGTGGGTCGGCAGCGCCGTGGCCTGGATCCCGGAGCACATCTATGACAAGGGAGATATCCCGATTGATACCGCTTCCCTCAGAGGCCGTGAATGCTACTGCGGACTGGACCTTTCCAGTACCAGTGACATCACGGCTTTTGTCATGGTGTTCCCTCCACTGCATGAGGGAGATAAATACATCGTGGTGCCGCACTTCTGGCTCCCTCGTGAGACGCTGGACCTTCGGGTGCGGCGAGATCATGTGCCCTATGATGTCTGGGAGAGACAAGGCCTCTTCCATGTAACGGAGGGCAACGTGGTCGATTACAACTTCGTGCGAAAGACGATCAACGATTTAAACAAGGAGTTCAACATCAAGGAGATCGGCGTGGACCGCTGGAATGCGACACAGCTGATCACCGACTTGGAGGGCGATGGTTTCACCATGGTCCCCATCGGCATGGGCTTTAAGGACATGAGCCCCGGCATGAAGGAACTGTATAAGCTTCTGCTGGAAGGCAAGATCATCCATGGCGGCAATCCGGTGCTCCGATGGATGGCAGGGAATGTGGTCGCTGAGATTGATGCGGCAGAAAACATCAAGCCCAGCAAGAAAAAGAGCACCGAGAAGATCGACGGGATTGTCGCCTGGATCATGGGACTGGACCGGGCGATCCGCCAGGAGCAGCAGGGCAGTGTGTATGACGACCCGGATCATGGACTGTGGGTATTCTGAGAATGGAGGAATCAAAGATGGACTGGAGAGAATGGTTTGGTTTCAGCAGGCCGAGGGATGCTCCTGAGAGGGAGCTGCCGAAGATTGAAGATAACGTCCGGGATTCGGGCGGTATTTTTGTTTTCGGGCAAACACTCAGCGGAGAGCGGGTGGATGAAAAGTCCGCCATGCAGATTGCGACGGTGTACGCCTGTGTGCGCCTTCTGGCGGAGACAGTGGCCAGCCTGCCGCTTCACCTTTACAAATTTACCGAGAAGGGCGACGGAAAAGAAAAGGCCACCGAGCACCCGCTGTATAAGATCCTGTACCGGCAGGCTAATCCGGAGATGACAAGCTTCTCCTTCCGGGAGGCCATGATGACGCACCTGCTCCTGTGGGGCAATGCCTATGCACAGATTGTGCGAGATGGCAAGAACGGCATTCTTGGCCTGTATCCGCTTCTCCCGGAAAACGTGGAGATCGACCGGGCAGAGAACGGAGAGCTTTTTTATACCTACCATGCTTACACGGATGAAGTTCCCGGTGAGCATGATAAAGATATTATTTTCCAGCGCGACGAAATCCTGCACATTCCCGGCCTCGGCTTTAACGGCCTGGTAGGCTTTAGCCCCATCGCCATGATGAAGAACGCCCTCGGAACCACGCTGGCGGTGGAAAAGTACGGCAGCTCCTTCTTTAAGAACGGCGCACAACCGGCCGGAGTGCTGGAGCATCCGGGAGTGCTGAAGGATCCGCAGAAGATCCGGGATAACTGGATGAACGCCTATGGCGGTGCGGGAAATGCGCACAAGGTGGCTGTGCTGGAAGAGGGCATGGCGTATAAACCGATCAGCCTGCCTCCGGAGGACAGCCAGTTCCTTTCTACCCGTGAGTTTGGTGTGGAAGAGATCTGCCGCATCTTCCGGGTGCCTCCGCACATGGTCCAGGACCTGAAGCGGGCAACCTTCAACAACATTGAGCATCAGTCCATTGATTTTGTGATGCACACGATCATGCCCTGGCTGGTGAGGATCGAGCAGGCAATCATTAAGGACGTGCTGATCGAGGAAGAGCAGGATACCTACTTCCCGAAGTTCAACGTGGATGGCCTCATGCGCGGCGATTATAAGTCCCGCATGGACGGCTATGCGGTGGGTTTTTCCAATGGGTTTCTGTCGCCCAACGATATCCGGCGACTGGAAAACATGGATCTGATCCCGGCCGAAGAAGGCGGTGACGATTACTACTTGAACGGCAGCTACACCAAGCTCAAGAATGCCGGGTCTGCCTATGGCGCAAATGCTGTGGCAGAGCAGGAGAAGACTGCATCAGAGGATCCGGAAGAGCCTGAGACAGACACACCTGAGGAGGATCTGCCCGGTGAAGAAGAGGAGGAACAGCGTGAAAGCAAAAACGCAGCCCAGCGCCATGCCCAGCGCAAGGCGCAGAGAAGAGGAGGAAACCGAAAGTGATGAAGTTTTGGAACTGGATTCACGATGACAGCGGCGGCAGGGTGCTCCGCCTGGAAGGACCGATTGATTCGGAATCCTTCTGGGGCGATGAGATTACGCCGCAGATGTTCCGTGATGAACTGTATGCGGAAGAGGGTGATATCACCCTGTGGGTCAATAGCCCTGGCGGCAACGTATTTGCTGCGGCAGAGATTTACACCATGCTGCGGGATTATCCCGGCAACGTGACGGTACGGATCGCCAGCATTGCGGCCTCGGCTGCTTCCGTTGTGGCCATGGCCGGAAATGTGGTGCAGATGTCTCCCACAGCCC
>JASGUW010000082.1 GCA_030055235.1 Bacillota bacterium
TCTGGACAGCAGGAGCCTGGTCAGGAGCTCCGAAGCCTGTCCAGAGCGGAAATTTTGCTCACCCGAAGCGGTTTTCTGTGCAATTTTTACGCTCTGGACATCAGGAGCCGGGTCAAGAGCCCAGAAACCTGTCCAGAGCGGAAATTTTGCTCACTCGAAGCCATTTTCTGTGCAATTTTTACGCTCTGGACATCAGGAGCCCGGTCAGGAGCCCAGAAACCTGTCCAGAGCGGAAATTTTGCTCACTCGAAGCCATTTTCTGTGCAATTTTTACGCTCTGGACATCAGGAGCCGGGTCAGGAGCCCAGAAACCTGTCCAGAGCGGAAATTTTGCTCACTCGAGGCCGTTTTCTGTGCAATTTTTACGTTCTGGACAGCAGGAGCCGGGTCAAGAGCCCCGAAACCTGTCCAGAGCGTAAATTTTGCTCACCTGACAAGGCAGAGCATGCGGTCCTTTTGAGGTAGATAGCGGTTGATATAGGTACCTTTTGCTTAGAGTGCGGAAATGCCGCCTGGATCAGGGCATGGGTGTGGAAATTACCCTCTGGAACAAGCACAGCAAGTTTCCATGGACTACTAAACGCTCCACGGGGACAGTGAATCCTTCTTTGAGCCTGCTGGAAACCTGACAGAGCCGACTGGAATTCCATCCAAAGCATGTATCCGTATGTTGAATGTGAGTTTTCAACCTTCTGCAGTTCCCCAGGCTATTTCAAACACAGTTATTACATTACCGCATAAATGAGTTGATATATGCAGACAACAAATATTAATCCGCTCAACTTCTCGAACGATAGTGTTTCAAACAGCTCACTTCTTTAAACAGATAGGATTCAGCCTGCGCACCTGCAGCTTGGAAATCTTGCTTGTTCAAGCGATACGGCAATCTCTTCGGGAACAGCTTTTGTTACATTAAGATGACAGAGAGATTACGGACGTGACGAACAAGTGACAATTCGATTACAATTCATTTTCAAGTTACGTGAAGCGTCGACGGCGAGCAGAGCCGGGCGGCGTCATTTAAAACTATAGAACTAGAGGTTGCCGGTGGCGGAGAGAGATTATCAGGAACAACAGAAGCGAAAGTCGGTGACGAAACGTCCGATACGTATCGGCCCGTTGATCGCGATCGCGGTTCCGCTTGTGATTCTGTCGTTTCTTTTCCGTCCAACCCTGCCGTCAGTGACCTCTCCGGATTTAGAATACTTTCCGCCCCGCTCCGCTCCCAGCGTGCCCAATATCCGTGCCTCAGAGTGGGAAGCGATAAAGACAACGACGACGACAACGAGAAAACCGGAAGAAAAAGAATCGGGACCGGAGGGCACGACAAGCAAAGAAGCAGATGCCCTTCTGACATTGCCCAGCGATTCACCGCTGCAGCCATTTGAACCGACGACAATTGGCATGCCGCCTCTGGACGAAGATTCGGAAATAGCGTCTGATACTGCACCGACGCCGACCGCACGCCCACAGGCCTGGCTGGATCGGATCGTGCCGGAGCAGGCAGAGCAGCCGCTTTCGTATTTTGATGATGCTCTGTTCATCGGCGATTCGCGAACGGAAGGCCTGATGCTTTCGCGCCTGATTCCGTCTGCGACATTTTTTACCGACATCGGCATCAGCGCACGGCACTTCTTCACAAAACGCATCCCCTTTGCGGACGGTCGCCAGCTGACGATGTCGCAGGGCCTCGCCCTGAAAGATTTTGCAAAGATTTATCTCTGCATTGGAATCAACGACATGGCAGATCCCGAGTACATTTTCCTGAATGACTACAAGCGCATGGTTGATTTCATTCGACAGGAAGAGCCGCAGGCAATTTTATATGTTGTTTCGATACTGCCTGTCAGTCAGGCACGCGACGATCAGGGGGACTGGGTCAACAACGATAATGTGTGGCACTTCAATGATCTGCTGCTGCAGTTCTGTGCGGATAATTATGTGCATTATCTGGACGCGGCGGCGGCTCTCGGCGACGAGCACGGAAAGCTGCCGGCCGGCTCCAGCGCCGATGGTCTGCACCTGAGCCATGCCCTCCTGGAAAAGCTCGTCTATTTCTTCAGGACGCACGCTCTGGTTCAATAGCGTCCTGGAGGACGCACGCTCTGGTTCAATAGCGTCCTGGAGGACGCACGCACTGGTTCAATAGCGTCCTGGAGGACGCATGCTCTGGTGCAATAGCGTCCGGTTCAACCGATGGGAGCGGCCGATGCAGATGGCGACGGCACGGGGTCAATCCCGGTGACCTGCTGAGCACGGAGGGCGTTCAGCACGGCCAGCAGAGCGGCTCCGACATCGGCGAAGACTGCCAGCCACATCGTCGCGAAGCCAAGAGCACCCAGAATAAGGACAGCAAGCTTGATCACGAGAGCGATCGCAACGCTGAGGCGGGCGATTGACTCGGTGCGGCGGGCGATACGGATCCCGGTGGCGATGCGGCCGGGCTCGTCGCCCATCAGGACGACGTCGGCGGCCTCGATTGCGGCGTCCGTGCCCAGGCCACCCATCGCAATGCCGACATCGGCACGCGCCAGTGCGGGAGCGTCATTGATGCCGTCCCCGACAAAAGCCAGCGTCCCCTCTCCCCCAGACCTGCGCGGCCTGCGCGCCCTGGGCGCGATCCCTCCCGAATCTCCGGCACGCCGGTCGGCGAGGCGCTCCTCGACGTGGCGCAGCTTGTCGCCCGGCAGCAGTTCCGCTGCGTAGTGGTCCAGATCCAGGCGAGAAGCGACGGCACGGGCCACAGACTCGCGGTCGCCTGAGAGCATGCCGATGCGGCGCACACCGACACGGCGCAGGGCGGCAACGGCGGCCGCCGCGTCGGAGCGCAGTTCGTCGGCGATCTCAATGCGGCCGGCATAGCGCCCGGCGACGGCAACGTGCACGTCGGTGGCTGCAGCATCGGCGGAGTCACGGGCCGGATCCGCGCCGAGCCGGGCCATGAGGCGGCGGTTGCCGACGGCGACCTCGCGGCCGTCAACAGAGGCGACCAGGCCCTCGCCCACGAATTCCCGGACGGCACCGACGCCGTGGTGGGCGGTCTGGGGGTCGAGCTTCGCATAAGAAAGAAGCGAAAGTGCTATGGGGTGCTCCGAACCCGACTCCGCGCGGGCGGCCAGGCGCAGCAGTTCGTCGGCAGCGATCCCCTGCGGATGGACCGCAGCAACGGCGAAGTTGCCGCGGGTGAGGGTGCCGGTCTTGTCGAAGAGGACCTCGTCGACGCGGGCCAGCGCCTCCAGATCGGCGCCGCCGTGGATCAGGATGCCGCGGCGGGCGGCACCGCCGATGCCGCCGACATAGGCCAGCGGCACCGAAAGCACCAGGGCGCAGGGGCAGGAGACGACGAGGAAGACGAGGGCGCGGTAGAACCAGACGGGGAAGGCCGCCCAGCCGCCAAGGAGCGGCGGCAGCAGGGCCAGGGCGACGGCCCCGGCGAAGACGAGCGGCGTGTAGACGCGGGCAAAGCGGGTAATGAAGCGCTCGGAGCGCGATTTCCGGGCGATCGCGGCCTGCACCAGGGCCATGATGCGCTGCACCGTGGACTCGGCGGCGGGTCGGATGACGCGGGCGGTGAGGGCGCCCGTGAGGTTGACGGCGCCGCCGGGCAGGGCATCGCCGGGGCCGACCGCAGCGGGCAGCGACTCGCCGGTCAGCGCGGCCAGATCGAGCGTCGAGTGGCCTTCGGTGATGACGGCATCCAGGGCTGTGCGCTCGCCGGCGAGCACCTGGATGGTCTCGCCGACGGCAACCGTTTCGGGCAGGACGGTGAGGCGGCGCCCTTCACGCAGAACAGTGACCTGGCTCGGGGCCAGCTCGAGCAGGGCGGCGATGGAGCGTCTGGAGCGGGCAACGGCCATGTTTTCGGCATATTCACCTATTTCTGCGAAGACCATCACCGCGGCCGCCTCAGCCGGCGCCTGGATCGCAAAGGCCCCGAGCGTCGCTACCGTCATCAGCACCGATTCGTTGAAGATATTTCCTGCGGCAATGCTACTGATGGCGCTGCAGGCAACAGCGTGGCCGGCCGTCAGCCAGGCGCCGATGAAGAGCAGCCAGGCTGCGGTCGTGGAATGCGACTGGATCAGGAGGCCGGCGGCGAAGAGCAGCAGCGCAGCGCCGATGCGGATCCGGTCTTGGCGTGACTGTGCGTTTTCTTCCGGCAGCGGCGTTGTGTCCGCAGCCTCATGACAGGCGCATTCGGGCCCGTGTTGGTGAGCCATCAGAGGACCTCCAGAACGTGCTCTTCGCCCATCTTGTAGGCCGTGCGTACATGGTGGTCGTCGAGGGCATAGTAGACGATGCGACCCTCCCGGCGGGTGCGGACAACACGTGCCGCGCGCAGGGTGCGCAGCTGGTGCGATACCGCCGACTCCGACATGCCGAGCAGCGCCGCCAGGTCACAGACGCAGAGCTCCGACTGCCCGAGGGCACAGAGGATGCGCATGCGTGTCGGATCGGACATGACGCGGAAGAAATCGGCGACGGCCTGCGTGACCTCTGGCGCGGGCATCCGCTCGCGCACGGTTCGCACCGCCTCCTCATGGATGAACGAGGTTTCGCAGCAATCGGGGGCTATGTCAGTCTGGTTATTGGCGTAGGGCAAATCCTGAGCCATTTGCTTCTCCTTCCTGCTCATCTGTTCATATGAACAGTTGTTCATATATTGTTTCTAATACTAATGCTTTGCGGGATAGCTGCCAAGCCCTTTTTTAGCTGTGAGCTGCGATTCTTGGGGCACCAGATGAATGCCGGCAGACAGGCGGCACACAGAAAACCCAAAAAAAAGAATGCGAAAAGCACCTGCTGCATGATGCCTTACGCGCTGCGGCACGGCGCGCAGGGTCAAAACAGCGTGTAATGGCAAATCCAATTGCCATTTCAGCCCATCTTGACCACGAGAGGCCGCGCACGCCGTTGCACGGCGTGCAGGGTCAAAATAGCGTGGAATCCAAAAAACCATTTGGATTTCAGCCTACTTTGACCACGAACACCCTGTTTCTGGTCAAAATGGCGTGTAATCCAAAAATCCATTTGGATAGCAGCCTACTTTGACCACGGAGGGCCTATTTCTGGTCAATACAGCGTGGAATCCAAAAATCCATTTGGATTACAGGCTACTTTGACCACGAACACCCTGTTTCTGGTCAAAACAGCGTCCAATCCAAAAAACCATTTGGATAGCAGCCTACTTTGACCACGGAGAGTCGCGCACGCCGCTATGCGGCGTGCAGGCCGCTGCACGGCGCGCAGGGTCAAGATTGAGAGTTTTACAAAAAGAATTTTGTATTTCTCTTCGTTTTGACCACAAAGGGCCTGATTCTGGTCAAGATCGAGAGTTTTACAAAAAAGGTTTTGTATTTCTCTCCATCTTGACCACAGGTGGAGCGCTCAGACAAGCGTAGTAGTACCTGGATCACCAAAATCGTATTCATCCGGCAAGCAGAATCAGGATCGCTCCAATAAGCTCTTCAAGAATTGCCCGATCGTGCCAATCATCCTCGCAGTTCGCTGCCATATCGCATTCTTTTCGCATTCCATCCTGCTTGCCAGAGCAAAAATACGGCCGCCAACGACTCTTCTATCGGGCGGGTCAAAGATAACTCTGTGTATCGGGTGAGTCAAAGATCATTCGCTGCTGCTCAGGCTGATTCCGGCCCAGCGATCAATCGGATGAAAATTCTTCCATAACACCGAAGTACAAGTCACACTAAAATCACGGTCTCTTTCTTCGTTGATAGTCACATCAAAGAACTACTCGCCAGGAGAAACATGACGTATACCCCCTTCTGCCAGCTTTGCTTTGGCCAGCGTCAGGCCTACAATTAAAGTGACAAGACATCGCTGCTGCAACCATTTTCCGTATGTCTGCGTTTTGTTGACACAGAAGCAGCCTCACCCAACGGCTGTCTCCGGAGGAGGAAGTGACATGAAAACTAAATCAAGACTCTGGACTGGTGGATTCCTGGCCGTACTGCTCACCTTCGCGCTCACCGCCTGCTCATCGGGTGCACAGTATCCCGCCGACCAGATGAAAAGCGAGCGTAATGAGGCCTATCCCCACGTTAATATGGACGCCGCCGAGTATGCTCCTGAGCCCATGGCAACGAAAGCCGCCATGGCACAGTCCGGTGCCGGGGTTTCCGCAGAGAAGCCGGCGGACTTTGAGCGCAAAGTTATTACACACGGCGATTATTCCGTAGAGTCACGGGATGTGATCGCCAGCATGGAGCGTCTGGCTGCGGCCGCCGCCGAGCTCGGAGGCTATGTTGAGAGTCAGAAGTTGAACGAATCCCGCGGCGCCTGGTACGGTGAGCTGACGGTTCGCATCGAAGCGGGACGGGAAGGAGCATTTCGCGTACTGGTAGAAGAAGCCGGCACCATCCGCAGCGAATCGAGCAGCGCCGAGGACATCACTTCCAGCTACTACGACGTCGAGGCCCGACTGCGCAATGCCCGCTCGCAGGAAGAGCGCCTGCTTGAAATGTACCGTTCTGCGGACAGTGTCGAGGACATGGTTTACATCGCGAGTCAGCTCGACACGGTACAGGAGCGCATCGAGCAGTTCGAAGGACAGATCCGCCTCTGGGACCACATGGTCAGCCTGTCGACGGTAACCGTACGCATCTTCTCCGAAGCCTCTGTCATTCCAGAGGGGAGTGAGACGCCGCGCTTCGTCAGCGGCTCCGACCTCATCGCCCGGATACGTCAGGGACTGCATTCGACAGCGGTGCGCTTTGTCAACGGAGCAGCAAACGTCCTTGTCTGGCTGAGTGAGAACATTCTCCAGCTCATCGTCCTGCTCGCCATTGCTTTCACTGCCTGGCGTCTTATCCTTCGTTTCCGCCGCCGCTGGCACACCAACCGCCCGGCCAGAGTGAAGGGCGATCGGAAGAAGCCGGTAAAACGGCCGATAAGGCCCAATGATCCCAACAAACTCAATGAACCCAATAAACTCAATGAGCCCTCTGAGCCTCAGCCCGGCTTTATCCAGCAGGAACCTGCAGAAGAAAACACCGAAGCGCCCGAGAACTGATACGGAAACTCATTACACGGCAACTCTGATATGTTAATCACAAAAGCGGCCTGCTGTTACAGCAGGCCGCTTCTCATCTGTTCGTAACTCTTGTGTGTCCGTAACTCCTGGTATCAGCTTCGACTCCGCACGACTCGCACCTGCAGCAGCCGCACCAGCACCACCCCGGCTACCCTCACCCCGGCCACTCCTGCCCGGCCTCTCCCCCGCCCCGGCCACTCCCACCCTGACCGTAAACTCATGGCAGGCCCCGGCTTCAGCTTGTCGACTGGTTGTTCTCGCGCACCAGGGGCAGTTGAATGGTAAAGGTCGTGCCGCAGCCAGGTTCACTGTTCAGCGTGATCTGCCCATCATAGAGTGAAACAATGTGTTTGACGATGGACAGGCCGAGCCCAGTACCGCCAAGAGAACGGCTGCGCTCCTTGTGCACGCGGTAGAAGCGCTCGAAAATCCGCTCCTGATGCTCAAGGGGAATGCCAATGCCGTTGTCACGCACCTCAATGACGACGCGATCGCGAATGGCGCTGATGGTCAGCCAGACATCCCCGCCCGGCCGATTGTAAAACAGCGCGTTGCTCAGCAGATTCGTCAGCAGCTGCCGCACACGCCCCGCCGCGGCCGGGATCTCGATATCCTCCGGCACATCGCTGTGCAGACGCACCTTGCGCTCCGCCGCAATCGGCTCCAGCTGACTGAGCACCTCATGGACCACCATCCACGCATCACAGCAGCTGTCATAACCGGGCAGCTGCCGCCCACGGTTCTCAATTTCAGAGAGCTGCAGCATGTCGGAAATCAACGTCAGCAGCCGCTCGGACTCAATGTCGATGATTTCGTAAAACTGCTGCCTGGTCGTCTCATCACGCGGACTGGAACGCAGCAGGTCAATGTAGCCACGGATGGAAGTCAGGGGCGTCTTCAGTTCATGCGAAACATTGGCGACAAAATCCTGCCGCAGCTGCTCCAGCTGGCGCATGCGCGTGACGTCGCGGATCACCAGCAGCGTCCCCTGCGGATCGCCATCCAGACGGACCGGCTGCGCGGCAACCGTCAGCTGCCGCTCCCGCGGATAGGAAATGTGCATGTCGAAGACCCCAGTATCGGCATCTTCAGGCGCATTACCGCCAAGTCTGGCCAGATGGGCGTAGTTCTGCCCGAAATTCTCAAGCCGCTGGTAGCGGCTGTCGAAGGGTCCGAGCAGCTCCACCGCCCGCGGACTGAGCAGGACGACCACACCGTCCGCGCGCAGAGCAATGATGCCATCGTCCAGGCCGCGGATGATGGTCTCCAGACGCACATTCTGCTCGACAAGCTCACCGTGCATATCCTGAATACGGTCGGCCATCTGGTTGAAGGCCCGGCTCATCTGCCCCAGCTCATCCGGGTATTCGTCGACACGGCTCGCCAGATCCCCGTCGGCGATATCCTCCGCCGAAGAAGCGAAGATCAGGATCGGCGTGATCAGCTGGTCGGCGTAGCGCCGCCCGAGCAGCGTCGCCGCGATCAGGCCGGCAATCAGGCAGAGCGCGAAACCAACCACAAGGGCCCAGCTCAGAGCCCGTATCTCCCCCGCAGGCAGTGCTGCCCGCAGAATGAGATCACCGTGGGGCACAGCTGCGTACAGATAGAACTCATCCGACGTGGCCGAGCGCCGCGCATCAAAACCCCGCTCACCCACAAGTGCTGCACGCACTTCAGGACGATCTGCGCGAAGGTCACCCACCCGACCGGCATCCGTCGAATCCGCCAGGATGCGCCCGTCGCTGTCCAGGATGCCCACGCGTACCACGGAATCCGCAGCCCGCAGGGTAGAGGCGATCGACGTAGCGTCATCTGCTCCAACCAGGTCCACCAGAGCAGCCAGATAGACGAGCGAATCGTTAAGCCGGTTCTCCAGCGAGCGCCGATAGACCCAGTTGGCAAGCAGCAGCGAGAGCAGCATGGCGACGACAAGTCCCGCCGTCGTCGCGGCGATCAGAAGACGCACAATGCGTCGCTTCAAGCCGCGTCCCTCCTCTCGTTCAGATCCTTATACCGGGGCATCCGGAACTCCGCGCGTTCATGCCGGTGCGCGCAGCCCCGCGTCCGCGCGCAACAGCGTGGACGCGCTGGTCACAGCTCGTCCGCCGCCGCGAAAGCGTAGCCGATCCCGCGCACGGTGCGGATCAGGCGCGGCTCGGCCGGCTCGTCCTCCAGCTTCTGGCGCAGATAGCGCACGTGAACATCCACGGTACGCGTGTCGCCATAGTAGTTGGTCTTCCAGACCCGGTCCAGCAGCTGGTCACGGCTGAAGACCTGTCCCGGGCTTTGCATCAACACAGACAGCAGATCAAATTCACGCAGCGTCAGCTCCACCGGCTCACCGCGCTTCAGCACCCGCCGCCGCTTCAGGTCCAGCTCAATCGGGCCCAGTTCCAGCCGCTCGTTCTCGGCAAGCTGGCTGTCGTAGTCACGGCGCCGCAGCAGGGCACGGACCCGTGCGGCCAGCTCCTTCACTCCAAAGGGCTTGGAAATGTAGTCGTCCGCCCCGATCTCAAGGCCCAGCACACGGTCGACCTCATCGGTACGCGCCGTCAGCATGATGATCGGCAGCGTCCGGGTGCGCTCTCCGGAGCGCAGACGGCGGCAGATCTCAAGCCCATCGGGCGGAGACATCATCCAGTCCAGCAGAACACAGTCAGGCAGTCGGCGATCAATTGCCGCCAGCAGGGCCTCGCCGTCGGCGAAGGTCACGGTTTCCATGCCATAATCGCCGAGGGCTTCGGCAGCAAGCAGGCGGATGTGCGGCTCGTCATCGACAATGTAAATCAACGGCATGGCCTCATCCTCCTCCCAGTGGGTGTCACATCAGCGGACGCCGACGCCCGAGCAGCTTGTTCGTCATGCTCTTGTGCTCGCCGGTCACTGTGTAGATCGCCCACTCGCTGATATTGGTCGCGTGATCGGCCATGCGCTCGATGTACTTGGCGATGAACATCGAGTCGGTGGCCTGTGAAATCAGGTTCGGATCGTCGCGCAGCAGGTTCGACATCTCAAGAATCGTCTGAGAGAACATCGTGTCGACCTCATCGTCACGGGCCTGGATCGCCCGTGCCTGATCGACATCGCGGCGCAGGAAGGCATCAATCGCTCCGGCGAACATCTCGCGCGCTATCTTGAACATGGTCAGGATGCGCGGCGGCGTCGGGAACTTGGTGAACTCCGGATAGGTCGCCATGATTTCGCTGATATCGGCACACTGGTCGGCAATGCGCTCAACATCGGTCACCATTTTCAGCGTAGCGGCGATCAGGCGCAGGTCGCTGGCGATCGGCTGCTGCAGCGCGATCAGGTTGATGCACAGCTGCTCGATCTTGTTCTGAGCCATGTTAATCTCAGGGTCCTGCTCAAATATGACCCGGGCCATCTCAATATCATGCGACTCCAGGGCATGGATGGTGTCGCCCATGATCCCCTCGACGCGGGCACCAAGTGCCCCGATATCCGCATGAAGCTGTTCCAGCTCCTGGTCAAAAACTTTACGTGCCATAACTTCCTCCCTCAGCCAAAGCGTCCGGTAATGTAGCTTTCGGTGCGCGCGTCACTCGGCTTGTTGAACATTGTCACCGTGTCGTCAAACTCGATCACCTCACCGAGCAGGAAGAATGCCGTCCGGTCGCTGATACGCGCCGCCTGCTGCATCGAGTGGGTAACGATGACAATAGTGTAATCTTTCTTGAGATCGTTCATCAGTTCTTCGATCTTCATTGTGGCAATCGGGTCCAGAGCGGAGGTCGGCTCGTCCATCAGGATCACCTGCGGTTCAAGAGCAATTGCACGTGCTATGCAAAGCCTCTGCTGCTGACCGCCCGACAGCTTCAGCGCGTTGCGGTCCAGAATGTCCTTGGCCTCGTCCCAGAGGGCCGCCTTCTTGAGGGAATTCTCGACGACCGCATCCAGCGTCTGGCGATTTTTGACGCCCTGGCAGCGCAGGCCGTAAGCCACGTTGTCGTAGATCGACATGGGGAAGGGGTTCGGGTGCTGGAAGACCATCCCGACCTCTGTGCGCAGGCGCACGACGTCGACATCCGATCCGTGAATTTCACGGCCGGCCATGTGAATTTCGCCTGTAATACGCACATCCTCAATCAGATCATTCATGCGGTTGAAGCAGCGCAGCAGCGTCGACTTCCCGCAGCCCGAAGGACCGATAAAGGCGGTCACCTGGCGTGCCGGGATCTTAACGTTGATGTTCTTCAGCGCGTGAAAGTTGCCGTAGTAAAGGTCGAGGTTGCGTATGTCAAAGGCGACCTCGCCCAGTTCCAGGCGCGCCTCGTTCTTATCCTTTGCTGCTGTCTTTGTCACTGTCTGCATACTGGTGTTCTCCATCTTCTATATTTTAACGTCAACCCCGGTCAATCAGGCAGACCAGCGGCGGTTCAGGCGGACAGAAATAATTTTGACCGTGATGTTGAGAACGAGCACCATGGCCAGAATCAGGATCGATATGGCGGAGGCAAGCTCGAAGTTCGGCTGCTCGGCGCTCGTAATCGCCCAGATCTGTACGGCAAGCGAAGTCGCCGGCTGCAGCAGGCTCGGGCTGTCGGAAATGATGGTCGACATCGTGTAGATCAAAGCGGCGGATTCGCCGATGACGCGGCTGATCGACAGCAGAGCGGCGGTCAGGATACCGGGCAGGGCGTTCGGCAGGACAACCCGGAAGATCGTCTGCGTCTGGGTTGCGCCCAGGGCCAGAGAACCCATGCGCAGGCCGTTCGGCACAACGAGCAGGGCCTCCTCTGTCTGGCGGATGACCACCGGCAGCAGAACGACGGCCAGGGTCAGGGCGCCGAGCAGGATCGAGGGGCCGTTGGCGCCAAAGAGCTGCGTCACCGGGAAGAGCATCGCCATGCCCATCAGGCCGAAGATGATAGACGGGACGCCGGAGAGCATCTCGATCGAGGAGCGGATGGCGGCCGTCAGCTTGTTCTTGCCTGCCACTTCATTAAGGTAGATCGCTGCAGCGACACCGACGGGCAGCACGATGACCAGTGTAACACCAATGAGGATGAGCGTTGCGATGATCGAGCCCCAGATGCCGCCACCCTCCGTCTGGTAGTACATGAGCACAAGCTCAGTCGCGCTTTCATCCAGTGCCTTGATCGTGTCCTTGGAGAACATGCGGCGGGCGGGACCGGCCGTCTTTTTGTCGCCATCCGTATTCAGATACTGGATGCGCTGGATGGACGCTTCTTCGTGAATGGCCACGTGTTTTCCCTGCGTTGCGCCGGCTGTCGTCGAATAGGCCGTGTGCAGAGGGCTGTCAGGGTCGATGTAGACAACGGTCATCAGGTCGGCACCCCGGGGATCTTCGCGATCCGCCAGAGCGAAGCCGAACTTTTTGCTGAAATAGGCGTCCTTGGGGAGGTCAGCCGGCTTTTTGAATTCTTTGGCGGCAGGCTCCTCGAAGGCAATGTTGATGTTTTCGGACCAGTAGTTGCCGCGAATCAGGTCGAGACTGAGCAGGCCGATACCCTGGCGGAAGACATAGATCAGCACGATGAGCAGGACGGCGACGGCGATTCCGGTCGCTCCGATGGTCATGCCCTTGGTCGTGCCTTCATAGAGGCGGCGGCGATTATTCATTGGTCACCCCTCCAATCCGACGGCGAATCTGGTGAATCAGCAGGTTCGAGCCGACAATGATAACCATCAGCACAATACCGGCTGAGAAGCGAATGTCATAGTCCAGGCCGGTAGTTTCCTTCAGGCCGGAGAGCATGGTCGAGGTCAGGGTGCGGGTGGGGTCGAAGGGGTTGATCGTCGGACCGATCATCGCGTTACCGGCGACCATGGTAACAGCGGTCGCTTCACCAAAGGCGCGGCCCAGACCCAGAATCAGGCCGGCGAAGATGCCGGAGCGGGCTGCGGTCAGGACGACCTTCATGTTCGTCTGCATGGGGGTGGCGCCGAGGGCTAATGAGCCCAGCTCCAGCTGGCGGTCCACCGCGCCGATCGAGACGATGGCCATCGAGCAGATGGTGGGGAAGATCATGATGGCAAGCAAAAAGACAACCGAAAGCGATCCCACACCGCCGGCCGTGATCTGACCAAACCAGCCGGCAATGGTGTTGACAAGGCCCGTGATCGAACCGCTTGCGAAGACACCGTAGACCACCGAAGGGATGGCCGCCAGCAGCTCAATGACGGTGGTGAAGACCACGCGCAGGTTCTTCGGCGCCAGCTTGACGATGAAGAGTCCTGTCAGCACCGCCAGCGGGAAGGCAATCAGGGCCGCGCCAAAGGAGGTGATCAGGGTGTTGATGACGATAAAACCAACTCCGTAGACGCCGCGATCCTGTCTCCAGCTCATTCCGGTCAGAAAGTTCCAGAGGCTCTGACGCTTTTCACCATAAGAGGGCAGGAATACCTGTATGCCTTTCTGGCCGACGAAATAGAAGATCAGCAGAATCATCAGGGCGGAGAGGATACCGCAGAAAAGGAAGACACCGCGCATGACTTTATCTACTGCCTGTCTACGCTTCCTCTGTTTTGAAGAGAACCGGGTCTTGTCCGGCATGCTTGAACCTCCTGTCTGTCAGACAAGAGAAGGGCACATATCCGTTACCGGTATGTGCCGCCTCCCAGTCTTTGTCAATAAATTTCAGTTCTTATGCGGTCAGTTGATCTCGCTCCAGTCGGTGACCTCGCCCTTGAAGATGGCGGCAACCTGATCCTGGGTGAGATTCGTCACGCCGGTGTTCTCTTCGCTGACCACCACGACCACGGCGTCCTTGCAGAACGTGCCATAGACGTCGTCAGCACCAAAGTCTTCCGTACCATCGTTCTTGAACGCGCGGGAGGCAAAGCCCAGCTCGATCGCGTTCGCGCCGTTCTTCTCGCCACCAAGCGTGCGCTTGTAGCCGTCGCCCGAACCGGTGTGGTTCATCGCGAACTCGAAGTTGCCTGCCAGCGGAACGAAGGCTTCCAGAGCGGCTGTCAGAACCTTCTCAACGGAGGTCGAGCCGCCGGTGCGCAGCGTCAGGCCGGAGTTGTCCTGGTCAACGATCGGATGATCTTTCTTGATCTCATCCCAGGGTTCGCCCTGATCAGGATCCACGATGCCGCCGGCACCGAAGATGGCCTCCATGCCTTCCATGGACTCGGTGATGAAGGCAACGAATGCACGGGTCAGAGCTTCCGTATCCTCGTCCACGAAGTCGGCACGCATGACGTAGTTGAAGGGACGGGCGAGGGTGTAGCTGCCGTCGAGAACATTCTCTTCGGTCGGCTCAACGCCGTCGTAGTTGACCTTGCGCAGCTTGTTGGCCTTGAAGTCAGTCGTCAGAGACACATAGCCGATACCGTGAGAATCCGCTCCCACCTTGGCGGCCATGTCGCCGTTGCCGCTCGTCTCGAGCGCGGTGTCAGTCAGTTCACCCTCGAAGCCAACGATCTCTTCAAAAGCACCACGGGTGCCGGAGGTGGCGTCACGGGTGTAGACAACGATCTTGCCGGCCATCTTGTCGGCTTCGATCTCATCAATGTCGCCCCAGTCAGTGACTTCGCCCTTGAAGATGGCGGCCACCTGAGCCTGGGAGAGTTCTGTCACACTGGTGTTCTCTTCGCTGACCACCACGACCACAGCGTCCTTGCAGAACGTGCCGTAGACATCGTCAGCACCAAAGTCTTCCGTACCGTCGGTCTTGAACGCGCGGGAGGCGAAGCCCAGCTCGATCGCGTTCGCACCGTCTTTTTCGCCACCAAGCGTGCGCTTGTAGCCGTCGCCCGAACCGGTGTGGTTCATCGCGAACTCGAAGTTACCTGCCAGCGGAACAAAGGCTTCCAGAGCGGCTGTCAGAACCTTCTCAACGGAGGTCGAACCGCCGGTGCGCAGCGTCAGGCCGGAGTTATCCTGATCAACGATCGGATGGTCTTTCTTGATCTCATCCCAGGGTTCGCCCTGGTCGGGGTCTACGATGCCGCCGGCACCGAAGATGGCCTCCATGCCTTCCATGGACTCGGTGATGAAGGCAACGAATGCACGCGTCAGAGCTTCCGTATCCTCGTCCACGAAGTCGGCGCGCATGACATAGTTGAAGGGACGGGCGAGGGTGTAGCTGCCGTCGAGAGCATTCTCTTCGGTCGGCTCAACGCCGTCGTAGTTGACCTTACGCAGCTTGTTCGCTTCAAAGTCTGTCGTCAGAGATACATAGCCGATACCGTGAGAATCCGCTCCCACCTTGGCGGCCATGTCGCCGTTGCCGCTCGTCTCGAGCGCAGTGTCGGTCAGTTCACCCTCGAAGCCAACGATCTCTTCGAAAGCACCGCGGGTACCGGAGGTTGCGTCGCGGGTGTAGACAACGATCTTGCCGGTCATCTTTTCCGGGACGATCTCGTCGACCTCGCTCCAGTCGGTGACTTCACCCTTGAAGATAGCAGCAATCTGTTCCTGGGTGAGTTCGGTTACACCAGCGTTATCTTCGCTGACCACCACGACCACAGCGTCCTTGCAGAAGGTGCCGTAGACATCGTCAGCGCCAAAGTCTTCCGTACCGTCGGTCTTGAACGCGCGGGAGGCAAAGCCCAGCTCAATCGCGTTCGCGCCGTCTTTTTCGCCACCAAGCGTGCGCTTGTAGCCGTCGCCCGAACCGGTGTGGTTCATGGCGAACTCAAAGTTACCTGCCAGCGGAACAAAGGCTTCCAGAGCAGCTGTCAGAACCTTCTCAACGGAGGTCGAACCGCCGGTGCGCAGTGTCAGGCCGGAGTTGTCCTGATCAACGATCGGATGGTCTTCCTTGACTTCGTCCCAGGGTCTGCCCAGGTCGGGATCCACGATGCCGCCGGCACCGAAGATGGCCTCCATGCCTTCTACCGATTCGGTGATGAAGGCAACGAACGCGCGGGTCAGAGCTTCCGTATCCTCGTCAACAAAATCGGCACGCATGACGTAGTTGAACGGACGGGCGAGGGTGTAGCTGCCGTCGAGAACATTCTCTTCGGTCGGCTCAACGCCGTTATAGTTGACTTTGCGCAGATTGTTCGCTTCAAAGTCGGTTGTCAGCGAAACATAGCCGATACCGTGAGCATCCGCTCCCACCTTGGCGGCCATGTCGCCGTTGCCGCTCGTCTCGAGCGCGGTGTCGGTCAGTTCACCTTCGAAGCCAACGATCTCTTCGAAAGCGGCACGGGTACCGGAGGTCGCGTCACGGGTGTAGACAACAATCTTGCCCGCCAGTTCGACGTCGCCTGTCGGTGCAGCCGTGGTTTCCTCGGCCTTCTCAGTGGTCTCTTCGGCAGCGGCCGTGGTCTCTTCGGCCTTCTCAGTGGTCTCGTCTGCCTTCTCCGTGGTCTCGTCTGCCTTGGCAGTGGTTTCCTTTTCAGCAGCCGTCGTATCTTCGGCAGCGGCCGTTGTCTCCTTGGCAGCAGTTGTCTCATCCGCTTTCTTGGTCGTCGCCCCTGTGTTTCCACAGGCAGCGAGAGCGAAAACGAGTGACGCGCTGGCCAAAAGGGCTACTATGCGTCTGGATATTCTCATCGTATACAGTTCCTCCATCTTTGAGATATCGACGGCATCGTAGCGCTTCCATGTTAATTTCACGTTAAGTGGCGTTAAGTTTATTGGCCGCGCATAAATGAAGAAAGTTAGGAATCACGGCGCTCTATTTATAATGTATATTAAGGAACTGAGTCCAAAGCGGGTTAGATACTGTAGTCGCTCTCCAATTTAGAGGTAGACGGTGCTGCCCCCGCTGTTTGACGATGCTGCCCCGCAGCTTGACGATGTTGCCCCGCTGTTCACAGATCGGGCTATGTTGAGAAAACTGGCCAGGGGTGGCCAAAAAAGGCCGTTTGTGCCCCCGAAACCGGGCACAAACCCTGATTTCTGGCCAGGGGTGGACAAAAAATGCGCTGGTGCCCCGGATTCGGGGCAGGAACGAAAAAATTGACCACTGCTGGCCAAAAAAGGCCGTTTGTGCCCGCAAAACCGGGCACAAACCCTGATTTCTGGCCAGGGGTGGACAGCATCCTGTATTGTAGGTATAGGCAGATCCACTCAAGAGAGCGTGAATAGAGCAAACGTGAATAGAGTGAAGAAGAAGGATGATACCTCTTGTTGAGTGGATTTG
>JASGUW010000083.1 GCA_030055235.1 Bacillota bacterium
TCTGGGCGGAACCTGTGACCATCTCCTTCGATCTGGACGGCGGCCAGTATATGCATGGGGACCCGTCACTTGTCTTCCCAAGGGGCTTTACGTACCAGCTGCCCTGGCCAGGTGATTTCTTCAAAGACGGCTATGTGCTGAGTGGCTGGAGAGACACAGCCGGCAGAGAGTATGAGAATCATGGCTGGGTTGTGGTGAATGAGGATACGACCTTCACCGCGCTCTGGGCGGAGCCGGTGACTCTGAGCTTTGACGCAAATGGTGGTAACTGGAGACATGAGGATCCGTCAACAGATATCCCCATCGGCTCTATCTGGCGGCTGCCCGGCCGGCATGAGATTTCAAAGGAGGGCTATGCGCTTGCTTTCTGGAGGGATACGGCAAGTGAAGTCGACTACCCACCGGAAGATGAGATCGTGGCGAATCAGGATAGGTCCTTCATTGCCGTCTGGGTAGAGGCTGTGACCATACGCTTTGAGACAGATGGCGGTGGATGGCTACATGACGAGATCTCATTTGCGCTCCCCCACGGCGAAAGATTCTGGTTGCCGAATCACTTTGATATTGCGAAAGAAAACTACGCCCTTGCCTATTGGCGGGACACGGCAGGCAATAAAGACTATTTGCCAGGCGAAGAGCTGCTGGCGACCGTGGATATGACCTTTGTCGCCATCTGGGCGGAACCTGTGACCATTTCTTTCGATCTGGACGGCGGCCAGTATATGCATGGGAACCCGTCACATGTCTTCCCAAGGGGCTTTACGTACCAGCTGCCCTGGCCAGGTGATTTCTTCAAAGAAGGCTATGTGCTGAGTGGCTGGAGGGACGCAGCCGGCAGAGAGTACGAAAATAATGGCTGGGTCGTGGTGAATGAGGATACGACCTTCACCGCGCTCTGGGCGGAGCCTGTGACCCTGAGCTTCGACGCAAACGGCGGCACCTGGAGACATGGGGATCCGACAACAGATATTCCCATCGGCTCTTTCTGGCGCCTGCCCGGTCGGCATGAGATTTCAAAGGAAGGCTATGCGCTTGCCTTCTGGAGGGATACAGCCAGTAACGAAGAGTATCTGCCGGAAGAAGAGATCGTAGCGGATCAGGATAGGTCCTTCATTGCCGTCTGGGTAGAGGCTGTGACCATACGCTTTGAGAAAGATGGCGGCGAGTGGACAGAGGGAGAAGGCCTGTTTGCCCTCCCCCATGGCGCCAGGTTCTGGCTGCCAGACCGTTATACGATTGTGAAGGAGAATTACGCCCTTGCCTATTGGCGGGACACGGCAAGCCAGCGTGACTATCTGCCCGGTGAAGAAATGCGTGCAACTGCAGATATGACCTTCACCCCCGTCTGGACGGAGCCTGTGAGCATACGCTTTGAACTGGACGGCGGTCAGTGGCTTTACAGGGATCCGTCGCTGCTCTTCCCCAGGGGCCTTACGTACCAGCTGCCACGGCACAGTGACTTCTTCAAAGCAGGATATGTATTGAGGGGCTGGAGGGACACAGCCGGCAGAGAGTACGAGAGCGACAGCCGGGTTGTGGTGAATGAAGATATGACCTTCACGGCTCTCTGGGCGGAACCTGTGACCCTGAGCTTTGATAAAAACGGCGGTACCTGGACGTATGGGGATCATTCAGGAGACATTCCCATCGGCTCTTTCTGGCGACTGCCCGGTCGGCATGAGATTTCAAAGGAAGGCTACGCACTTGCATCCTGGAGGGATACGGAAAGTCAGGAGGAATATCCGCCGGAAGAAGAGATCGTGGCGAATCAGAACAGGTCCTTCATTGCCGTCTGGGTAGAGGCTGTGACCATACGCTTTGAGACAGACGGCGGTGATTGGACAGAGGGTGAAGGCGTATTAGCTATTCCCCATGGCGAAAGATTCTGGCTGCCTTACTACCATGCGATTGTGAAGGAGAATTGCGCCCTTGCCTGTTGGCGCGATATGGAAAACAATCGCGACTATCAACCCGGCGAAGAGATGATCGCGACTGCAGACAGGACTTTCACCGCTGTCTGGACGGAGCCTGTGAGCATACGTTTTGAACTCGACGGCGGTCAGTGGCTTTACAGGGATCCGTCGCTGCTTTTCCCCAGGGGCTTTACGTACCAGCTGCCATGGCGCGGTGAGTTCTTCAAAGAAGGCTATGTGCTGAGTGGCTGGAGGGACACGGCCGGCAGAGAGTATGAGAGTGACAGCCAGGTCGTGGTGAATGAAGATACGACCTTTACGGCTCTCTGGGCGGAGCCTGTGACTCTGAGCTTTGACGCAAACGGCGGCACCTGGACCTATGAGGATGCTACAGGAGACGTTCCCATTGACTCTTTCTGGCGGCTGCCCGGTCGGCATGAGATTTCAAAGGAAGGCTACGCCCTTGCTTTCTGGAGAGATACGGTAAGTAACGAGGAGTATCCGCCGGAAGAAGTGATCATGGCAGATCAGAACAGGTCTTTCATTGCCGTCTGGGTAGAGGCTGTGACCCTGCGCTTCGAGGCAGAAGGCGGTGAATGGATCCATGGTGGGAGTACATATGCTCTTCCCCGTGGCGAAATCTTCTGGCTGCCATATCACAATACTATTGCGAAAGAAGGCTGCGCGCTTGCCTGTTGGCGGGACACGGCAAGCAATCAGGAGTATCTGCCCGGTGACGAAATCGTAGCGACAGAGGATATGACCTTTATGGCCGTCTGGACAGAGCCTGTAAACATACGTTTCGATCTGAACGGTGGCCAGTGGATGTATGGAGATCCGTCGCTGGTCTACCCCAAGGGTTCCATGTACATCCTGCCCTGGCAGGAAGAGTTCTTCAAAGAAGGCTATGTGCTTGGCGGCTGGAAGGACGATGAGGACTTACTGTACGCACCCAATGTCGCCATTAACGCGAATCGCGATATCACGTTTACTGCCATCTGGATTACGGAGGAACTTGAAATAGCCGTATTCCGAGCCGGCTGGTCGGATACCTATGAGCTGGGTCAGACGATCAATCTGGCTGCCCGCGGCGAAGGCGGAATCGGACCTTACAAGTACCAGTTCTATGTCCTGCGCTCCAATGGAGCACGGGTGAACTTCCGAAAGACCCCTGTTTCAGCGAACATCTACCCCTGGACACCCGTCACCCCGGATACCTACACACTGGGCGTCGACGTCTATGATGCGACAGGCCATAAGGTGTGGCAGGAGAAGCAGATTACGGTTAAGGTTCCAGACACACCACCGCTGTCCATAGCCGTCTTCCGCGCCGGCTGGTCGGATACTTATGAGCTGGGTCAGAAAATCGACCTGGCCGCCCGGGGCGAAGGCGGAACGGAACCCTATAAGTACCAGTTCTATGTTCTGCGCTCCAACGGCAGCCGGGTGAACTTCAGGAAGACCCCTGTTTCAGCGAACATCTACCCCTGGACACCGGTCACCCCCGATACCTACACGCTGGGCGTCGATGTCTACGATGCCAAGGGCGTAAAGGTGACCCGGGAGAAGACGATTACGGTTAAGGCTCCTGACACACCGCCGCTGTCCATAGCCGTCTTCCGCGCCGGCTGGTCCGATACTTATGAGCTGGGTCAGACAATCGACCTGGCCGCCCGGGGTAAGGATGGGACGGGTCCCTACAAGTACCAGTTCTATGTCCTGCGCTCCAACGGCAGCCGGGTGAACTTCCGAAAGACCCCCGTTTCATCGAACATCTACCCCTGGACACCCGTTACCCCCGATACCTACACGCTGGGCGTCGATGTCTACGATGCCAAGGGCGTGAAGGTGACCCAGACGAAGATCATCAAGGTCCTGCCCAAACCGTAGATCCCCGGGGCAATCGCGATTTTCCAGGAGGGCCGTCTCAAAATGAGGCGGCCCTTCTTTGAGGGCCTGGAGAACAGCGTTCCCTCACAAAAGGCAAGTTCTGCCTGGCCTGTGCACAGGAGCAATTGGTGCTGCCAGAAACCTGCCTGTTCACGGGCAGGCGGGGAGTCCGGTTTCGAAAGGGAAGGAGCACAGACGGCAAAAAACACAAAAAAGAGGCCGTCTCCCTTGAGACAGCCTCCTTTGCAGCAAATGCTTTCCGGGCAGAACTCTGGCGCTCCGCCGGAGCCGCCCAGTACGCCAGTGCCTAGATCTTCTCGCGCGCCGTGTAGTGCGTGTGCAGCAGCTCGTGTGCCTTCTCGCCGTAGGGGGTGCCGAGGAATTCGTCGTAGATGCGGCGGATCATGGGGTTCTCGTGTGACTTCCGCAGCGGCGTGTTGCGGTCCTCGCGGTAGAGCGCCCGCTGCCTGTCCTGCAGTACCTCCATATCGCCGTGGTGGTAGGGCTGTCCGCCGCCGCCGATGCAGCCGCCGGGGCAGGCCATGATTTCGATTGCCTCGAACTCATACTCACCACTGCGTAGTCCCTCGAGCAGGCGTCTGGCGTTGCCAAGTCCGTGCGCAATACCAATGCGGATCGGCGTATCGCCGAACATCACCGTTCCGGAGCGAATGCCTTCCAGACCGCGCAGCTGTGTCAGCTCGACGCGCTCCAGCGGCTGCTCCATCAGGATTTCATAAGCGGTGCGGCAGGCGGCCTCGATGACGCCGCCGGTGGTGCCGAAGATGATCGACGCACCGGTCGACTCACCCATCAGGCTGTCAAAGTCGGACTCCACCAGATTCGGGAAGTCGATGCCGATCTCCTGCAGCATGTGGCCGAATTCGCGTGTCGAGATGACGATGTCGACGTTCTGGTTCTCATCCTTGGAGAGCTCGGGACGCGCAGCCTCGGCCTTTTTCGCCAGACAGGGCATGATCGAAACAACAACGATGCTGTCCGGATCAATACCGCGCTCCTGGGCATAGTAGGACTTGGCCATGGCGCCCAGCATGATCATCGGCGACTTGGACGTCGAGGGAATGTGGAGCATATCCGGGAACTGGGACTCGATGAAGTTGACCCAGGCCGGGCAGCAGGAGGTCAGAATCGGCATCGGTCCACCGTTCTGAATACGCGACACCAGCTCGGAAGCCTCCTCGACGACCGTCAGGTCAGCACCCCAGTTGGTGTCAAAGACGGCGTCGAAGCCCAGACGCCGCAGCGCCGTGGCGATCTTTCCGGTAGAGATCGAGCCCGGCGCCATGCCGAACATCTCGCCGATCGCGACGCGGACAGCCGGCGCCACCTGCACGACGACGTGCTTTTTCTCATCATGCAAAGCACGCCACACGCGGCTCGTCTCGTTGACCTCGGTCAGGGCAGCTGTCGGGCAGACCGCGACGCACTGGCCGCAGAAGGTGCAGGTGGTCTCACCCAGATCGGCGTGGAACGCCGGCCCGACCACCGAATCGAAACCGCGGCCGAGCGCCGACAACACATGCACGGTCTGCACATCGTTGCACATGGTTTCGCAGCGGCGGCACATGATGCACTTGTCCGGATCCTTGATGATCGCGCGGCTCGAGTACTCAATGTCGAAACGTTTGCGCTCGCCCTTGTAGGTGATCTCACGGATCGACATGTCACGCGCCAGCTTCTGCAGCTCGCAGTCCAGGTTCTTGGCGCAGGTCAGGCAGGCACGGGGGTGGTTCGACAGCAGCAGCTCAAGGTTGGTGCGCCGGCCGCGGATGGCCCGCGGGCTGTCGGTGCGCACGACCATGCCCTCGACGACCTTCTCGGAGCAGGAGGTCACCAGGCGCGGACGCCCTTCGACCTCGACCACGCAGACACGGCAGGAGGAGGTTTCGGAATGGATGTCGAAACCATCGAGCGCCAGATGACAGAGTGTCGGGATATGGACCCCGGCCTTTGTCGCCGCCTCCAGAATGGTGGAGTTGCGGTTGACTGTCACCGGAATGTCGTTGATCGTCAGCGTCACTGTGTTGGCAGGACGATCGAAGATGTTCGGCAGCGGGATGCCGGCAGATTTGTTTTCTTGACTCATGGCAGTCCTCCTCGCTTAACGGGGCTTGTTTACAGCGCCGACCGGGCAGGCCTGCTGGCAGGCTCCGCAGGCGATACAGGCAGCGGGATCAATGACATGCGGTTGACGCACCTTGCCGCTGATGCAGTTCACCGGGCAGGCACGGGCGCAGCGCGTGCAGCCGATGCA
Organism: Bacillota bacterium; assembly: GCA_030055235.1. GTDB lineage: Bacteria > Bacillota > Clostridia > Saccharofermentanales > Fastidiosipilaceae > JAEZYR01. The sequence goes on from JASGUW010000083.1 coordinate 6,079, forward strand.
CTTGTCGGGATCGATTGAGTAGGCCTTCTGCACCTCGCGACGTGCATAGCGCAGGTACTCTTCCGGGAAGTACTTCATCGTGCTCAGAACCGGGTTCGGGGCCGTCTGCCCCAGACCGCAGAGCGCGGTGTCCTTGATGGCCAGGCAGAGCGACTCGAGCTTCTCGAGCATCTCCTCATCGCCCTCCTGTGCCAGCAGCGTGTCCAGCATCTCCAGGATGCGCCGCGAACCGATACGGCAGGGCGTGCACTTGCCGCAGGATTCGTCCGTGGTGAAGTCGAGATAGAAGCGCGCAATCTCAACCATGTCGTTGTCTTCGTCCATGACGATCATGCCGCCGGAGCCCATCATCGAACCGATGGCGGTCAGACTCTCATAGTCGATCGGGGTATCAAGGTCCTTTTCGGTGATGACACCACCTGACGGTCCACCTGTCTGCACAGCCTTGAACTTCTTGCCATCCGGGATGCCGCCGCCGATTTCATCGACGATCTCACGCAGCGTCGTGCCCATCGGCACCTCGACCAGACCGATATTGTTGATCTTGCCGGCCAGGGCGAAGACCTTCGTTCCCTTGGATTTTTCCGTACCAAACGAGCGGAACCAGTCCGAACCGTTCCGGATGATCGGAGGAATGTTGGCATAGGTCTCAACGTTGTTGACGTTGGTTGGCTTCTTCAGATAACCGGATACGGCAGGGAAGGGGGGCTTACGGGTCGGTTCGCCGCGCTGGCCTTCGACCGAATGGATCAGGGCCGTCTCCTCGCCGCAGACGAAGGCTCCGGCACCCAGACTAACGTGGATATCAAAGGAGAAGTCGGTCCCAAGGATGTTTTTGCCCAGCAGGCCGGCTGCACGGGCCTCGTTGATGGCAAGCTCGAGACGCGAGACCGCCAGCGGATACTCGGCGCGGATATAAACAATGCCTTCGTCGGAGCCGATCGCGTAGCCGCAGATCGTCATGGCCTCGACGATGCAGTGGGGGTCGCCTTCCAGGATGGAGCGGTCCATGAAGGCGCCCGGGTCGCCCTCGTCGGCATTACAGAGCACATACTTCTTATCGCTCACTTCACGTGCCGCCAGGCTCCACTTCAGTCCCGTCGGGAAACCGCCGCCGCCACGGCCGCGCAGGCCGCTCTCCTGGACGACACTGGTCACCTCGGCCGGAGTCATCTCGGTCAGGCATTTGGCCAGCGCCTCATATCCCTCGGCAGCAATATATTCATCAATGCTTTCGGGATCAATCAGGCCGCAGTTACGCAGGACAACGCGCATCTGCTTGCCGTAGAAGGCCATATCGTCCTGGTGAACAACCGCCTCACCGGTTGACGGTTCGACGAAGAGCAGATCGGCGACCTGCTCGCCCTTGATCACATGCTGCTGGACGATGCGTGCGGCATCAGAGAGCTGGACATGTACGTAGAAGATATCTTCGGGCATGACCTTGACGATCGGGCCCTGAGCGCAGAAGCCAAAGCAGCCGACCTGAATTACTTCGACATCCGTGATGTCGTTGGCGGCAAGCTCTTTCCGCAGCTGCTCGATCAGCTGAGCTGATTCGGAAGAACGGCAGCCGGTGCCGCCACAGACAAGCAGCTCGCGGACGACGCGCCGGCCGTCGAGACGAATCGAAACTTCCTCAGCAGCCGCTGCGGGTTCCTCCACTTTGGCAATTCCGACTTCCTCGTCGTGACGCAGAGCAATCAGCGACCGGATCGCTTCACGGCGTTCCGCCAGAGCGGCTGCGTCCGCAATGCGGCAGATATCCATCATGCTGTGCTCGCTGGCTTTAGCTGGCATCGGCGGCCTCCTTTCGGTGCTGAGCGATGATTTCGCTGACCTGATCCGGCTTGACATGGCCGAAGATCCGCTCGTTGACGCGAACGACCGGTGCCAGACCACAGGCTCCGATGCAGCGAACATCGTTGATGGAGAAGAGGCCGTCCTCTGTCATCGGCTCGTCCTCTTCAAGTTTCAGTTCTTCACGGAAACGGTCGAGGACTTCCTGTGCTCCCTTGACGAAGCAGGCCGTGCCCGTGCAGACACTGATCGTGTACACTCCGCTCGGTACCTCTGAGAAGAAGGAGTAGAATGTCACAATGCCGTTGATCTTTGCCGTCGGGAGACCCGTGCGGCGCGCCACGTAGAGCTGCAGCTCACGTGGAAGATAGCCGTTGAGTTCCTGTGCTTTATGCAGGACGGCGATAATGCTGCCCTGCGGATCCGGCAGACTTTCGATGTAGGCATCAAGTTCGGCCAGAAGTCCAGGCTCGAGGATGCTCATATCGAGCTCGAGATGGGACATGGGTCACCTCCAAATCGTGATAGCAACAGTCATTCTAGAAAATATAGGTAATGGAATCAAGTGAAATGCCGTTTCAACTTTTGTACAATGGAATGGTTTCTGAAACTTTCTTCGCTTGACAGTCGGGCCAACGATGGGCACGATGCCTAGCATCTTCATTCGGGGGGAACCTATTATGGATTTTGGTGCATTGCTGCAGGACCTGCTGGCGGCGCTTGCCGTTGTGCTCAATGGTATTCCGCAGGGCCTTCTGGCTCTTTCTGTCGGCTTCGCTTCCGTGCCGACCTCTCTCGGCTTCATCATCGGTGCCATCGCCACCGGAGCCTTCCGCTCTGTCGCGCCTGTTTCCTTTCAGGCGGAGACGCTGGTCCTGGCCGGTCAGGTCGGCCGTGACCGGGAGGAGCGCATCTCCATGGTCATCTGGGCGGCTGTGCTGACGGCCCTTTTCGGCATCTTCGGCGTCATCTCACGCGTCATGACCTGGGGCGGAGAGACCATTCTTTCAGCCATGATGGCTGGTGTCGGCTTCATGCTGGCTAAAACGGCTCTTGAGATGGGCAAAAAGCGCAAGCTCGTCACCGCGGTCTCCATCGCCAGTGCCGTCCTGCTCTACTTCTTTGTGACGACCAATCTGCTCTGGATCGTCGTCGGCTCCATGCTCATCTCTTCGGTCGTCAGCATCGTCCAGCGCGTCCGTGACGGCAGCCTGGGAGAAACGGACATCCCGGCCGAAAAGCCCTTTCAGATGTCCTTTGTCCGTCCGACACTGAGCCTGAACATTGTCCGCGGCGCACTGGCTCTGTCATGTA
>JASGUW010000084.1 GCA_030055235.1 Bacillota bacterium
AAAATCACTATGAATCTGCGTCAAAAGAAGGACGCCTGAAACGACTGGTGCTGCAGCGTTTCAGGCGTTTTTACTTGTTCTTTGCTGACAAAATCAAGGTATAACATAAAAAGAGGCATTATTGTCAGTGTGATAGAAATTCTAAAAGAGTTTTCAACGATAAACCAAAAACAGCGATGGTACATCGCGTGGCCACAGGTGAAATCTCTGTGTCCAAGGGATATGGGGAAAATCCACATCAAGCGAAATCGGAGATTCGCAGGTATCGATAGGTTCAGTATATGGGTGCAAATCGAAGGTCACGTGTGCAAATGACTACCCATGGGTTCAAAGTAAACGATTGCTAAAGGTTTAAAAAAATGCGGGAATGCGCAAAATCTAAAATGTTCAATTGCTACTCTTTGTTGCTTGCGTTATTATTGTTTTAGAAAAATGCGGAAATTAACAATAATCTAAAGCAGGGTGGGTGGTTATGAAAATAATTGAGCGACAAACATATCTGAACAGACTAATCTCAAAAATGAATAACGGTATGATTAAGGTTATAACCGGCATTAGACGTTCCGGTAAATCATTTTTGCTTTTCAATTTATTTTATAACTATTTGTTAAAAAAAGGCGTGCCGAAAGAAAAAATTATAACAATAGCCTTGGATGATTACAGATACGCTGAGTTTTTAAATCCTGAAAGGCTCCATGCTTTTCTTGAAGAAAAAACAAACAATAAAAACGAACATTACTATATCCTGCTTGATGAAGTTCAGCTGATAATCACGCAGGAAGAGTTAAAAAACAGAGATTCCTATGTTCAGCTTTACGGAATATTGAACGGATTATTGAGAAAGAATAATGTCGATACTTATGTAACGGGCAGCAATTCCAAACTACTCTCAACCGATGTCTTGACCGAGTTTAGAGGTAGGGGAGACAAAATACATATAGCACCGCTGACATTTTCCGAATATTACCCGTCTTATGGTGGATCTAAATACGATGCTTTGGATGACTATCTTATGTATGGAGGTATGCCATATATTTTAAGCCTTTCGAAAGATGAAGAAAAAGTTCAATATCTAAGTAATTTGAATTATGAAATTTACTTAAAGGACATCAGTGAAAGATATGGCATTTCCAACATCTCCGGGATGGAAGAATTGCTGAAAATACTTGCATCGTCGGTAGGTTCGCTTACAAATCCACAAAGAATATCCGACACTTTTAAAAGTAGTGGAATGAAAGGCATTTCCGCACCGACAATAAAAGATTATCTCAAATACCTTCAGGATGCATTTTTAATTCAAAAAGCGGAGCGCTATAATGTAAAGGGAAGAAAATACATCAGTACACCCTCAAAATACTATTATACCGACACCGGACTTAGAAATACCCTGCTTGGCTTTAAGCAATTTGAAAAAACACATCTTATGGAAAATATTATATACAATGAACTTATTTTCCGCGGTTTTTCTGTCGATGTCGGAGTAGTTGAGATAAACAGAACGATAGATAGCAAAAATGTCAGAAAACAGTTAGAGATTGATTTCGTAGCAAATCTCGGAAGCAGAAGATATTACATTCAGTCGGCTTATGCAATACCCGATGCGGATAAAATGAATCAAGAACAGGCATCGCTGATAAATGTACCGGATTCCTTCAAGAAAATAATAGTTGTTGGAACAAAAAGTCCTCTCTGGAGAAACGAACAAGGGGTTACGATTATGGATATTTACGATTTTTTGCTCAATGAAAACAGCCTTGATGTTTAAAAACAGATTGATTACAACAAAAATATCTTGTCCCATTATAGGCAATATATTTTGTTTCAATATTTTTGGGTGCCCTCCTTCTCGCCTGTATCTCACGAAACAAACCTTGGAAGTCGCTTTGGGGTTCGTCGAGAGCTACGCCTCTCGTGGACTTTCACCACAGATTGACGGCATGCCAGTCATACAAAAAAAGACATCATACTTTCTATCAAAGTATGATGCCTTCTATGGTGCCGGCGACCGGACTTGAACCGGTATGGGGTCGCCCCCGGCGGATTTTGAGTCCGCTATGTCTGCCATTCCATCACGCCGGCAGGGAGGATGCCAGGAGATGGTATCACGAGGAAAAGGTTCACGACAAGCGCCAGTTTTCTTCAGTTGTCAGGAAGTGTCAGTTCGATCGGTTCACCGGGTTCGAGAGTCGGGCGGCTCTGGCTGGTATCCGGACGATCTGCGTCACCGGAAGCATCCGGGTCTAAGGTGCCCGTCATATCAGAAGCGTCGCTTTCGGTTTCTGCTGGCTCGGGCAGCGGTTCCAGCTGCACGGGGACAGGACGGATATTGAGAGCCAGGATATCAGAGTCGAAGAGCAGAACCAGATGTCCGCCGACTTCGAAGCGGTCAGTCAAATGGCGTTCATACTGTGTCCAGACCTGGCTCTGGAGGAAGGGGTCGATTTCGTTACTGCGCAGGGCCAGGTAGCTTGGCTTATCCGGATCGGAATTCTGATACCAGTTGACATTGGTCTGATAGCGGTATTCTTCCACGATTCCCCCGTTGAGGGTAACGGAAAGGATATCAAGGCGATCTGAGCTCAGCAGACGCGCCGCGCCGGCTGTCCAGAAGCTCGCGTAGCCACGCTCCAGACCGCGCATTTCCAGTTCTTCAACGAGTTTGACCAGATAGCCGTTCGGGGCGGGCTGTCGGCTTGCGATCACGGTGCCGGTGACATTGACGCCGGCGAGGACGAACAGAACAACGAGACTCAAAGCGGCCAGACGTGAGCGACGACCGGATTCAAGCCAGCTGTCGTCGTCGCCGCCCCTTGCCAGTGGAATACGATAGCCGCTGACATGCTGGGCCGGAGCGGCAAGGCGGTCCTCCGCATAGGCCAGCAGGCAGAGCAGGCTGCTGCCGAGAAGCGGCAGCAGCCGCCAGGAGGCGGATGAGAGTTTGCCGAAGATAAAGAAGAACAGAAGGATCAGGAAGAGGCTGTGGTGCATGATGAGCAGCAGACGTGTCGAACGGCGACGCAGGCGGGGCCAGCGCAGCGTGGCCAGCAGTGGTCCCAGCAGCAGGAAGAGGGCGAGCAGGGAACGGACAATAAAACGCAGTCCGGCGTAGGACAGGAGGTGGCGCGCTTGGCCGGCCTGAACACCCATGATGTTGAACCACTGCGGCAGGAATTGAGAGAGGTTCTTTCCCCAGCGGTCTGCGGGCACAAGACCGCTGTAGGCGGTGGCGTAGCCGGCCTTGATGCCGCCGCGCCGCAGCACCAGCAATACCAGATAGCCCAGAATGGAGCCGAAGACCAGCAGCGCCAGCAGCATCAGGGTATCGCTGAAGCTGCGGGAATCGTGACGCCAGGCGCGGGCGAGGACCCGTTCCAGGAAGAGAGCGAAGGCGATAGGGACGGTAACAATTCCGATGAGATGATAACCATCACAGGCGATACCGGCGGCGAGGGCCGTGACCAGAGCCAGGCCGATGATGAGGCTGCTCTGGGGGTGGCGGTCGGAGACGGCGACGAGGGATCCGCGTTCATTCTGGATGCGTAGAATAAGGGCCAGAAGAAGAACGGAAAACCAGATGGCCAGACTGTAGTAGATGACGTGCTGCCACATGATCTCCCGCGCCTTCGCACTGGCTGAGAGACCAAGCAGGACGATGGCGATGCCGCTGCACTGCCAGGCAATGCTCCAGCCGAGACGGTAGAAAAAGAAGGCGAGCGAAACGGCAAAGAGCAAAAGGAAAATGGCCATGCCCCAGAGCAGAGTCTGGACTGTGAAGCCGCTGAAATGGTAGAGCGGGACGAACCAGAGGCCGGCGCCGAAAGGGAGGAGGGCGGCGTAGCGAAAGTCGGGATCGAGCGTACGGCCGGCCTTGACGCTGGCCTCAGCCCAGAGCAGGGTGTCGGTGCAGTCGGAGTGGAGTTCGCCGCGGCTGGGTCCCAGAATATACCAGAGCAGAAAGGTGAAGGCAAAAACGGCGGCAGCGATGGCCAGCGCGGTGCGCCAGAAGGATTGACGGTGGTCAGGCATGGGCTTCGCCTCTATTATCATCCGATTCATGATAGGACGATTCCGTGTTGACAGCCCAGATATCCGCCATGGTCGCTCTGCCATTCAGGTAGTCAACGGCGGTCAGCGCGGTGAGCATGGAGTGGTCCATGTTGTTGTAACGGTGCTGACCGTTGCGGCCGATACAGATGAGATTGGGCAGCTGCTGGAGCCAGGTGCTGACGGCGTCGAAGTCCCTGTAGGCGCCGAAGTAGGCGGGGTAGGCCTTTTTAACGCGGATGCGGACGGAGTCGAGGACGTCTTTGGGATCGATGATGCCGATCTGGGCGAGTTCTTTGATAGCCCGGCGGGTGAAGTCGGCGTCGGAGGCCTCCCAGTCGGGATCGCCTTCGTTACAGAAGTATTCCAGTCCGATCCAGAGCGTGTCCCTGGGGTTTTCGACAAGATAGGGAGACCAGTTGTTGAAGATCTGCAGACGGCCCAGGCGGACGTCGCGGTCCTGGACATAGATCCAGTTGTCGGGGACGGAGCCGGAGAGGGTAGGGCGCTGCGTTTCGTTCGTGATGAGCAGGCGGCGCATGAGCAGACCGACGGTCATGAAGTCGCGGTAGGGCAGAGCGGCTGCAGTGGCGGCGACATCCTGCGGGACGAGGTCGGCGGGCCGGATGGCGGCGCAGAGATCTTTGATGGGCATCGTGGAGAAGACGACGTCGCCCGTCCAGCTGTGGGTTTGGCCGTCCGGGCCGCGTGTTTCCAGACTGGTGACGGCGTGGCTTTCGGGATCCAGGTGGAGGGCGGTGACTTCGTGGCCCAGGTGGAGCCGGCCGCCTCTGGCTTCAATATCAGCAGCCATGCACTCGTAGAGCTGGCCGGGACCATACTTTGGGTAGTGGAAGGACTCGATGAGAGAGGTTTCTACTTCGGCATCCGCAGATCGGAAGGGGCGGGTGAGGGCCTGGGCGATGGTGCGCCAGAGGGAAAGCCCCTTGACGCGCTGGGCGCCCCAGTCGGCGGAGATTTCGCGGGGGTGGACGCCCCAGACCTTTTCGGTATAGCCCTCAAAGAACATCTCATAGAGGGGTCTGCCGAAGCGGTTGATGTAGAAGTTTTCCAGGTTGGTCTCAGGGAGTTTGCGCAGGCGGGCGGCCAGGTAGCCCAGTCCCGAGCGCAGCGTGCGGCCGAAGCCGAGGTTGCGCAGGGTGGCGAAGGAGAGGGAGATGGGGTAGTCGAAGAAGCGGCGCAGGAAGTAGATGCGCGAGACGCGGTCGCGGATGAGCATGACGCGGTCTTCGCGCTCGGGGTCGGGGCCGCCGGGAGCCAGGTCGCGTTGGACGCCCAGTGCCAGGTCGTCGAGGGAGGGAGCGCCCTGAGTTGGCATCACGCGCTGCCAGACTTCGTTGACGCGCTGGGATTTGGTGAAGAAACGGTGGCCGCCGATGTCCATGCGGTTGCCGTGGTGGACGACGGTGCGTGAGATGCCGCCGATTTCATGGCTGGCTTCCAGAATGACGGGACGGTAGCCGGTCTCTTCGAGCAGGGACCAGGCGGCCGTGAGACCGGCGGGACCGGCCCCGATGATGAGGGCTACGGGCTTTTGTTTATTGTCAGGGCTTGACTGGTTGCTGGGGTTCATGAATGACTCTTTTCCTGATAAATCCAGAGGCGGCGGCCGGCGTAGTTCCAGATGAGGACAATGCCGGCGACGAAGGCTTTGACGATGAGGTATCTGAGGCCGTGATCGCCCACGAGGCGGACGCCGATGAGCATCAGCAGCTCGGTCAGACCGAGGCCGATGATGCCAATGATGGCGTAGCGGGCGAAGGCGGAGACGGAGCGGCCCCGCTCCTGCTGGCCGGGGGCGGTGAAGACAAAGAGCTGTGAGAGCAAATAGTTGACGAGGAGGCCGGCCAGAAAACCGAGGGCGACGGAGATGCCAAGGCGGACGGCATCGTTACGGGCGCCGCCGAAGACATGCTCACGGACAAGATAGATGACACCGAGATCAACGAGGAAGGATATGCCGCCAACGACTGTATAACGCAGAAACTCTCTGATCAGGGGGAAGAGGCCGTGTGTTTTCGAGGACGCGGAAGGGGATGAACGTGCAGCTGGGGTTTTGCTTTCAGACATGACAGCTCTCGAGTTTTCCTCCTTTTACTATGCGACCGCATACATTTTGCCACAGTCCCCCGTTCGAGGTGCTAAGAATCTTTTAAGAAGCTGCGGCTGTATAAAGATGCTTTTTGTGTGCGCTTAATACGCCTTTGCATGGAATGTGGTTGCAGCAGCAGTGAATATTCTCATAGTGGCTGCTTTTTCTGTGCCTCCGGACGGCTGCTGTCATCTCCTTTGTACGCTTTTCACTTTCCAGAGTGCATAACACCGTATGTCTTTATTTGCTGTCAGTGCTGCCGTCGCCCGCCCCTCATTTCATGTTCTTTTGCGTGTCTGTTATAGAAACGATAGACGATGCGCGGCAAAGGCAGTGGAAAGTTTCGTGCTTATAAAAAGGGGGTACGGTTAAGCCGGTTTATTGACGTATCCGGTTCTAACAAGAGCAGGCATGTTTCAATGGCAATGTGAATCAGCATGAATGATTATGAGCAAGATGACGTAAAAAGTTGTGAAACCTTATAGAGGATGCCCCCCTATTGTGATAGCCCATGCCACTGCTTCTCTCAAGGAACAAAACTGCATGAAGCGTTGGTGCTGAGCGTATAGCGGTATCTGACCCATTTACCAGCCCGTTTTTGATTCAGCTTTTTCTGACACAACTCGCTTTTTTGCCAAAAACGAAGATGGATTTGCCAACTTTTGGAGTTGTGTCACTTTTCGCTGACACAACTCGCTTTTTTGCCAAAAATGAAGATAGATTTGCCAACTTTTGGAGT
>JASGUW010000085.1 GCA_030055235.1 Bacillota bacterium
GTTCGTGATCTGGAACGAGTCCTATCCTCTGTCGTTCCGCCTATCCATAACACGGGTGTCCGCACGTCTGTCCAACAGGGTCATTGCCCTAAATAATTATTTCTGCGAACTACCACCGGCTCGTTCCATTGGAATCACTCAAACCCCGTTCCCGCAAAGCACTGATACACAGGGCTTTCGGGCTTGACACAATAGGGAAAAATTGCGCTGGTGCCCCGAAACCGGGGCAGGAACGAAAAAATTGACCACTGCTGGCCAAAAAAGACCGTTTATGCCCCCGAAACCGGGCACAAACCCCGATTTCTGGCCAGGGGTGGACAAAAATTGCGCTGGTGCCCCCAAATCCGGTCAGGAGCAGAAAAAGTTGACCACAGCAGGAAAAATGAATCGTGAAGCGAGTTAGATGGTGTTATGTGCTCGTCACCAAGGATTCATATTGTTTTGTGCTTTGAGCGAAGCAGAAGCATGGGCTATAAAACTGCGAAAGCTTGAAAAACTACACCGCCGCTTGCCATCTCGAGCAAAATTTCAATCTTTCGCAAGTTTGATCGTTCAAAACCAAATCGAAAACGGGTTACAAACGGATTAGATACCGCTAGACGCTCAGCACTAACAATTCATGCCGTTTTGTGTCTTGAGCAAAGCGAGAGGCATGGGGTATAAAGCTGCGCTCCTGCTGTTTTTTGAGAACAGGTGAAAATACCAGCATCTCCATGTTCGCGTCATCTTCTGCTGCGGTGCGTGTCAGAACCTCGTAATAAGCGACACGGCTTGGCACCCTCTCCGCAGCCATTTTTCTAATACATCCAGACTCCCCGGCAGCACATATTTCAAGGTTCCGCAGCTTACGAATATAAACCTTGGACACACAAAGCGATTGCCCTGAAGCCACCTGCCTCTACTGTCCTTAAACATTTAAAACAGGGATTTCGACGCAACATGCTTTACTCGGATCAAACCGAGTCGGACGGAGCTGAGTAAAATGAAGTTTTTAGGGAGAACAGTCGAGAAAAGCGATTGAGGAAGATGATTGCCGATGAAGGGCAGTCTGTGCCCTTATTCACGGACGCAGGAGAGCAGGCAAAAGCGAATTGATTAGGCAATGTGTTTTGGCAAGCGAAAATGCAAGGGGCATCTACCATGAATGCAAGCAGATATCGGAGCAGAATAATTTCGAAAGCTTATCATGATTAGGGTGTCAAAAGCTCTGTTTTAGTCTCGCCCTCTTCCGACACTTCGATGGCAGCTATTAGTTAGATTGAGGCTATTTCACTGTTTATGAAAAGCAACTTCCTCTTTCTGAGTATTACTATCGAATGATCTATGAATTCAGTTTGTTTTATGCGCTCGATATTTCCTGTGCCAACCTATTGATGACAAACTTCTAAAAAGTGAGTTTAGACACCCTGATAATGGCAACAAAATGAGCAAGCACATAGAGGGAATGATCGAAAAGCACCAGTTTTCTGTATATCACTTCATTTGCGTCTCTGAAGAAAACAAGATCCGCGCCGCCTGCCATCAGTATTACGTCGAGAAGAAGGCGATTGCCTTGACAGCACAGGCATCTGATTCGGACGGACACAGAAGTGTTTTCTGGCACAGGTAAGGAAGTTGGCAACAATTCGATCTGACGCCGACCAGCCTGTGCTAGAATTCCTGACATGCAGAAGACGCGCCTTTCTATCGTAATACCGTTCTACAACGAGGAAGAACAGGTCGCCCTGACCGTCGCCGCCGTGACACAGACTGTCGCGGCGATCCCCGACTGTGAGAGCGAGCTGATCCTGATCGACGACGGCTCCAAAGACAAGACCTGGGCCAAACTCGAGCAGGCCGCCGCCATTCATCCCGAAATTCGCCTGCTCGGCTTTTCGCGCAATTTTGGCAAAGAAGCCGCGCTCTGTGCCGGCCTCGACGCGGTCACCGGCGACTGTGCAGTCGTCCTCGACGGCGACCTGCAGTTTCCGCCGCGCTACATCCCCGAGATGGTCCGCCTCTGGCGCGAAGAAGGCTATGAGGTAGTCGACGGCGTCAAAATCGAACGCCAGAGCGAAAACCCCCTGGCCCGCGCCGCCGCCAACAGCTTCTACCGCATCTTCCACCGCGCCTCCGGGATTGACCTCCGGAATGCCTCCGACTTCAAGCTCCTCGACCGCCGCGTGGTCGATGCCTGGCGTGAGCTGGGCGAGCGCGAAACCTTCTTCCGCGGCCTCTCCTCCTGGCTCGGCTTTCGCCGCGTCGAAATGCCTTTCTCCGTCGACGACCGCACCACCGGCCACAGCAAATGGAACGTCCGCGCCCTTCTGCGCCTCTCCATCAACGCGATCGCCGGCTTCTCCTCCGCCCCCCTCCACCTCATTGTTGCGATGGGCGGTGTGTTCTGGCTTCTCGCCCTGATCCTGGGCATCCAGACCCTGGTCATGAAGCTGCTCGACCGCGCCGCGTCCGGCTTCACCACCGTCATCCTCCTTCTCCTCCTGATCGGCGGCGGCATCATGATCGCCCTCGGTCTCATTGGCCTCTACATCGGGAAGATCTATCACGAGGTCAAGGGGCGCCCCCGCTACCTGGTCAGCCGCACCGAACGCGGGCCCCTGCGTCGCGTCGCCGAGCTCGACCCGCCTGCCCCTCCGATTGATGATCGCCCTCCTCTGGATTCTGCTGGCGGCGCTGACCGGTGATGCGGCGCTTGGCCGCTCCACCGCCGTCACCCCTGACCGCCCCCTCGTTGCCGGCCAGCTCTGCCCGCCCGCGCTGACGCGCCTCGTCGCCGCCACCCTCTGCGGCCTCGTCCTGCTGACCACCAGTCTCTACGGTTATGCCTGGCTCGCCGGGCGCTTCCTCGCCGGACGTGTCCATCCCCTCCTGGCCGCGAACCTCGCGACACTCCTCTTTCCCGTCCTGCCCCTCCTTTTTGGCCGGCGCCCACAATTCAGACGCCCGCAGCGCCCGCAGATCTACTACCTCGCCGTCCTGCTGCTCTTCGTCTGGGTCGCCTGGCTGCTTGGCGGCTATCCCCTCCACCAGACAAACGGCCGCCTGGCCGCCGGCCTGTCGGTCTTCAGCGACTATGCGCCGCATACGGCCCTGGTGTCGAGCTTCGCAAAAGGCCAAAACATTCCCAGTGACTACCCCCATTTCGCCGGTGCCGGCCTGCGCTGGCATGCCCTCTTCTACGTCCTCTGCGGCAACCTCCACTACCTGGGCCTGCCGCTCGCCTGGGCCATCAACCTGTCCTCCGCCATTGGCACCGTAGCCGCTTTTGTGCTGCTGGGCACGTTCGCCGAAGTCTGGAGCGGTCGCCGGGCCGCCTTCTGCCTGGCTCCGACCCTGCTCCTGCTGCGCTCTTCCTTCGCCGTCTTCGCCTGGCTGGGGAGCGGCAGGCTCGAAATCCGCGGCTTCATCGGCCGCCAGCCCCACGACGACTGGGGCTTGTGGACGCTGAATGTCTACGCCAATCAGCGGCACTTTCTCTTCGGCTTTGCGCTCGCCCTGCTGATCCTGCTGTGGCTGCTGCCGCTGCTGCGGCAGGGCGCGTCGCCAACAGGCGGCTGGCACGCGCCGACCCGCTGGCGTCCCCTGCTGCCCGCTGTCTGCCTGGCTGCCGCCCTGCCCTGGTGGCATGGCTCCGTGGCCGTCGCCCTGCTTATGATCCTCTTTGTCATGGGGCTTTTTTCTTACGCGAAGTTCGTCCACCTCCTGACCGCCCTCGCCACCGGGATCGGCACCGTTCTGGGCGGCTTCCTTTTCCTGCCCATCCGACGCCCCGAAGCCTGGTACCAGACCGCCGCCGCCCTCTCCCAGGCCCAGGCCGACTACGCCACCGGCTGGCACTGGGGCTTCCTGGCCACCGACCGTTCCGTGCCCGGCGTCCTCGCCTACCTCGTCGAGCTGACCGGCCTGGCGCTGCCTCTGATCATTGTCGCTGCGGTCCTTTGCTTCGTGCGACGCCGGGCGGACGATCGCTGGCGCGGCCTCCTGGCCGCCAGTTTCCTGCTGCCGACCCTCTTCGCCTTCTGCATTTCACTGACGCCCGACATCACCGTCAATCACAAGTACATCATGATGACGCTGATGTTCGGCTCCCTTCCCATTGCCGATCTGCTGCTGCAGCTCTGGCATGTGAAGCATCAGGGTGCAGACGCGCGCTTGTGCGGCATGCCTGCGCATTTGCCCGTGCGGCTGCTGACGCGCGCACTCGCCGTCTGTCTGGCCCTGGTCCTCACGGCGACCGGGATGGTGGATCTTTTCAGCTATCGCTATATGAACCGCGGACACGTGGAAATCAATCTGGATTCCGAGCTGACACGATGGCTGGAGGAAGAAACCCGGCCGCGCGAGATCCTGCTGACCCCTCCCTGGCACTACCACGCCTTTTTCCTCAGCGGCCGCCTCAGCTGGTACGGCCATGGCTACTATGCCTGGTCGGCCGGCTATAATACGGCCGCGCGCCACGAGGAACTGCTGCGCATCTGGCGCGGCGAGTGGGCTTCCTGGGCCGACGCCTACGGCTGGTTTCGTGAGCGCGGCATCCGCTACGTGATTGTCGACGATTCGCTGCGGTCGAATCCGGAGTATGAGGTCGATGAGGCATGGTTCGAGGAAGCCGGCGTCGCAGTTGCCTATTTCCCTGCCGATCAGAACGCCGTCGTCTATCGTATTGAGGGCTGATGCAAGTGCCTCCGGCGGCTGCGCGTGAATGAGATAAAAATGCGGCGGCTGCGACAGCTGGCGGGTGCGGCGGCGGAGAAGCAGCTACAGAGCAGCCTGAGCGACACTTTCACAGATACACGAGGTCGAATGTGCAATTTTTACGCTCTGGACAGGCGAAGCCGGTCCAAGAGCCTCCGATTCCGTCCAGAGCGGAAATTTTGCTCACCCGAAGCTGTTTTCTGTGCAATTTTTACGCTCTGAACAGGTTGAACCGGTCCAAGAGCCTCCGAATCCGTCCAGAACGGAAATTTTGCTCACCCGAAGCGGTTTTCTGTGCAATTTTTACGCTCTGGACAGGCTGAACCGGTCCAAGAGCCTCCGATTCCGTCCAGAACGGAAATTTTGCTCACCTGAAGCCGTTTTCTGTGCAATTTTTTCGCTCTGGACGGCAGAAGCTCGGCCTGGAGGCTCGAAAAGTGTCCAGAACGGAAATTTTGCTCAAGGAGGCGCAGGCCCAGATGATCTGAGCCAAGAAAAAGCAATCGTGCAATCGAGCAACCGGAA
>JASGUW010000086.1 GCA_030055235.1 Bacillota bacterium
AAAAAATTTGTGTGGGTCCCGGTAACGGGGGTGTGGATCCAAAAATTTGTCCACGACGGGCACATAAGGGGGTTTGGGGCCCCGAAACGGGGGAGGGTGAGAAAAACTTGTCCACGGCTGGCCCAAAAAGGGCGTTTGTGCCCCCAAATCGGGGCAGGAACGAAAAACTTGTCCAAGGGTGGACAAAAAATGCGCTGGTGCCCCGAAAACAGGGCAGGAGCAGAAAAACTTGTCCACGGCTGGCCAAAAAAGGGCGTTTGTGCCCCCAAATCGGGGCAGGAGCAGAAAAACTTGACCACGCCAATTTACTCCACCTGGCGGTGCAGCACCGCCGCTTTCTCTTTTTTATTCTTTCATCGCAAAGCGGCGGCAAACGAATTGAAAGGAAGCAGTTGTGCGGGCGACACTTGCTGTGCTGCCCTGAAATGAGAATGTGAAAAGCGACCAGGAGAGGTCAAACACGCATTTGTGCCCGGGAACCTGAGCAGGAGCTCCGAATTTTGCTTGCGGCTGGCTCAATGGTGATCTTTGTTGTGCTCCGGTACCGGAGCACGGGCAAAAGAAACAGTGATTTCTCACCCAATAAAAGAGGGCTTCGACGTTATGACATCGAGCCTTGGAGATCCGTCGCTTCGACGGTCAGATAGATCGGATGACGGGGATTCTTGATTCTCATGACGCAGCTCCTTTCAGGACGTAAGCAGCCACCGAAGATCGTTTTCTTTGAATGAAGACATAACAATCCATGCGGATGCCATTCGAGAGTTGAACCAGATATGAAGTCGAAGGATCCCTGGCCTGCTGCTCTTGGCGTTCCGGGTGCACGAAACAAGCATCAATGCGAATGTAGTCAGGAGAGGTCTGCCGCATCTGGAGAAGAGGACCCGCTGAACTTGCCAACAGATGAGTAGCCGCATTTCTGCTTCCTCGGCCGGTTCTCAGATTCCACTTTCATGGATGTGGACGACTCTATTACGATGGATTTGTTGGGATCAGTAATAAAACAGTACCAATAATAGAAGGTGTTTCGACTAATACCATTCTCCGCGAACCGCCGGCTTACGGCGAGTTTGCTCTCTTTCTGCCTGTTCAGAACACTGCGCCAATGGCGGAGCCGATCTATCCGTACCTTTTCTATTTCTCCTTTGAGCTCTTAATGATGACACCCCATATCGATATAGAAATGGATGTTACCCATCCGATTATTAACCGCTTAGGTCAAGATCGCGTGAAATTGTAATCTGCCATTTCACGCTAAGCTCGTCAGAAGTTGTTGTGGGCAGGAGTGCCTGTAATTCTTTCAGGCTTGTGGCCTCCTTCGGCTCTTGAGAACGCCGTTCGCTGCCCAAGTCTTATTGCTTTCTCCATATTCGTACCCGCTTATTCCCGACGTGTATCAAGCTGGCTGATGAATAAACGCTTTTTGCAGCGGGCAAGGGTCTGGCTTTATGTTACGATAATATGACGATTAGATAACAGCCAACTTGCACACTTATCGTGTGAACGTTAAACTTACGAAGTTCACATTCTGCCGTGGGGCGTTACCTGCGGCTGTGAAGCGACAGGAAGAAAGGTGAAAGCCCATGGACGAAGTCAATCAGGTGATCCGAAAAGCGGCTGAGTTCCTCGACAGGACAGCCGGCGTTGTTGATATGCAGGGCCGTGTCATTGCCGCGACGAATCCGGATCTGGTTGGCAAGCCCGATGAGGAGGCTCTCGCGATCACAGGCGGTGAAGACCTGACCGTGGTCGGCGACGATCGCTGTTTCCAGTACATTCAGCTTGCGAATCAGATGGAGTTTGTCCTTTTTGTTCAGGGCAGTGATGCGGTCTCCCAGTCCTATCTGGGTCTGCTCACCAACTGGATTGTTGCCGCGCTGGCCGATGGCTCGATGGAAGAGGAGCGGTTGGCGCTGCTCAAGAATATCCTTTTGGAGAATGAGCTGCCCGGTGATATTCCGCTGAAGGCGCGTGAATTCAAGGTGCCCTATGCTGCGCCCCGTCAGGCGTATCTCATCCTGGTGGAGGAAGGCGACAGTCTGGAGTGTCTTGAGACACTGCAGGGCCTTTTCCCGCGGCGTAAGCAGGATTTCCTGATTGCCATTGATGAGGAGACCATTGTTCTGCTCAAGGAGCTTGACAGAGATCGCCGTGAAGAAGCCGATGTGCTGGGCACGCAGATACTGGATACACTGAATGCAGAAACCATGGCGAAGGTTCGCATTGGCATCGGCATGCCTGCCGATACGCTGAAGGACTGTGCCAAGTCCTATCGTGAAGCGTCTCTGGCACTGACGGTGGGTCAGATCTTCGAATCTGAATCCTATCTGATGCGCTATGACAAGCTGGGCCTGGGGCGCCTGATTTATCAGCTGCCGCCGACACTCTGCCACATGTTCCTTGACGAGGTCTTCCCGGACAACTGCTACGACTCACTCGACAGTGAGACGCTGCTGACCATCCAGAAGTTCTTTGAGAACAACCTCAACGGTTCTGAGACGAGCCGCAAACTCTTTGTACACCGCAACACCCTGGTCTATCGTCTGGACAAGGTGCAGAAAATCACCGGTCTGGATCTGCGCATTTTCGACGATGCCGTCCTTTTCAAGCTGGCCGCCATGGTGCGCCGCTACCTTGAGAAGCAGGACCGTGCTTCGCTCAGCTCTTCGCGGGCGGCGAAATGGTGGCGTAATTAAGCCGGACCGTTCTTCGGTTCATGATACGGCGCGAACGGTCAAGTGCCCCGGAGGGTGACTGCCGTTGCCGACGGTGAGTGAATATCTTTGGTACGCTTTGAAAACGTAAGCATGTCCTATACCCCGGAGTCGCCCCTTGCTCTCAACGATGTTTCCTTTGAGATCGAGGACGGTGAGTTCGTCTTTATTATCGGGGAGTCGGGATCGGGAAAATCAACGATCGTCAAGCTTCTTACCTGTGAGGAGCGGCCCAACAGCGGCCGTATCCTTATCGACGATGTGGACCTGACCAGACTGCGTTCCGGGCTGGTACCCTATCTGCGGCGCAGCATCGGCATGGTCTTTCAGGACTTCCGCCTGATTCCGTCGATGACGGTCTTTGATAATGTCGCCTTTGCAATGGAAATACTGGGCGAGTCAAGTCGCCATATCCGCCGGCAGGTTTCGATGGTGCTCAGCACCGTCGGTCTAAGGTCGCGTGAGAAAGCACGGCCGGACGAGCTTTCGGGTGGAGAGCAGCAGCGTGTCGGTATCGCCCGGGCGATGGTCAACAATCCCGGCATGCTGCTTGCCGATGAGCCAACAGGTAACCTTGACCCCGCCACTTCGGAGTCGATCATGGCTCTGCTTGAGGAAATCAACCATAACGGCACGACCGTCATTGTTTGTACTCATGATCAGGAGATGGTCAACCGCATGCAAAAACGCGTCATTGAGATCGCCGACGGCCGTCTCGTCCGTGATGCCCATCGTGCGCTCTACTCGGATCTGGACAATAATCTGCTTGATCTTGTAGGCGGCCGGAAGGCTCTCGACGAGACGCTCGGGAGCGAGGAGCTTTTCGCAGAAATGGCCGCCATCCGCAATGGTGAAGTCAGTCCGTCCCAGCTGGCCGAGGAGGCCGGGGCTGCCGAGAAGGAGCGCCGCGGTTTCACCAGCTATGATTACTACTATAAACGGCGTTGATACGATAATGGCACTGCGTAAAGTTCTTAATCTGATTCGTGACAGTCTTTTGAATATGCTGCGTCACCCGCTGGTGACCATTGCTTCACTGACGACAGTGACGCTGATGCTGGTTCTGCTCGGGGCTTTTACCACTGTTTCTTTGCTTGCGAATCACAGCGCCCGTGTGATCGCTCAGCAGCCGCCGGTCGAGGTCTGGTGCAGCAATGAACTCAGGCCCGAGGAGAGTCAGGCGATCGAAGCCTATCTTGAAAGCGACCCGAATGTGTTGTCCTGGAAGCGTCTGACGCCTCTTGAAAACTATGAACTGCTGCGTGCGGGAATGGGTGATTCGGCCAAGGCTCTGGATTCCTTTCCCTTTGAAAAGCTGCAGTACACCTTCCAGGTCCGCCTCGTCAATCCCGAGGAGGTGGATGCCTTTACCGCCCAGATCCGTGCCTACCCCGGTGTGCAGAACGTTGATGTCGCCGAGCGTACGATGCGGACGCTGAACTCCATCGTGCGGGTGGTCAACACGGCAACATTGATTGCCTTCGCGGTCATGTGCATTGTTTCACTTTTCATCATATCGAACATGGTGCGGATTTCAGTACTGGCGCGGTCGGAAGAGATCGCGATCATGAAATATGTGGGCGCAACGAAGCTCTATATACGTACACCTTACGTCCTGGAGGGAGCCCTGATCGGGACGGTGGGGGCTCTGCTGTCCTTCGCCGCTATATATTTCTCTTACGATAAGCTGTATACTAGCATGGTGGGCCGGGTTGTAGATGACGTACAATCTTCGCCCTTCACGGCAACCAATATGATGCTGCCGCTCTCCGGCATTGCCTGGCGGGTTCTCGTCATCAATCTCGGGCTTGGCATCTTGATTGGTGCGGCCGGCAGCGCTCTGTCGGTACGCAGACATGTTCAGGTCTAGCCGTGAGCCAAGGAGGTTTACTTAATATGAAGACTAAGCGCAAACAACGGATCGCCATTTTGATCAGCTTTCTGCTGGTATTGACGACCGTCCCGGCGATTTGGAGTCTTCCCGCTCCCGTTACGGCAGCGACTGAGGCCGAACTCATCGCCGCACGTGAACGTAACCGTCAGGAACTTGAGGCCGCCCGCCTTTCTCTGTCGGCTCATGAGGCGCACAGCAACAGTCTGCAGGCGCGTCTGGATGCCATCAAGGAGGAAAAGACGGATACTGAGGCTGAACATCAGCGCCTCAGCCGCGAACTTGAGCTGGCCCGCGAAGAGCTGCGGCTCTCGCTTGAGCGTTACAATATCGCCGTCAACAATGCCAACGATATGCAGGAGGCCTACGAGGATCGTATCGTCAGCCTCTACCGTTTCCGTAACCGCTCGACGCTGGAGATTCTTCTGGAGTCAGACAGCATCGGCGGCTTTTTCACCAACATGCGCCTGATGGACCTGATCACACAGCAGGATGCCGTCATGCTTGATGAGCTGCGCGGTCTGCAGCAGGTGGCCGACGATGCCCGCCTGGATGCCGAAGAAACGGCGGAGCAGGCGGAGGCTTTCTTTGAATCCGTCGAGCGTCAGCTTGAGGCGCTCGCCAACGACATGGAAGTTGTCGCTACCGACCTGGACAGTGCTGAAGGTGAAATCATCACCCGTTCGGCGCGCATCGCCGCGCTTGAGGCGGAGAGTGAGGAGATCAACGCGGATCTGGATCAGCTTTATGCCCAGCTGCGCGCGATTGAAAACGCCCGGCGGGAGCGGGAGGCGCTGGCTTCTTCTTCTGCGGCGCAGGCCGCAGCCGATGAGGCGGCCAGACTCCAGCGTGAAGCGGAGGCGGCCAGAGTGAGTGAGTCCCTGCGTGCCAGCCAGGAGGCGGAAGCGGCCGCCGCTGCTGCCAAGGCGGCAGCCGATGCCGCAGCAGCTGCTCCGACGACGCCGGCCCCGACCGCCGCGCCGACGGCAGCCCAGACGGTTGCAGCAACTCCGACGACAGCGGCCCCGACCGCTGCGCCGACAACCGCAGCACCGACGACCGCAGCCCCAACAACTGCGGCTCCAACGACTGCTGCGCCGACGACGGCGGCTCCGACGACCGCCGCACCGACCACAGCGGCGCCGACAACTGCCGCGCCGACGACTGCGGCACCGACCACCGCGGCGCCGACAACGGCTGCGCCGACGACGGCGGCTCCAACGACCGCGCCGACGACCGCCGCACCGACAGAGCCTTCCTTACCCGCCGTTTCCATGCTCTGGCCGCTGCACAGCTCGTCCATCCAGTACATCTCAAGCCACTACGGTCCCCGTGTCCATCCGATTACCGGGGCTCAGAGCTTCCATTACGGCATTGACTTCTCTTCACCGCTGGGTTCGCCGGTGCGTGCCGCTCTGCCGGGCACCGTGGTGATTGCATCGGCTCCCTTCCAGGGTGAGGCGACCACAGCCAGTAAGACAGGTTATGGCAACTACGTCACCATCCTGCATGACAACGGCCTGTCCACAACCTATGCGCATCTGCAGTATGTGGACTGCTCTGTTGGTCAGCAGGTCAGCCAGGGTGACATCATCGGGCGTGTTGGCAGCACCGGTGCATCGACCGGACCGCACCTGCACTTTGAAGTTGCGATCAACGGGACAACCACGAATCCCTACAGCGATCGCTTCCTGCTCGGCGGCATTCGTTAATGATGGGCGGGCAGGATAACGGGAAGCCGGCCGCTTTTGAAGCGCCGCCCGCAGCACCTCAGCCGGGCTTTCAGCCGCCGGGCTTCAGGCCTCCCCATTCCGGTACAGCACAGCCGCAGCGGCGCGGCTGGCTGTTGCCGGTTCTGCTGGCCGTCACGGTCACCTTTGTTTTCAGCAGTGTAGTTTTTTATACCCTCTATGCCCGCGGGGTGCTGGCTCCGGCTTTTGCCAGAACCGCGGCCGATCCTGATGCCGACCTGATTGGGAACGGCATCCGCATTTCGGTTGAAGGCGATGATGCCGACGCCCAGCAGGCAGCGGCCAAGCTGCTTGCCGCACTTGAGGCTCTGGACGACAACTTCTACGTGGAACTCAGTGACGCCGATCTGCTGAATGCACTGGCTGTCGGGGTGGCGAGCGGGATCGATAATCCCTATACGTATTATTTGAGCAAAGATGAGCTCGAGTCGATGAATGAGTCGATGTCGGGCAGTTATGCCGGCATTGGTGCCACTGTTACGATGAACCGCGGTGGCTTCATTGAGGTCCTGGAAGTTGTGCCGGATGGTCCGGCGGACAAGGCCGGTGTTCAGGCTGGTGACATCCCGATTATTGTTGACGGTGAAAATGTCGAGGAGTATCAGGATGTCAGTGCTCTGGCAGCCCTGGTCAAGGGGCCGGAGGGGACGGATGTCGCCATTTCCTTCTACCGCCCATCGGAACAGCGCCAGATTGACATGGTCATTACCCGGGCCATCATTCAGACTGAAGCGGTCAGCCATCGCATGCTGACGCGCCAGATTGGCTATCTTCGCATCACTCAATTCCTGGACGCGAGAGCGCTGGTGCCGCAGTTTACTGCTGCTGTAGATCACCTGCTGGGACAGGGTGCGAAGCGCATTGTCTTCGACCTGCG
Source organism: Bacillota bacterium (assembly GCA_030055235.1). Taxonomy (GTDB): domain Bacteria; phylum Bacillota; class Clostridia; order Saccharofermentanales; family Fastidiosipilaceae; genus JAEZYR01. Next base: position 7,234 of record JASGUW010000086.1, read on the forward strand.
CAACAACCCGGGTGGCGATGCAGCCGCCGTCATCGGCGCCCTGGATTATCTCCTGCCCGAGGGTGAGATCGCCCGTATCCGCGGACGTGCCGACGGCAGGCCGGATGAGGAAGTCTGGCGCAGCGACGCCCAGATGGCGGTTCCGAAGGAGATGCACTATGCCATTCTCCTGAATGAAAATTCAGCCTCTGCCTCTGAGCTCTTTGCGGGCTGTCTGCACGACTGGGAAAAGGCCGTCCTGATTGGCCAGCAGACCTATGGCAAGGGCTCCGGTACCCGCTACTTCATGCTTCCGGACGGTTCCGCCATTAATGTTACGGTTTTCCGCTATTACCTGCCAAGCGGAGATTCGGTGGAAGGTGACGGCCTTGAGCCGGACTTCGTGGTCAGCCTTTCTGAAGAGGCATCCTACAAGCCGCTGGTTCAGCTGACGGAGGAAGAGGACACCCAGCTTGCCGCCGCGATCGACTACCTCGAGGGGCGGACGCCGAAGACCGATTCTGACAATGCTTCGAGTGCAGACAGCGGGAATGAGGCGACCGACAGCACCACGCCGTGAGTCAGGATCCATACGACAGCATCGCAGCCGCCTGGGATGAACTTCAGCCACTGGAGGACCCGGACGGCTTTGCTTTGCTCCTGTACCAGCTGGTTGCCCTGCATGTGCCGACGGCGCTCGAACGCCGCAGGGCGGATGGCGAACGGGAGAGCCCCCTGCTGCTCGATCTGGGCTGTGGCAGCGGTCGGCTGCTCGAGAGCTTCGCAAAAATGGACCTTGACCTTATCGGAGTGGACCGTTCAGCCGCAATGCTGAGCAGGGCCCGCGAACGCCTGGCGGATCTGGTGCCGGCGCCGCTGCTGCTGGAACAGGATCTGGCGGAACTTGATCTCTATGGAACCGTTAATATCGCCGTCTGCATGCTGGATACGGTCAATCACCTCTGTGATGAGGGGGCTCTGGAGGCTTTTTTCGAGCGCCTTTCGCTGTTTATCCGCCCGGGTGGCTGCCTGATCTTCGACCGGGTGACAGCGCAGCATTTTCTTGAACTGGCTGAAGGCAGTCCCTGGTTTGATCTTGGCGAGGATCATGCTCTGATTTGGACGGTGGAGTATGAGCCGCATGAAGGCCATAGCCGCGCCGATCTGACCTGGTTCAGGAGGCGGGCGGGAACGATGGATTTTCGCCGCAGCCGTGCATTGATCGAGGAGTGCGTGATCGCGGATGACAGACTGAAGGAGATCTGCCGCCGACAGGGCTTCAGCGAAGTGGCGACACTGGACGGCGAGCTGATGGAGGTGGTCGCCGACCGCCCACGGGCGGAGGACTGGCCTGTCGCGCGGAGTGGTCTGCGGCGTGTTCTCCATGTCTGGCGCCGCGATGATGACAGCAGGAAAGAGACGTTCTGATGAGTTTAAACTGGGATGATCCGCGGCTGGCGGCCCCGGACGATTACCTGGTGACGGCGCTGGCCGCCGATGGGCGTGTTCGTCTGGTGGCCTGCCGCAGCCGTGCCGTGGTGCAGGAGGCGCAGCGCCTCCATGGGCTGAGCCCGCTGTCGACGCTGGCTCTGGGCCGCTTTCTGACGGGTGGCCTGCTCTTCGCCTCAAGTTTTAAGGAAGAACATGATAATCTCACCATGCGGCTGGACTGCAGCGGTCCTTTGCGTTCGATGACCGTCATTGCTGAGGGTGACGGGAGCTGTCGGGGTGAGATCGCCGAGCCGCAGTTGCCCAGTCTGGTAGACCAGCAGGGACGACTTGCCGTGCGGGCGGCGGTGGAGGGCGGACGCCTGACGGTGATCCGTGACCTTGGCCTGCGTGAACCCTATGTTGGAACCGTGCCTCTGGTGTCGGGCGAGATCGCACAGGATCTTATTTCTTACCTTTATCACTCGGAGCAGCGACCGGGCGTCATGTTTCTGAGTGTGGATCTGGATGGAAACCAGGTGCATGACGCGGCCGGGCTCCTGCTGGAGGCCCTGCCCGGCGTCGATGATGCCCTGCTTGAGCGCATTGAGCAGCGGGTGGCGGGCTTTCCCGAAATCAGCTATTGGTTGCGTGAGGGCTTTTCACCGGCCCAGCTCATGGACCTGTTGATGGGGGATCCTGGGATCCACCTTCTGGAACTGCGGGAGGTCAGCTATCGCTGCCGCTGCAGCCGCGAGCGCATGCGGCGCAATCTGGCGGCGCTGGGGCTTGGCGACAGGGAGGAGCTGGCGGCTGATCCGGACGGCATCGACCTGATCTGCCATTTCTGCAATCGAAGCTATCACTTTTCACAGACGGAGCTGGGTGAGCTTCTGCCCTGAGCGTGGTCGGAACTTTTCCGGGCAGAATTTCAGTTTGAGCGGGCGCTTGTGCTTCCGGCAGGGCGTCATGAATGACTATTGTTCCTGTTCTGAGGGGTCAGCGTACTGCTCTCTGCCTGGTATTTGAGAGTGTCGTTTGTTGTCGCTCATCGCCGTTTAGGGGTCAGCGTACTGCTCTCTGCCTGGGATTTGAGAGGGGTCTCTGCGCCTCAGCTTGATACCATGCTGCCTTGGCTTCTCCACATGAAGCTGGCGGAATAGCAACTTGTGAGCTGGCGCCATAGCAGCTTGTATTGGTGCTCCTGCATCAGGGGTTGTGGAGAAAACTGACTTGTGTAAGGAGAGTGACAACGGGTGCACATCAGGAATATCGGGGAGTGGGTGTGCATGCCGGGAGGACGACTGGGTAGGGTCGCGCCCGCCGCGCAGGTCGCTGCGCGGCGAGCATGGTCAAAATAGCGTGTAATCCAAAAAACGATTTGGATACCAGGCTACTTTGACCACTAAGGCTCTGTTTCTGGTCAAAATAACGTGTAATCCAAAAAACGATTTGGATATCAGGCTACTTTGACCACGGAGGGCCTGTTTCTGGTCAAAACAGCGTGTAATCCAAAAAATGATTTGGATATCAGGCTACTTTGACCACAAAGGCCCCGATTCTGGCCAAAATAGCGTGTAATCCAAAAAACGATTTGGATACCAGCTTACTTTGACCACGAAAAGGTGGCGCACGGCGCGCTGGGCGGTATCACCCTTCACCTTGCCTTTTCAGGGCAAGCGTGCCTGGATCACCCCCATACCTTTAAGAAGCATGCTCATCATCCTCGTCGTTCGCTATCCGATCACATATCTTTCTCATTCCGGCAATTTGAGAAGCTGATCGCCAGCTAACAATTGTAGGAACTACCTTCAAAGTATTCGAACGTAAGCTACGCTAAAACAGCGGTGTTTCAAGGAAGGCTTGAAAAAGGTTTTACCCAAAGCCTCAGATTGGCTTGCAACCGAATGACAGTCCAAAGGGGTGGCTGAGAAAATCCAGTACTTCTGACTTGCCTGATGTGCCAAGTTTTGGAGTTGTGTCAGCTTTTGCTGACACAACACGCTTTTTTGTCCAATTCGAGTGTGGAATGGCCAAGTTTTGGAGTTGTGTCGCTTCTCTCCTTTTCACAGCGCCTGGTTCACTCTTAAGTAGGCGCCTGCCGATACCTGCTGTACAGGTTTGCAGCACTTTCTTCAGGCTGCGATGAAAGATGAGACACTCACTGCTCAATTCTGGAACATATAGCAGCTTAAGGATGCCACTTACATGGAGGTATTGGGGCTTCGTGTTGCATCTATGGAGGATTTCCTGGCTGTCAGGGCGGGTTCTGGCTGATTTCCTTCCTTTAGTTCACTTATCTGCCTGCCTGTCTATTTGGCCGCCAAACATGCACAATTGCCAATATAGATTCAAAATTGAGGCTTGTTTGACAACATGGAGTCTTTGGATAGTCAAAAGAGCGGAAAAGTAAAATCTATCTGGATGATCCGCTGATCCGGACCGAAGCTTCTGCCTTGGAGCAGCAGATACCCTGCAAGCGCCGCCGCCCGCCATGCATCTTTTTAATTCGCCTTCAGGAGCTGTGCTAAAAACCAGTTAGCCGGGACTAGCCAAATGTAAAAATTGCTGTATTATACTCTATGTGTTCCGGCCGCGAAGTACTTGAAGCACTTCGGGTTCGGGAGTTTAATTTGGGAGGAGTCATACATGAGTAATGCTGTAAAGCCCGCCAGAGCCACCCGCCGGGGTTTTGTTGCCGTCATCCTTTGCCTTAGCCTGCTTCTGGGCGCCTGTAAGTCAAATGATGAGACATACAAGCCCGCGACGGAAACGAGTCCGCCAACAACCACAGCAGCGACAACTACTGCGGCGCCGACAACGCTTCCGCCGACCACTACCGCGGAACCGACAACCGAACCGACCACGACCGAGCCGCCCGCGCCGGAAGTGATCGGCACGGCAGCTGCAGATCTGAAGGCGGAGGACTTTGCTCAATACGAAAACCGCTCGAACAACTGGTGGTATGACCGTGTTTCGGCGGATAAGGTGGGTTCGGGTTACCGCCCTGGTGTAATTGATGTGACCGTCATGGCGGACCGTTTCAACGGCATCTGGCAGCATCCGGATCCTGATGAGAAAGTCATCTTCATGACCATGGACTGCGGCTACGAGTATGAGAACAACACGACCAAGATTCTCGACATCGCGAAGGAGATTGATCTGCCGATCGCCTTCTTCATTACCAAGGCCTTTATAGATCAGGCGCGGCCGGCGCTCGACCGCATGCCGCTCGAAGGACATACGGTCTGCAATCATTCGCTCATGCATCATAACGGCGTGAGACTGCTTGATGAACAGGGCGTTCAGGCGGTGGCCAAGGACATTGAGGATCTTGCAATCCTTTACGAAGAGACAACCGGACTGAAAGTCGCTCCCTATATGCGCCCGCCGGAGGGTGCCTTCAGTGAGCGCACGCTCGCCATCTATCATGCGATGGGCTACCGCGCGGTCTTCTGGGACATGGCCCATGTTGACTGGAAAGTTGATGATCAGCCGGATCGGGAAGCCGCGTTGCGCCAGCTCGTCGGCGAACTCCATAACGGCTCGGTGATCCTGCTGCACGCCTGCAGTACCACCAATGTTGCTCTGCTGCGTGATTTCGTCAGTACGGCCCGGGCGCAGGGTTACCGCTTCGCCTCCATTACCGAATTCCCGGATGTTGAGCCGGCGAGCTAAGGTTTTCGCCCTCTGTATCGCGGTATTGCTGCTCGTTTCCTGCCGGACGGCGGGAACGAGCAGTTACGTATCGCCCAAAACAGAGCCGCTGACCACGACCCTGCCGCCGCCCACAGAGACTGAGGCGGCGCCCGCCACCTGGCTGACAGAGCTGCCCCTGGAACCGCATCCGCCGGCGATTGATGCGCCCTCACCGATTTCGGCACTGGGTGAGGATCTCTTCGCTGATCTCAACAACGATGCAACGGACTGGTGGTACGACCGCGTCAAGCGGGACCAGCTCGGGACGGGCTACCGGCCGGCGCCGAATGCCAATACCGAGCTGCTGCCGCGCTACAACGCCTTCTGGCAGTATCCGGATCCCAATGAGCGGGTGCTCTTCATGACCATGAACTGCGGTCATGAGCACAACGGTCAGACAGCTAAAATTCTCGACATTGTGACTGCCAAGGGAGTGCCGACCACCTTTTTCCTTAATGGTCAGTTCATCGTCAATACACCGGAGACTGTGCGCCGCATGGCGGCGGAGGGGCATATTGTTGCCAATCACGGCATGCATCACCGTATTGCACCTGAGGTTCTGGCCAAAGAGGGTGTGCAGGCGATGCTGCATGATATGGATGAGCTGGCTTCCTTCTATCATCGAGTGACAGGGCTGCCGATTTCGCGCTATGTCAGGCCGCCGTCGGGTGTGTTCAGTGAACGCGTGCTGGCGCTTTACGACGCGGCCGGCTATCGTACGGTTTTCTGGGATCTGGCCCATGTCGACTGGATCATCGATGATCAGCCCGATCCGGACAAGGCACTGCGCCAGCTTGTCGGTGAGCTGCATAACGGCGCCATCATTATCCTGCACCCGGTCGGCAGCAGTAACGTGGAACTTTTGCCCTCCCTGATTGATCAGGCACGGGCGCAGGGCTATCGCTTTGGCTCACTGGATGAGTTCCCGGAGACCCATGCTTCGCCGTGAGTGAAGCAAATTTGTGCAATTGCACGAATGAGATAAACGAAACACCCTGAAACTTCTCCGTAATGGTATCGCAGACTTTATCTATTCTCCTTGCCAAGATAATTTGATCCGTGATAAGATGTCCGTCGCGCGGTTTTCGGACCGTGCCAGCGATGAGGCCGGAGATTGCCGCCGTGACCGGCTGCCAAGGGGTCAGGGCGGGTAACTCAGGACTGAGCAGTCCACTCACGGGAAGTGGACGAGCAGACAACCGCAGCCGGCATGCCAGGCATGCATCGGGCCCAGTTCCCGCCGCGGGTTATTCGCACGAGAGCTGGGATTTTTGATGAAAGCACGGGAACGCCCGGACGCGTAGTCGAGCAGAAAGCAGCAAATAGTGGAGGAATAAAGACGAACCATGGCCAGCAATCAGAAGATTCGCATCCGCCTCAAGTCCTTTGACCATGAGGTATTGGACCAGAGCGCAGCCCGTATCGTGGACACCGCCAGGCGCACCGGCGCCTCCGTGGCCGGCCCGATCCCGCTGCCGACGCAGAAGGAAATCATCACGATTCTGCGCAGTCCGCATAAGCACAAGGACAGCCGCGAGCAGTTCGAGTCCCGGACGCACAAGCGTCTGATCGACATCCTGGCACCGAATCAGAGAACCGTCGAGTCACTGATGAAGCTCGACATGCCCGCCGGCGTCAATATTGAGATCAAGCTCTAGACGACGACGGGACACGGTCATGTTCACGCAGGGAGGAGCCGACAGGCAGAGCCTGACGTGAACCAATCACCGAGGAGGAGAATGAATGGCAAAGTTCATGCTGGGCTACAAAGCCGGGATGACACAAATCTTTGACGAGACAGGGAGCGCAGTACCGGTGACGGTCATTGCCTGCGGCCCGGTTTCTGTCGTGCGTAAGAAAACGCTTGAAAATGATGGCTATCAGGCGCTGCTGGTGGCCTTCGATGAGACGAAGGAAAACCGCCTCAACCGCCCTGACCGCGGTCAGTTCGCCGCTTCCGGGCTGGCGCCGCACCGCCGCCTGCTCGAGTTCCGTGTCGATGACGTCGACGCCTACGAGCTGGGTCAGACGATCAAGGTTTCCGATATGTTTGCCGTCGGAGACCGCGTAGATGTGGCCGGAACCTCAAAGGGAAAAGGCTACCAGGGCAACGTCAAGCGCCACGGTCAGCGCGGCGGCCGTGAGGCCCATGGTTCGAAATACCATCGTCGTGTCGGTTCGCTCGGTTCGTCGGCGACGCCCGGCCGCGTCTGGAAGGGCACCAAACTGCCCGGTCAGATGGGCAACAAGCGCGTCACGGTTCAGAACCTCACCGTCGCCTTTGTCGATGGTGAGCGTGACATCCTCGCAGTCAAGGGCGCTGTCCCCGGCAGCAACGGGACCTGCCTTGAGATCCGCGACACCGTTAAGTTCCGTGTTTGACGGGCCGACGGACAAAGGAGCTTAGCATGGCGAAAGTAAACGTATATAACATGGAGGGCGAGATCACCGGTGAGGTGGATCTCGCGGAGCAGATCTTCGGCATCGAGCCGAATCTGGCGGTGCTGCAGCAGGCCGTCGTAGCCCAGCTCGCCAACCGCCGTCAGGGCACGGCGAAGACCAAGCTGCGCGGCGAAGTCCGCGGCGGCGGTCGCAAGCCCTATCGTCAGAAGGGCACCGGGCGCGCCCGCCAGGGCTCGATCCGGGCTGCACAGTGGGTTGGCGGCGGCGTCATCTTCGGACCCGAACCGCGCTGCTACCGTCAGCGTCTGAATAAGAAAATGCGCCGTCTCGCTCTGAAGAGCGCGCTCAGCCTGAAGCAGTCCAACGGCCAGATTCTGGTCATGGACAGCCTTGAGATGGACGAGATCAAGACGCGCCGCTTCGTCAAGATGATGGATAAGCTTGGCGTCAACGGCACGGCCCTGATCATCACCGAAGGCGGACAGGCCAATCTTGAGCGCTCCGCCCGCAATGTCCCCGGCGTGCGGACCGGCCGTGTCAACACCCTGAACGTGCACGACATCATGAAGCATGAGCGCTTCGTCATGACCCGTGCCGCGCTGGAGCAGATCCAGGAGGTCTACGCATGAAGTCGCCTGAGGACATTATTCTGAAGCCGGTCATTACCGAGCGCAGCACCTATGAGGCTGCCTGGGGCCGTTACACCTTTGTCGTTGCGAAGTCCGCCACCAAGCCCGAGATTCGCCGGGCCGTGGAAGCGCTCTTCAACGTCAAGGTCCTGACGGTCAACACCATGAACTTCCTTGGGAAGAGGAAGCGTCTGCGCTATCGCCAGGAGGGCAAGCGCCCCGACTGGAAGAAGGCCGTCGTCACCATCGACACCCAGCCTGAGCCGGAGACCTGGCTTGACGAGGGTGGCCGCAAGCGCACGAGCGAGCGCAAGTATCGCGAGTACATCGAGGAGTTCGGCATCGGCCAGTAAGCCGCCCGACCGGAAACAGGAGCGAGAAGATGCCCGTAAAAGTTTACAAGCCGACCTCACCTGCCCGACGCGGCATGTCTGTGGTCGATTACACCCAGCTGACCAGGAAGAAGCCGGAGAAAAACCTGGTGGAGACCAGAAAGCGCAGCGGCGGACGCAATTCCTACGGCCGCATTACCGTACGCCACATTGGCGGCGGTGCCAAGCGCAAGGTTCGTCTCATTGACTGGAAGCGCAACCGCGACGGTCTGCCGGCGAAGGTCATTGCACTTGAGTATGACCCCGGCCGCACCGCCCACATTGCACTGATCCAGTTCCCGGACGGCGAGAAGCGTTACATTCTGGCCCCCGAAGGACTCAAGGTCGGCATGAAGGTCGAATCCGGCCCCGGCGCCGACATCGTCGTCGGCAACTGCCTGCCCATTGAGAATATCCCCGTCGGCACGGAGATTCACAATATCGAAATGAAGCCCGGCAAAGGCGCGCAGCTCGTCCGCAGCGCCGGCGGTTCCGCCCAGCTGATGGCCAAAGAGGGCAGCTATGCCCAGATCCGCCTGCCTTCGGGCGAAGTGCGCATGGTACCGGTGCGCTGCCGGGCCACCATCGGCGCGGTCGGCAACCGTGAGCATGAGAACATCACCGTTGGCAAGGCCGGACGCAAACGCCACATGGGCATCCGTCCGGGCGTCCGCGGCGTCGTCATGAACCCCGTCGACCACCCGCACGGCGGCGGTGAGGGCAAGAGCCCGATCGGCATGCCGAGCCCGCTGACCCCCTGGGGTGTGCCGACACTCGGCAAGAAGACACGCAGTCGCAAGAAGGCGTCGAACAAGTACATCGTCCGTCGCAGGAACGGTTAAGGGAGGCTACGAGAGATGTCAAGATCCACAAAGAAGGGCTTCTTCGTAGCCGATTCGCTGATGAAGAAGATCGAGGCGATGAATGAGACGGGTGACCGCCGCGTCGTGCGCACCTGGTCGCGCGCCTCCACAATCTTCCCCGAGATGGTCGGGCATACGATTGCGGTCCACGACGGTCGTAAGCATGTACCGGTATTCATCACCGAGGACATGGTCGGTCACAAACTGGGCGAATTCGCCCCGACGCGTACCTATCGCGGCCATGCCGGCTCCGACCGCTCCTCGGGTCGTCGCAGATGACAGGGAGGATAAGAGACGTGGAAGGCGTAAACCGCAAGCATCGGGCGATGTCCCGACAGTATATCGACGACAACCGTGAGGCGCTGCGTGAGATCTACACCAGTACGCACAGCCGCGCCCGCAAGCCCCGTCAGCTGACCAAGAAGGAGCGCAAGGCGCTCGGGCTCGGACGTGACCGCGGCGTGGCGCAGATGCGCAACGTACGCGTCAACCCGCTGAAGGCAAACGTAGTCTGCCGCCTGATCCGGGGCAAGGATCTGGCTGAAGCCAGGGCCATCCTGACCTACACCAACAAGGCTGTTGCTCCGATTCTGGAGAAGCTTCTGCGTTCGGCGGAGGCCAACGCGATCAACAACAACGAACTCGACTCCAGCCGCCTCTATGTGGCTGACTGCCAGGCGAACGAGGGCCCGCTGATGAAGCGCATCATGCCCCGCGCCCGCGGTTCCGCGCATCGTATTCTGAAGCGTACCAGCCACCTGAGCGTTGTGCTTAAAGAGAGAGAGTAAGAGGAGGTTCCATGGGACAGAAAGTACATCCCCACGGCTTTCGCGTTGGTGTAATTAAGGATTGGGATACCAAGTGGTTCGCGAATAAGAAGACCTTCTCGCGCTACCTCGTTGAAGACAAGAAGATCCGCGATTTCGTTAAAAAGGAATGCTTCAATGCCGGCTGTCCGCGCATTGAGATCGAGCGTAAGGGCGATGAGAAGATCGTTCTCTCCATCTGGGCCGCCAAGCCTGGCATGGTGATCGGCCGTCAGGGCTCCGGGATCGACCAGCTCAAGCGCAATCTGAAGTCCAAGTTTGGCCACGATTTCCTGATCAACGTCAATGAGATCAAGAACGCCGACGTCGACGCCCAGCTGGTGGCCGAGAGTATCGCCGCTCAGCTTGAAAAGCGCATTTCCTTCCGGCGTGCCATGAAACAGTCCATGATGCGCGCCATGAAGGGCGGAGCACAGGGGATCAAGACCATGGTCTCCGGCCGCCTGGGCGGTGCAGAAATTGCCCGTTCCGAACACTATCACGAAGGCACCATCCCGCTGCAGACCCTGCGTGCGGATATCGACTACGGTTTCTGCGAAGCCGCAACCCCGGCCGGGCGCCTCGGCGTCAAGGTCTGGATCTACCGCGGCGAAGTCTACAAGCAGCGCCGGCGTCCGGAACAACATTCTGAGGGAGGCGTGATCTAATGCTGCTGCCCAAACGCGTGAAATACAGGAGACAGCACCGTGGCCGCATGACCGGAAAGGCCACACGCGGTGCCGAGCTCGCCTACGGCGAATGGGGTCTCCAGGCTCTCGAACCCTGCTGGATCAAGAGCAGTCAGATCGAAGCCGGCCGTATTGCCATCAACCGCTTCCTGCGCCGCGGCGGCCAGGTCTGGATCAAGATCTTTCCGGACAAGCCGGTGACGCAGAAGCCCGCCGAGACGCGCATGGGTTCCGGCAAGGGCAGCCCCGAATACTGGGTAGCCGTTGTCAAGCCCGGCCGGGTGCTCTTCGAGGTCGCCGGCGTCAGCGAGGAGAATGCCCGTGAAGCACTGCGCCTGGCCAGCCACAAGCTGCCGTGCCGCACACGCGTCATCGGACGCGAAATGGAGGGTGGTGTCGGCGATGAAGGCTAAACAGTACCGTGAGCGCTCCAACGAGGAGCTCCAGAGCGAAATCCGCCAACTCAAGGAACAGCTGTTCCGCCTGCGCTTCCAGCATGCCACCAAGCAGCTTGAGAATACCAGCGAGCTGCGCAACGTGCGCCGTGACCTGGCCCGTGTGAACACCATCCTGCGCGAGCGGGAACTCGCCAAGTCGCGTTGAGTCTAGGAGGACGAAGCAATGAGTGAACGCAATCTGCGCAAAACCCGCGTCGGCGAGGTAACCAGCGACAAGATGGACAAGACCGTTGTTGTCGCGATTGTCGAGCATGTCAAGCATCCGCTGTACCGCAAGTACATCAAGCGGACTCTGAAGCTCAAGGCACATGACGAGAACAATGCCTGCGGCATCGGTGATCGCGTCCGGGTCATGGAGACGCGCCCCCTGAGCCGGGACAAGCACTGGCGCGTCACGGAAATTATTGAGAAAGCCAAGTAGGCTTTTCTTGAGACTCAGGAGGAAAAGATGATTCAGGTAGAATCGAGGCTCAAATCAGCGGACAATACCGGTGCCCGCGAGCTGCAGTGCATCAAGGTCCTGGGCGGATCCTGGCGCAAGTTTGCCGGTATCGGTGATGTCATCGTCTGCTCAGTGAAAGAAGCGACACCCGGCGGCGTTGTTAAAAAAGGCGAAGTCGTCCGTGCGGTCATCGTCCGCACCCGTGACGCCGTCCGCCGCGCCGACGGTTCCTATATCCGTTTTGATGAGAACGCCGCAGTCATTCTGCGCGAGGACAAAAACCCCCGCGGCACGCGCATCTTCGGGCCGATCGCCCGTGAACTGCGTGAAAAAGAGTACATGCGCATTCTCTCTCTTGCGCCCGAAGTGCTTTAGGAGGAGATCATGGCAAAGGTACATGTAAAAACCGGAGACCAGGTCTATGTCCTGCGCGGCAAGGACAAGGCCCGCACGGGCAGAGTCCTGCGCGTTCTCCCAGCCAGCAACCGCGTTGTCGTTGAGGGCGTCAATATAGTGACCAAGCACGCAAAGCCCCGCAGCCAGAGCCAGCAGGGCGGCATCATGACCTTTGAGGCGCCGATCGCGGCCGCTAACGTCATGCTTGTCTGCCCGTCCTGCCAGCGCCCCTCGAAGGTCGCCCGCCGCTTCAACGACGAAGGTGTCAAGGTGCGTGTCTGCAAGGCCTGCGATGCCGAGATCTCAGAGATCTCGAAGCCCAAGCGCCGCTAGGAGGACCAGGAGATGGCCAGACTTAAGGATCGCTATCGCGACGAAATCGTGCCCGCCCTGCGCGAGCAGTTTAATTACAAGAACATCATGGAAGTGCCGAAGCTGGAGAAGATCGTTCTCAACGTCGGCGCCGGCCGGGATGCCCATGAGAACGCCCGCGCGGTTGAGAGCGCCGCGGCCGATCTCGCCATCATTACCGGTCAGAAGGCTGTCATCACGTCGGCAAAGAAGTCCATTGCGAACTTCCGCCTGCGTGCCGGCATGCGTGTCGGAGCGAAGGTGACCCTGCGCGGCGACCGCATGTACGAGTTTCTGGATCGCTTCATCAACATCGCGATCCCGCGTGTCCGTGACTTCCGCGGCCTTTCGCCGAACGCCTTTGACGGGCGCGGCAACTATGCCGTCGGCATGCGCGAGCAGCTGATCTTCCCGGAGATCGACTACGACAAGATCGACAAGATCCGCGGCATGGATATCATCATCGTGACCACGGCGAAGACCGATGAGGAAGGTCGCGAACTGCTGCGGCAGTTCGGCATGCCCTTCGCGAAACAAGGAGCGTAACCCATGGCAAAACTCTCGAAGCGTATCCAGGCCCAGCGTGAGCCGAAGTACTCGACTCGACAGCACAACCGCTGCCAGCTCTGTGGCCGCCCGAAGGCCTATCTGCGCAAGTACGGTATCTGCCGTCTGTGCTTCCGTGAGCTGGCGCACAAGGGTCAGATTCCGGGCGTGCGCAAGGCGAGCTGGTAGGTCGGAGGTATTTAGATGCAGATTACAGATTCCATCGCGGACATGCTCACACGCATCCGCAACGCCGGTATGGGCCTGAAGCCCACCGTCGACGTACCGGCCTCCAAGATGAAGCGCGCCATCGCCCAGATTCTCGTCGAAGAAGGCTATATCGCCCGCTTCGAAGAACTCGACGGCCAGTATCAGGGTGTTCTGCGCCTGACGCTGAAGTATGCCGATCGCAAGCCCGTCATTTCGGGTCTCAAGCGCATCAGCCGCCCGGGTCTGCGCGTCTATTCGAGCGCCGAGGACCTGCCGCGGGTACTGGGAGGCCTGGGCATCGCCATCGTATCCACCAACCAGGGCGTCATGACCGACCGCAAGGCACGTCAGCAGCGTGTCGGCGGCGAAGTTCTGGCCTACATCTGGTAATAGAAAAACCAACACTCTGAAAGGGAGCCTTCCCGGATGGGAAAGGCTTCGCAATCTGAAGAGCAGGAGGAAAGAATGTCCAGAATCGGAAAAAAACCGATCGCCCTCCCGGAGGGCATCAAAGTCGACATCACGGATGGTGTCGTCAGCGTGAGCAACGGTCGTGAGACTCTGACGCAGGCTGTCGATCCGCGTATCCGGGTCGAAGTCCAGGATGGCAGCCTTTTGGTCAGCCGCAGCGGTGAGAACAAGGAAGACAGGGCCCTGCACGGCCTTTACCGCTCACTGATCGCCAACATGGTCCAGGGCCTGTCGACCGGATTCCGCAAGAATCTGGAGATCAACGGTACCGGTTTCCGTGCGACGAAGGCCGGCAGCAAGCTGACGCTGACGCTGGGCTATTCGCATCCGATCGAGATCGAAGAGCCCCAGGGCATCACGATTGAAGTGCCGGCGGTCAACCGCATCGTCGTCCGTGGCGCCAACAAGCAGCTGGTCGGCGAAACGGCCGCCAGGATTCGTGCTTTGCGTGTACCTGACCCGTATAAGGGCAAGGGCATCAAATATGACAATGAAGTCCTGCGTCTGCGCGAAGGCAAGACCGGCGGACGGTAAGGAGTAGCAGCGATGATTAAGAAAATTGACCGCAAGGTCGTGCGCCGGCGCAAACAGGTACGTGTGCGCCGTAAGATCCATGGCACTGCAAGTCGCCCGCGCCTTTCAGTCTTTCGCAGCCTGAAGCATATCTACGCCCAGCTTATCGATGATGAGCGCGGCATGACATTGGCCTCCAGCTCCGGCGGCGCCAATGTTGTGGCGGCACGCGAGGCTGGCCGCCAGATCGGAGAAAAGGCGCTTGAAGCAGGCATTACCGAGGTGGTCTTTGACCGCAGCGGATACATTTACCACGGCCGCGTCGCCGCGCTGGCGGATGCCGCGCGCGAAGCCGGGCTGAAGTTCTGATGGGAGGCACTATGCGCACGAGATCCTACGACCGTCGTGGTCGTGAACGAGACGAGAACGAACTGAACGAGCGCGTCATCCACATCGGACGTGTTTCCAAAACCGTCAAGGGCGGCCGCAACATCCGCTTCACGGCACTGGTCATTGTCGGTGACGGCAAGGGCCAGGTGGGCAAGGGCCTGGGCAAGGCTGCCGAGATTCCTGAGGCAATCCGCAAGGGCGTTGAAGCCGCCAGGAAGAATTTGATGCGCGTTCCGATGCTCGACACCTCGATCCCCCATGAGGTGATGGGTGTCTACGGCGGCGGCCGCGTCCTGCTGATGCCCGCCCGTCCCGGTACCGGCGTCATCGCCGGCGGACCCGTGCGTGCGGTCTGTGAGCTTGCCGGCATTTCCGACATCCGTACCAAGAGCCTGGGTTCGAACAACCCGAACAACGTAGTCAACGCGACGCTGGAAGGCCTCAGGTCCCTGAAGTCTCTGGAGCAGGTTGCCAGACTGCGCGGCAAGAAGCCGGAGGAGATCCTCTAATGGCGAAACTGTATATTACACTTACCAGGAGTCTGGCCAATCAGTCCAAGAACCACATCGCCACCGTTGAGGCGCTCGGCCTGAAGAAGATCGGTCAGACCGTCGAACAGGAAGACAACCCCGCCATGCGCGGCATGGTGCGCCGGGTTGCTCACCTCGTCAGCTGCGAGGAGACGGCAGTGGAAGGGAGCGGAACATGAAGCTGAATGAGCTCTCCGCCCGGGTCTACGGCGATCATGCCGAACTGGTGGCCCAGGGCGAAAAGAAGGGTCCGATCCGCCTCAAGCCCTGGCGCAAGGGACGCGGTCACGGCTCCGGCAACGGCAAGACGGCCGGTCGCGGCCACAAGGGTCAGAAAGCCCGCAGCGGCGGCGGCGTCCGTCCCGGATTTGAGGGCGGCCAGAGCATGATGTTTATGCAGCTGCCGAAGCGCGGCTTCAACAACAAGCGCTTCAGCCGCAAGCTCGTGTCACTGCCGGTCGGGCGTCTGAATGCTTTTGAAGACGGCGCTACGGTCGATCTGGAAAGCCTGCGTCAGGCGGGCGTGCTCAAGTTCAGCCCGCACGGTGTCGAGGGTCTGAAGATTCTCGGCGGTGGCGGTGAACTCGAGCGGCGGCTGACGGTCCGGGCGACCCGGGTTACCGAGCAGGCGCGTACCGCCATCGAAAAGGCGGGCGGCACGGTCGAGGAGATCTGAGATGGGTGGAGGCATGCTCGAAACCCTGAAGCGGGCCTGGCTGGTTCCTGATCTGCGCCGGCGCCTGCTTTTCACCGTGCTGATGATCGTGATTTTCCGCGTCGGAGGCAACATCCCGGTACCCGGTATCGACCGTCCTGCCTTCACCGCGCTGCTGCAGCGCTTCGGCCAGCTGGGCTCACTGATGGACATCATGTCCGGTGGTGCACTGGCGACGGTGTCGATCTTCGCAATGGGTATCACGCCCTATATCAACGCCTCGATCATCATTCAGCTCCTGACCGTCGCGATCCCCTACCTGGAGAATCTCTCCAAGGAAGGGGAGACGGGGCGGAAGAAGATTCAGCAGATCGTGCGCATCACCACGGTGGCGCTGGCGCTGCTGCAGGCATTCGCATTCTGGTTCAACACCCGTCAGGTGGCGACCGGGGCGCTGCCGATCTGGCTCAACGGCCTGGTCGTCACGCTGACCTTCACCGCCGGCACGGCCGTCATCATGTGGATCGGTGAGCTGATCAACGACCGCGGCGTGGGAAACGGTATTTCGATCATCATCTTTGCCGGTATTGTCTCCCGCGTGCCCCAGATGATTTCCAGTCTCTGGATGCTGGCCAGGCAGTGGGCGGTCAATAATATTTTCTTCGCCCTGCTGGGTGTAGCCCTGATCGTGGTGCTGACCATCGGCGGTATTCTGGGTGTGCTCTTCGTGCAGATGGCCGAGCGCCGCATTCCGATCCAGTACGCCAAGCGCGTTGTCGGCCGCCGTATCTACGGCGGACAGGCAACTTATCTGCCGATCAAGGTCAATCAGTCAGGCGTGCTGCCGGTCATCTTCACGATGTCCATCCTGCAGATCCCGAACCTGATCATCACCTTCTTCTTCAGCCACAGCAACGGCCCCATCGTCAACTGGTTCCGCAACTTCAGCACCAGTCCCGTCTACTATGTCATGCAGGCGATGCTGATCATCGGTTTTACGTTCTTCTACTCGATGATTCAATTCAATCCGGTTGAGATCGCCAACAACATCCAGAAGAACGGCGGCTACATTCCCGGCATCCGTCCGGGCCGGCCGACATCGGACTACATCTCTCGTACCGCACACCGACTCAGCTGGTTTGACGGCATCTTCCTTGCCATTATTACGCTGACGCCGATGCTGCTGGGGATCTTCACTCGGACTTCGTCGATCTGGTTTGGCGGTACGGCCATCATCATCATCGTTGGTGTCTGTCTGGACCTTGTCAACCAGCTCGAAGCGCAGATTTCGATGCGTAACTACAAGGGGTTCCTAGACTGATGAAACTGATACTTTTGGGACCGCCCGGAGCGGGCAAGGGCACGGTGGCGGCCAATGTCGAAGTACTCGGCCGCTGCCATCATATTTCGACCGGCGAACTCTTCCGTCAGCACCTGCGTGACAACAGCCCGTTGGGACGCGAGGTGCGCTCCTATATGGAGGCGGGGGAGCTGGTCCCCGATGAACTGACGGTGCGCCTGGTAGAGGCGCGTATCGTGCAGGAGGACGGCAGTATCGAAGATTTCGTGCTGGACGGCTTTCCGCGCACCATCCCGCAGGCCGAAGCACTGGATGAACTGCTCGAGCGTCACGGTACGGAGATTGCGGCTGTTATCCTGCTTGAGGTCGACGATGAGGAGATTGTGAAGCGCCTGTCAGGGCGTCTGGTCTGCGCCGACTGCGGCCAGGTCTACAATCTGGAATCCAGTCCGCCGAAGCAGGCCGGTGTCTGCGACAGCTGCTCCGGTGAGCTGCGGCGCCGCGCTGACGACAGTGAAGCCACGGTGCGGCAGCGCCTGGCAGGTTACCACAGCCAGACCGAGCCCCTGATCGACTACTACGGCCGCCGCGGTCTGGTACTGACGGTCGATTCATCGGGCTCGCCCGCCCGCACCCAGGCCAATGTCGGCGTGGCGCTGGCGGACCTCATCGACAGACGGCCCGATCTGGCGCGTTCATGATTCATCTGCGCTCGGAATCGGACATCGCTCAGCTGGCCAGGGCCGGCCGTATTGTGGCCTTGGTACTGGAGCGCATGGGTGAAATGATCAGGCCGGGGATCTCTACCCTGGAACTGGATCAGGAAGCCGAGCGCCTGATCCGTCAGGCCGGCGCCCGTCCCGCCTTTCTGGGCTACGGCAACCCGCCCTTTCCGGCTTCGATCTGTGCCTCTCCGGAGGAGGTCGTCGTCCACGGCATCCCTTCGCGGCAGGTCATCCTGCAGGAAGGGGAGATCATCAGCATTGACGTCGGTGCGGAACTTGACGGCTGGTATGGCGACGCCGCCCGCACCTTTGCCGTAGGAGAGATCTCCGCGGAAAAGCAAAGGCTGATCCGGATCACCCGGGAGGCCTTTTACGCCGGTATGGACAAGGCCCGGCCCGGCAACCGACTGGGCGATGTGTCGGCCGCCATCCAGGCCGTCGCCGACCGTAACGGGCTTGGTGTAGTCCGCGATCTGACCGGACATTTCATCGGCCGTGAGATGCATGAAGAGCCGTCAATCCCGAACTTTGGCCGTGCCGGCCGCGGGCCGCGCCTGGCCGCCGGCATGATTCTGGCGATTGAGCCGATGTTTGCACTCGGCGGCTGGCAGGTCACCCTGGACCCGGTTGACGAGTGGACGATCCGCACCAGGGACAAAAGTCCGGCGGCTCACTATGAGAACACGATTGCGATTACGGAGGAGGGGCCGCTGATCCTCTCCCGCCTGTGATCGACGCATGCGCGCCCGAACGCGCGCCCGTACGCGTGCCCGGACCCCGGACGCGCCTCAGGGCGCCGGCGGACGGGCTCCGGCCCCGACCCGGCGGCTACTGCCGCTCGCTCGCGGGCGGTGATCGCGGTCGCCTCTACCTGATTCGCCGGGTGTATCCTGAGGGACATGGAACGGGGCGCTATCTGGATCTGGTTGACGGCAGCCGCCATGGCTGGCTGCGGCCCAAGCGCAAGAACCTGCGTCACGTCCTGGTGCTGGCGGGGGGGTCGGATCCGGAGTTCTGGGACTGGTGCCAGACACAGCAGGACATAAGACAGATTGACGGCCGCGTCAGGCGGCTGCTGGAAAAAGAGGAGAAGGAATTTATGATGAAAGAAGAACAAGGGAGCTAGCCGATGGCCAAAGAAGATGTCATTGAGGTTGAGGGCGTCGTGTTCGATGCGCTGCCGAACGCACTTTTTCGTGTGCGTCTGGAGAATGGCCACGAACTGCTCGCCCATATTTCCGGCAAGCTGCGGCAGCACTATATCCGCATTCTGCCGGGCGACCATGTGACGGTAGAGCTGACACCCTACGATCTGACGCGAGGCCGCATCACCTGGCGGGCCAAATAGCACCCCGTTAACGGGAAGAGCTGCAGTGAGCGGCTTCCCCAGGGGCAATCGAAGCGGATTGCCCTGATTTTCTTGTCAGAAATGCTTGACCTTCTGTGTCAGGCTGGTACAATAGTAAGGTATGCGCGAATTTCTGCGCGTTAAGTTAGGAGGCGAGGGTATGAAAGTTAGACCGTCGGTTAAGCCGATGTGCGAAAAGTGCAAAATCATCAAGCGCAAAGGGCGCGTCATGGTGATCTGCAGCGAGCCCAAGCATAAGCAGCGGCAGGGCTGACCTGCCGTTTGCCCAAATGGTCAAACTGCGCCGGCGGGGCGGCTGAAACTGCGGCCACGGGGTCGCGGGGATTCCCGCAGCGCTTTTAATATGTCATATAAGACCAGACGTGTTTCAAATACTGGAGGTAATAAATGGCACGTATTTCCGGCGTAGACCTGCCCAATGACAAGCGGGTCGAGATCGCCCTGACGTACATCTATGGCATCGGCAGGTCGCTGTCGGCGGAGATTCTTGAGAAGACCGGAATCGATCCGTCCGTGCGCATGCGCGACCTGAGCGATGATGAAATTGCTAAGATCCGTGATATTCTGGAAAGTGACTATCACGTCGAGGGTGACCTGCGCCGTGACGTCGCCATGAATATCAAGCGGCTGACGGAGATCGGCTGCTATCGCGGTCGTCGTCACCGCGTCGGGCTGCCGGTGCGCGGCCAGCGCACGAAGACCAACGCCCGGACACGTAAGGGTCCCAGGCGTACGATGGCCAACAAGAGAAAGTAAGAAGGGAGCCCGGACGTGGCACGTACACAAAGAAGACAGGCGACCCGGCCGCGGCGCCGCGATCGCAAGAATATCGACCGCGGACATGCGCACATCAGTTCGTCGTTTAACAACACCATCGTCACCATTACCGACGTCAACGGAAACGCGATTTCCTGGGCCTCTTCCGGCGGAACAGGCATGCGCGGTTCGCGTAAGGGCACACCCTTCGCGGCCCAGGTGGCAGCTGAGAACGCCGCACGCATGGCCTACGAACACGGCATGCGCACGGTGGAAGTTTATGTGAAGGGACCGGGTTCCGGCCGTGAAGCCGCCATCCGCTCGCTTGCCGCCAACGGACTCGAAGTGACCCTGATCAAGGACGTCACGCCGATTCCGCACAACGGCTGCCGCCCCCCGAAGAGAAGACGGGTCTAAGTCGGAGGTTCATCCATTATGGCAAGATATACAGAATCCGTCTGCCGTCTGTGCAGGCGTGAAGGCCAGAAGCTCTTTCTGAAGGGCTCGCGCTGCTACTCGAACAAGTGCTCCATCCAGCGGCGTTCCTATGCGCCGGGCATGCACGGTCAGACCCAGGTGCGCCGCCGCGCTTCCGAATACGGTCTGCAGATGCGTGAAAAGCAGAAGACCAAGCGCTTCTACGGCGTGCTGGAAACGCAGTTCCGGAAGACCTATGAGACCGCCGAACGCATGCAGGGGAAGACCGGTGACAACCTGCTCACCCTGCTCGAGCGCCGCTTCGACAACATTATCTACCGCATGGGACTGGCAGCTTCACGCGCCCAGGCGCGCCAGCTCGTCCTGCACGGTCACTTTACCGTGAATGACAAGCGCGCCGACATCCCGTCCATGGTACTCAACGCCGGTGATGAGATTCGCGTCCGCGAGCGCTCGCGTTCACTTGAGCCCTTTTCGGATCTGACGCAGACGCGCGCCATTCCGCAGTGGCTCACCTTTGACGCTGACCAGTATAAGGGCTCTGTGCTGGCGCTTCCCGAGCGTGGGGATGTCGACATTGAGGTTGAGGAACGCCTGATCGTCGAGCTCTACTCACGCTAGGACCCCCTGCCGCCTGCCGTCGGGCCGTCACAGATTCCATCCGTCTGTCCCTGCGGCCCGCAATCCCGCTTTACCCCTTAAGGAGGTCCTTAGATGCTGGAAATGACCAAGCCTGCTATCGATATCGTCGCGCTTTCGAACGATGGTTCGATGGGTACCTTCGTCATCGAGCCGCTGGAGCGCGGCTACGGAATGACGCTGGGCAATTCGCTGCGCCGTGTCCTTCTCTCTTCTCTGCCGGGTGCGGCCGTCACCGCCATCCGCGTAGAGGGTGTGTATCACGAGTTTTCGGTCGTTCATGGCGTGATTGAGGATATGACCGAAATCATCCTCAACATCAAGGCCATCCGGGCCCGTCTCCATATTGACGGCCCGAAGACCGTGTATCTCAGCACCGAAGAAGGACGCACCGGCCTGATTACCGCCGGGGACATCGTCCACGACGATGAAATTGAGATCCGCAACCCCGAACAGCCGATCGCCACGCTCAACGGCGAAGCGCGTCTGTTTATTGAGCTGACCTTCTCCCCCGGTCGCGGCTACAGTGAGGCCGAACAGAACAAATGGCCGAATCAGCCGATCGGCGTAATCCCGATCGACTCCATCTTCACCCCGGTGCGCCGTGTCAACTACTCGGTGGAGAACACCCGTGTCGGGCAGTTCACCGACTATGACAAGCTGACGCTGGATGTCGTCACCGACGCGACCATTGCGGCGGACGAGGCGGTCTCCCAGGCGGCGGCGATCCTGTGCGATCACCTGCAGCTCTTCATCGGCCTGACCGATCCTGAGCGCGACCACAGCTTCCTGCACGAGCACGGCAGTGACGAGCATGACCCGTCCTACGACGCCGCGATTGAGGAGCTGGAGTTTTCGGTCCGCACCTACAACTGTCTGAAGCGTGCCGGCATCAATTCGGTCGGTGACCTGACCGCACGTTCGGAAGATGACATGATGAAAGTACGCAATCTCGGGAAGAAATCGCTCGAGGAAGTGATTCAGAAGCTCGAAGAGATGGGTCTTGGCCTGGCCGAGACTAGCCAGCTCTGAGCTGCCTAAACCAGGAGGAAACCGATGGCTGGACATCGTAAACTGGGCCGTACGCCCGATATTCGTCTCTCGATCCTGCGCGGTCTTGCGACCGATCTTATCCTGAAGGGCCAGATCGAGACGACCCGGACACGAGCCAAGGAAGTGCAGAAGATCGCCGAGCGCCTGATTACGCTGGCGGCGAAGGAAGTTGACAACTACACCACCCGCGAAGTGCTGAAGTCAAAGGCCAAGCTTGACTCAAAGGGTCACAAGCTGCTGACCTCCCGCACCTCCCGTAACGACAAGGAATACGACGTGGTGGAGCGTGAGCTTCGGACCGAGATCGTCCAGGTGGACAATCCGAGCCGTCTGGCCGCCCGCCGGCAGGCGATGCGCTGGCTGGTACGCAGCCGTGACGTCGAAGGCAAGCAGCTCAACCCGGTGAACCACCTCTTCACAGAGGTCGCGCCCCGCTACACCGGTCAGGAAGGCGGCTACACCCGCCTGATTCCGCTCGGACCGCGCCGCGGCGACGGTGCCCCGATGGTTCGCATCGAACTCGTCTAGGCCCGCCATGACCCGCCCTCTGATTGAGCTGGAGCGGGTATCCTTCGCCTATGAGAGCCGCTTTCTGGGCGACAGCTCCGCAGGTCGTGAATGGGCCGTCGAGGATATCAGCCTCGAACTTGCCCGCGGTTCTCATGTCGCCATTTTAGGACGCAACGGTTCCGGCAAGTCGACGCTCGCCCGTCTCATCACGGGTCTGGAGCGGGCTGATGCCGGCCGTTTGTCGTTTGCCGGTCTGAATCCACTTGACGAAGAGGGCGCCTGGCGCATCCGGCGCCGCTGCGGTCTGATCTTTCAGAACCCCGACAACCAGCTGGTGGCGACAACCGTTGAAGAAGATGTCGCCTTCGGGCCGGAAAACCTGGGCCTGCCGGCGGCAGAAATCCGCCGCCGCGTCGACCGTGCCCTGGAGCTCGTCGGGCTGACGCAAGCCGCCTCCAGGCCGCCCTCCGAACTCAGCGGCGGGCAGAAGCAGAAGCTGGCAATCGCCGGCATTCTGGCCATGGAGCCTGAATGCCTGATTCTGGATGAGGCGACCAGCATGCTCGACCCCGCCTCCCGCCGCTCCTTCATGGAACTTGTTACCAACCTCCACCGCCATGAAGGGATCACCATTCTGAACATCACCCACAACATGGATGAGGTGCTGGCGGCCGAGCGCGTCCATGTTCTGGACGAGGGCCGCATCCTGATGAGCGGAACGCCGGCGGAGATCTTCCGCAACGCCTCCCGGATCCGTTCCATCGGCCTGGACGTGCCGGCCTTCGCCGCGATCAGTGAGGGCCTTCTGGCCCGCCACGGCTTCCCGCTGCCGCTTGAGGCCGCAGGGTCTGCCACGGCCGCCGAGCACGTGCTTCGCAGCTATTTTTCTTTACGCGAAGCTCCCAAACCCGCCGACCGCCGCCCCGTGCAAACGCCGCCTGCCGCCGCACGGGAGGCCGAGACCGTGGTCCTGGTCGAATCTCTGAGCTACCGCTATCCCCGTGCCGGAGCCGTCTCCGGGCCGGCCATCGACGACATCTCCTTTCAGGTGCGCCGCGGCGAGTTCTTCGGCATCATGGGCCAGTCCGGTTCGGGGAAGTCGACCCTGATCCAGCACCTGAACGGCCTGCTGCGTCCCACGACGGGCCGCGTGACGGTCCTGGGCCACGATCCGGGCCGCCCGGCCGACATCCGCGCCCTCCGGCGCCGCGTCCAGCTGCTCTTTCAGTACCCCGAACACCAGCTCTTCGCAGAGACGGTGCGGGAGGACATCGCCTTTGGCCCCCTCAAGCTCGGCGTCCCCGCCGACCAGATCAACGAGCGCATCACAGCCGCCGCCCGCATCACCGGACTGGAGCCGGAATGGCTCGGACGCTCGCCTTTCGAGCTCAGCGGGGGAGAAAAGCGCCGTGTCGCCCTGGCCGGCATCCTGGCCATGCAGCCGGAGCTGTTGATCCTGGACGAGCCGGCCGCGGGTCTGGATCCCGCCGGCCGTGACGAGATCCTCTCCTATCTCCATGAACTGAGTCGCAGCGGCATCACGATCATCCTGGTCTCCCACTCGATGGAGGATCTGGCCCGTCTCACGGACCGTGTCGCCGTCCTCCATGAGGGCCGCCTGCTGGCCGTGGACCGGGCGGAGCGGATCTTCGCCGACCGCCGGCTGCTCGCCCGGAGCGGCATGAGCCCGCCCGCCTGCCGCAGCTTTCTGGGCCGTTTCGCCGGCGATCTGCCGCAGCTGGATCTGGACGTCCGCACAGCGGAGGCGGCTGTCGACGCCCTCGATCTCTGGCTCGAGCCGCGTCAGGCCGCGCCGCCGGCTGCCCCCCGGACGCCTGAGGCAGGAGACGGCGAATGAACTTCACCATCGGCAACTACTATCCGGCGGCGTCGCCGCTGCACCGCGTCGATCCGCGGGCCAAGATCCTGGGCTCACTCGCCCTGATGGTGACGCTCTTTCTCTTTTCCCGACCGCCCGCCATGCTCGCCTACACCCTCTTCCTGCTGGTCCTGGTCCGGGTCGCCCGCATTCCGCTGCGGCTGCTTCTTGGCACCCTGCGCCCCGTCCTGACGCTGGCCCTGATTGCCCTGATCGCGAACATCCTGACCGGCCCCGCACCCTGGTTCTGGCAGTGGGGGATCCTGCGCTTTTCACAGCCGGGTATGGTGACGGGCCTCACCATGGCCCTGCGCCTTTGCCTCCTGATCCTGACGACACAGCTGCTGCTGACGCTGACCACGACCCCGATTCTCATCGCCGACGGTCTGGAGGCCCTCTTCGCGCCCTTTGCCCGCTTCGGCTTTCCCGCCCATGAGCTGGCCATGATGATGTCGATTGCCCTGCGCTTCGTGCCCACCCTGGCCGAAGAGGCCGACAAGATCATGAAGGCCCAGTCCTCCCGCGGTGCGGACTACGATACCGGCGGGGTGCTGGCCCGAGCCCGCGGCCTGATCTCGGTCCTGGTCCCGCTCTTTGTCAGCGCTCTGAAGCGCGCCGACGAGCTGGCGACGGCCATGGAGGCCCGCTGTTACCGCGGCGGGGAGGGGCGCACCAAACTCCGTCCCCTGGTCTTTGGCCGTTCCGATGCCCTCTTCTGCCTGCTGCTGGCCCTGGCCATGGCTCTGGTGCTCGCAATCGAGCATCTGGTCTAGTCCCATGTCGGATTTGGCATGCAAAGTCCGCGGCCTGCCCCCGGAATTCCTGGTGCCGGAGGCCGAGCTGCTGCCGGAGCTGAGGCGGCTTGTCGTCCCGTCTTCTGAGAGCCGCGACCGCGGACGGGCGGCGCCGGGACAGCGGCGCCTGGCCCTGCTGCTGGCCTTTGACGGCACGGACTGGGCCGGCTGGCAGCTGCAGGAAAATGCCCGCAGCATACAGGGAGAGCTGGAGGCGGCCTGGCGCAGGGTGACGGGCAGTCCCATCCGTTTGACAGGCTGCAGCCGCACCGACGCCGGTGTCCACGCCCGCTGCCACCTCAGCCACTTTGACAGCGCCGCCCGGATCCCCCTGGAGCGCATCCCGCTGGCCCTGAATGCCCAGCTGCCGCCCTCCATCACGGTGCGGGCAGCCTATGAGGTCGCGCCGGACTTCCATGCGCGCTTTGACTGCATTGAAAAGACCTATGCCTACCAGATCTGGAACGGGCCCAAACCCTCGCCCTTCGAAGGGCGCTGGCTGGCCACGGAGCCGCTGCCGCTTGATACAGCGGACATGCGCCTGGCTCTGCCATGTCTTCTTGGCACCCACGACTTCACGTCCTTTCGCGCCGCCGGCTCGGAGACGAAGACCAGTGTCCGCACCCTGACCGCAGCCCGGCTGGAGGTCGAAGCCCGGCCTGACGGCCGCCTGCTGCGGCTCATTGTGACAGGCAGCGGCTTTCTATATAATATGATGCGAATTATCGCGGGGACGTTGGTCGCGGTTGGGCGTGGGGAGCTCGAGCCCCTGGCCGTCGCGACCATTATGCATGCCCGTGACCGCCGTCTGGCAGGGAAGACTATGCCGCCGGGCGGCCTGATTCTGGAACGGATCCGTTATCGTTCCCCGGCCGCGGATAACGGAGGGTGAGGAGAGAAATGAAGCCAACTGTCAACGGAGTCTGGAAGGACCAGACCAATTTCACCATGCTGACCGACTTTTACGAACTGACGATGTCGCAGGGCTACCTGGACGCGGGGCTGGAGGATCAGATTGTCTATTTTGACCTCTATTTCCGCCATGTCCCTGAAAACGGCGGCTATGCCCTGATGGCCGGTGTCGAGCAGATGATCGACTATCTGGAGAACCTTAATTTCTCCGCCGACGACATCGCCTTCCTGCGCTCCACAGGACAGTTCAGTGAAAAGTTTCTGAAATATCTTGAGCAGCTCAAGTTTACCTGTGATGTCTGGGCGATCCCGGAGGGGACCCCGCTCTTTCCCAACGAGCCGCTGGTCAAGGTGCGCGGGCCCATCATGCAGGCCCAGATGATAGAGACGATGCTGCTTCTGACCATCAATCACCAGAGTCTCATCGCGACGAAGGCCGCGCGTATCGTCCGTGCCGCGAAGGGCCGCCCGGTCTTTGAATTCGGCGCCCGCCGCGCCCAGGGCTATGACGCTTCGGTTTTCGGCGCCCGGGCCGCCTATATCGGCGGGGCCCACGGCACCTCCTGCACCATCGTCGGCCAGCGCTTCGGCATTCCGCTTGCCGGTACCATGGCGCACAGCTTCGTCCAGCTCTTTGACGACGAGTTTGAGGCCTTTGCCGCCTACGCCCGCTCCTATCCGAAGAACACCATTCTTCTTGTCGACACCTATGACACCCTGCGCAGCGGCATCCCGAACGCGATCCGCTGTGCCCGGGAGGTGCTGGAGCCCGCCGGCCACCGCCTGCGCGGCATCCGCATCGACTCCGGCGACCTGACCTACCTGACCCAGGAAGCCCGCCGCATGCTGGATGAGGCCGGCCTGGAGGACTGCAAAATCACGATTTCGAACGCCCTTGACGAGTACCTGATCCGTGACCTGCTGCAGCAGGGGGCGGCGGCCGACAGCTTCGGCGTCGGCGAGCGCCTCATCACGTCGCGGGCCGAACCCGTCTTCGGCGGCGTCTACAAGCTCTCGGCCGTAGAGACGGACGACGGTGTCGAGCCTCGCATGAAAATATCGGAGAATCTGACGAAGGTCACCAATCCCGGCAATAAGGAAGTCTGGCGCTTCTACGACCGCGACACCGGGAAGGCGCTGGCCGATCTCATCACCCTCGCCGGTGAGGAGATTGATCCCGATATGCCCTATGAGATCTTCGACCCGATCATGACCTGGAAGCGGAAGGTGCTGACGAACTTCACCGTCCGCCCGCTGCTGGTCCCCATCTTCGAACAGGGCCGCCTGGTCATGGAGCGCCGCTCGATCGATGAGATCCGCGACTACGCCACCCGCCAGCTTGATACGCTCTGGGAGTCGGTGAAGCGCTTTGAGAACCCCCAGACCTACTATGTCGACCTGTCCCAGAAACTCTGGGACATGAAACAGTCCATCCTGGACGCCCACGGCGTCCGCCACCGCTAGAGGGAGAAACAGATGGCCATTAACGCAACCATTACCATGACGGACGGTCGGACGATGACCGCCGAACTGCTGCCGGAGGTCGCGCCGAATACGGTTGCGAACTTCGTGGCACTGGCAAAGTCAGGCTTCTACGACGGCCTCATCTTCCACCGCGTCATCTCCGGCTTCATGATTCAGGGCGGCTGCCCCCAGGGCAGCGGGACGGGTGGCCCCGGCTACCGCATCCGCGGCGAATTCCGTGCCAACGGCTTTGGCAATAATCTGGCCCACGACCGCGGCGTCCTCTCCATGGCCCGCGCCGCGCACCCCGACTCAGCCGGTTCGCAGTTTTTCATCATGCATCAGAAGAGCCCCCATCTTGACGGTCAGTACGCCGCCTTTGGCCGCCTGACGGAGGGCCTTGACGTCCTTGACGCGATTGCCGCCACACCCTGTGACCGCAATGACCGCCCGCTCCAGCAGCAGCGCATCCAGTCCATAACGATTTCCGGTGCCGAAGCCGATAGCCTTCCCGCACCCCAGAAACGCTAGCCCGCAGAGAAACGGAGACAGCCCATGCCCGAAGAAGCCATCGCCCAGCCACAGACCTACTACATCACCACGCCCATCTACTACACCAGCGGTCGGCCGCATATCGGACACTCCTACACGACCGTGGCCGCCGACGCCATGGCGCGCTACCGCCGCCGCCAGGGCTACGATGTGATGTTTGTCACCGGCACGGACGAGCATGGGCTCAAAGTCCAGGAGCGCGCCGCCGCCGCCGGTCTCTCCCCGCAGGCCTATGTCGACGGAATTGTGGCGGAGTTCCAGGAAATCTGGCAGCTGCTCGGCATCTCCTATGACCGCTTCATCCGCACCACCGATCCCGAACACGTCGCCGCCATCCAGGAGATCTTCACCATGCTCTACGAGCGCGGCGACATCTATCTGGATGTCTACGAAGGCTGGTACTGCACGCCCTGTGAAAGCTACTGGACCCAGACCCAGCTGGTCGACGGCAAATGTCCCGACTGCGGGCGCGACGTCGTCCTGACCCAGGAGGAGACCTATTTCTTCCGGCAGTCGAAGTACGGCCAGCGCCTGATCGATCTCTACCGCGAGCGCCCGGAATTCATCCAGCCGTCGAGCCGCATGCATGAAATGCTGAATAACTTCCTGATCCCGGGCCTGGAGGACGTCGCGGTTTCGCGCACCTCCTTTGACTGGGGCATCCACGTGCCTTTTGACGAAAAGCATGTCGTCTATGTCTGGGTCGACGCCCTCTTCAACTACCTCACCGTCCTGGGCTTCCCGAACGGTGAGAATCCTGTCTGGGAGCGCTACTGGCCGGCCGATGTCCAGCTGATGGGGAAGGAGATCGTCCGCTTCCACACCATTCTCTGGCCCGCCCTGCTGATGGCCCTTGACATGCCCGTCCCCAAACAGGCCTTCGGCCACGGCTGGCTGCTCTTCCGCGACTCCAAGATGTCCAAGTCCGTCGGCAACGTCGTCGACCCCGCCATCCTCTGTGAACGCTATGGCGTCGACGCCATCCGCTACTACCTGCTGCGTGAGATCCCCTTTGGCTCGGACGGCAACTTCTCGAACGAGGCCCTGGTCACCCGCATCAACGCCGATCTGGCCAACGACCTGGGCAACCTCATCAGCCGCACGACCGCCATGATCGCCCGTTACTTCGACGGCCGGCTGCCGGAGGAGCGGGAGGCAGCCGACATAGATCAGGAGCTGCTGGGACTTGCCGCCACACTGGCGGAGAGTGTTGAGGCGAACCTCGACGAGCTGCAGTACAGCCAGGCCCTGGCCGAAATCTGGCGCGTGATCGGCCGCGCGAACAAGTACATCGACGAGACCACGCCCTGGATTCTGGCCCGTGACGCTGCGCAGCGGCCGCGCCTGGCCACCGTGCTCCACAACCTGGCCGCCACGCTGCGCCAGATTGCGATCCTCCTGGAGCCCTTCATGCCCGCAACCGGCCCCGCCATCCTGGCCGCTCTCGGCGTCGGCGACGACAGCCGCCAGAGCTCCTGGGCCAGCGCACGTGAAGCGGGTCTCTGGCAGCCTGCGGCAGCCATAGAGGCCGCCAAACCGCTCTTCCCCCGCCTGGATCTGGAGGTGGAGCTCGACTACATGCAGAGCATTCTGGAGGCGGATAAGGGCAAAGACAGCCCCGCTCCCGCGGCAACGGAGGAACCTGCTGCTGCAGCTGCGGCCGCGCCGGTCGGGATCGCGACCATCAAGTATGAGGATTTTGCGAAGCTCGACCTGCGTGTCGCCATCGTGACCGCCTGCGATCGGGTGCCGAAGGCCGACAAGCTGCTGCGCTTCGACCTTGATGTCGGAGCTTACGGCGTGCGTCAGGTTGTCAGTGGCATCGCCGACAGCTATGAGCCGGAAGAACTCATCGGCCGCCGTGTCATTCTGGTGGCAAATCTCGCCAAGCGTCGTGTCCGCGGCACCGAGTCCGAGGGCATGCTGCTCTGCGCCGAAGCCCCCGACGGCACGTACCGCCTGCTTGGTGTTGCAGACGATGTCAAGGCCGGCAGCCAGGTCAGCTGATGTTAGAGCCCGCTCCCATCTGGATTGACACCCATGCCCATCTCAATGACGGGCGCTTTGGGGATGACCTGGACGCCGTCATAGAGCGCGCCCTGGAGGCCGGCGTCACCCGCATGATCTGCTGCGGCTATGACGAAGCCTCCAGCGATCTGGCTCTGGCCATCGCCCGCCGTTATCCCGCGGTCTGGGCTTCCGTCGGCCTGCATCCCCACGATGCCGGCGACTGGACTCCGACACTCGCGGCGCATTTCGATGCTCTGCTGCGGGAGGCTCGGGTCAACCGCATCGTCGCCGTGGGTGAAGTCGGCATGGACTTTCACTATGTGAGTGGAGAGGAAGTGGCGGCTCGGCAGGAACTGGCCTTCCGTGCCCAGATAGAGCTTGCCATCCGCCACGATCTTCCGCTGATCGTCCACGACCGCGACGCCCACCTGGCCGTCTACGACTGCCTGGAGAGCTACCACAGCACCGGTCGGCTGCGCCCCAGGGCGGGTGTCCTGCACTGCTACGGCGGCTCCGCCGACTTCTACCTGCAGCGGGCCATCCATCTGGGCCTGGATGTCGGCTTCGACGGCCCCATCACCTATCGCAATTCGCGCCGTGCGGCGGAGGTCATAGCCCAGGCTCCACCGGAGCGCCTGCATATTGAGACCGACTGCCCCTGGCTGCCGCCCGAGCCCCACCGCGGCAAACGCAATGAACCCGGCTTTCTGCCCTATGTTGCCGCAGCCATGGCCCGCATCCGGGATGTTTCGCCGGCCGAGCTTTCGCGTCAGCTGGAGGCCAACGGACTGCGGCTCTTCTGGCCGGAGGAACTTGGCGCCACGGACTGACATGTCGTGCGGTATCTTTGTCACAGCGTGCGGAGTTAAAAAACAAAAACACCCTGAGGCAGCGGCGCCCCTTCGCGTTACAAAAAAATCCAGCGTCCGGAAGTTCACACAACTGTCCAGCCCACGATCCGCCGAGTCTCATAGCCCATGCCTTTAGCTTCGATCAAGGCACAAAATGGCATAAGTCGTTGGCGCTGAGCATATAGCGGTACCTAACTCGCTTCATGATTTATTTTTGAAACTGTAAGTGTCAAGTTTTGGAGTTGTGTCATCTTTAGCTGACACAACTCGCTTTTTTGTCCAATTCGAGGACCAAATGGCCAAATATTGGAGTTGTGTCACGTTTCCCTGACACAACTCGCTTTTTTGTCCAATTCGAGGGTGAAATGGTCAAGTTTTGGAGTTGTGTCACGTTTTTGATTCAGTTTTGTGCCCCCATGCCTCTCGCTTCAATCAAGGCACAAAACGGCATGAGTCGTTGGCGACGAGCGCATAGCGGTATCTAACCCGTTTTCACCATCTGAGCAAGTTTTTCGCTATTGCCCGATCCGCGGGGCAATCTTGGCTTTTTTGACCACTCTCTGGTCAAAAACTTCGCTATTGCCCGATTCCCGGGGCAATCTCGGCTTTTTTGTCCACCCCCTGGTCAAAAACTTCGCTATTGCCCGATCCGCGGGACAATAGCGTCATCTTTTAACCCGGAGGACGTCCGCGGTATCTGGTTTGTGTTATCTAGCCATTTTTGATTCAGTTCTGTCACCCGCCAAGCGAGAGGAAGACTCGATAAATGGTTTTTCGCGTCACGACAGCTGCAATGTGCAATCAAAAAATAAAAAAGATTGACAAGTCGGAAAATCATCCGTATACTCGCACTTGCTGTCAGCGCTGGTCCTTCCGGCAGAGAACGCAATCTTGACAAATTGGGAACTTAGCTCAGCTGGTAGAGCATCTGCCTTACAAGCAGAGGGTCACAGGTTCGAGCCCTGTAGTTCCCACCATATAACACGGCGCAGTAGTTCAGTTGGTTAGAATGCCAGCCTGTCACGCTG
>JASGUW010000087.1 GCA_030055235.1 Bacillota bacterium
GACGAGCTCGACGAGCTCATCATGGAAGCCCGCACGAGCGATGATCAGGAATTCCGGAAGACCACCTATAAGGCCGCTCTGGACCGCATCATCGACTGGGCAGTTGAGATTCCGACCTACCAGCGCCAGAACGCAGTTATCTTCAGCGCCGAGCGGGTCAACCTCGATACCCTGACCCCGGATATCACGACCTTCTGGGGCTGGTCGAACGACATCGAGCTGCTCGAAATGCAGCCGGTCGACTAAAGACTCAAAGCTTAAGGAACCGTGTGGGATCCGCAGCCCTGGCGGAAGCGGATCCCGCATCTCCAGTGACGTGAATGAGTCCCAGTTCGGAAGCATGCATGGGCCCGCGCTCTGCGGGCTCATGTTCTGCCCCGGATCCTCTCACTCCCCAAGTTACGTGAAGGAAGACACATGAGACAATTCATTATCAAGCGGCTGCTGTGGGCAGTCATGATTCTGTTTTTGGTTGCGTTCGTGATATACCTCCTGATGCGCGCGCTGCCGACATCCTATGTCGAAGCGATCGCCAGAGAACGCGCGGCCGCCCAAACCGGCATGAGCTACAAGCAGTGGCTTGATCAGCTCACGGCACTCTACCGCCTTGATGTCCATCCCGTCATCGGCTTCTTTCACTGGGTGGGCAACGCCATCCGCGGCCAGTTTGGCACCAGCTGGCACTGGGGCGTCGATGTGGTTCAGAAATTCCGGGATGTTGTGCCGGCCTCCATTATTCTGGGCGCCGCCGCCTTCGTGCTTGAGATCGTTATCGCGATCCCGCTCGGTATTCTGGCCGCACGCAAACAGTACTCGCTCACCGATTACACGGTGACCTTCATGGCCCTGATTGGCATCTCGCTGCCAACCTTCTTCGTTGCGACGATCCTCAAAATGGTCTTTGCAGTGAATCTGGGCTGGCTCGATCTCTATGGCATGGTCAGCCGCGATCACCGCCGGATGACCGATATCCAGAAAGTTCTGGACATCGCCAGCCACATGATCATGCCGGTTCTGACCATTGTCGTCATCAGCGTCGGATCGCTGATGCGCTATACCCGCACCAACATGCTTGAGGTGCTTAACGCTGACTATATTCGCACGGCTCGGGCGAAGGGACTGTCCGAGCGGCGCGTGATTAATTACCATGCCTTCCGCAACACGCTGATTCCGATTGTGACCATCGTGGGCGGCACCCTGCCGAGTCTCTTCTCCGGTGCTCTGATCACCGAGCAGCTCTTCCAGATACCCGGCATAGGCTGGATTTCCTATATCTCCATGACGCGTGGCGACATTCCCTTTACAATGTTCTACCTCTCGTTCATGGCCATACTGACGATGCTCGGCAACCTGATCTCGGACATTTTGTACGCCGTTGTCGACCCTCGGGTTCGCGTGAGTTAAGGGGAGGACGACTGACTTGGCACAGGACACGCTGGATCGCGACCAGACAAACGCGACGCCCATCCCCAATCCGCCGCAGCAGGAAACGATTGCCCTCGACGACGAACGCCGTGTCAAGGTGCTGTCGCCGTCCATGCTGGTCTTCCGCCGCTTTATCCGCAACCGCCTGGCCATCCTCGGCGTTGCCATTCTGACGGTCATGACCTTTTTCTCGGTTGTCGGCCCCTTTATCTCACCCTATCGTCAGGATCAGGTCTTTACCCACGACGATATGGTCTATGCGGATTTCGCCGGCATCATGATCAACGACACCTTCCGCTACACCATTAAGGAAGGTTCCAGCCTGAGCCCGGGCGCCCGCGCCCAGCTGACGCAGGCGGTCAACCGCGGCCAGGATCGTTTTGAATACCGCGGCACCTCCTATGATCTCACCCGCATTCACGATGAAGCCTACGCCGTCACCCAGAATGCCGTCTACGGCTACGCCCTGCTCTTTGCCGGCCGCGTCATCCCCAGCTACGAAGAGGGTGTCGAGCCGGCCGAAGGCTTTGAGGCCGCGCTGAAGGAAGCCGCCGGAGACAAGGCCGAAAGCTTTACCTTCGAGGGTGCGGTCTACGACCTCACCTACGAAGACCGTGAGGTAGCCATCACCGTGGCGGCGCCGGTCGCCCTCGCCTCCTACAATGTCGTGAACTTTGCGACGGCGGGGCAGAAAACCAGCTTCGCGTTCTCCCTGGCCGCCGAACAGACGCTCGCCGCCGCCCGGGAGGCAGGAGCGGCAGAAGGCAGCTTCACGGTCGACGGCAAAGATTACCGCATGGAAGTCGACGAAGCCGAAGCGATGATCTATGACGCCGCCAGTCCGGACGAGGCCTTTGCGTCGCTGTCCAAGTACATTGTCCAGCCGGTCATGCCCGATGTCTTCATTGAGCCTGAGTTCAAGGAAGCTCTGCTGACGGCGGTCGAAGAAGGCGCCAAAGAGGTCGTCTGGGGTGAGGAAGACCCGGTCACCTACCGCATCCGCCGCGAAAACCTGCGCTGGAATGTCCGCGGACCGCGCAAGAGCCAGCTGGTTTCCTATTACCTCTCGCCCTCCTGGGAGCACTGGGTGGGGACCGACGGCAATGGCATGGACCTCCTGACCCGCCTGATGTACGGCGGCCGCATCTCACTGTCGATCGGCTTTGTCGTCGTCCTGATCTCGCTCCTGATCGGCGTCACCATGGGCGGCATCTCCGGCTACTTCGGCGGCTGGGTTGACATGCTGATCATGCGTGCGGTCGACGTCTTCTACTGCATCCCGACCTGGCCGATCCTGATCATCTTCGGCTCGGTCATGGATACCTACCGCGTCAACCCCTATGTCCGCCTGGTCTACCTGATGATGATCCTGGGCTTCCTGAGCTGGGCCGGCATCGCCCGCCTGGTGCGCGGCCAGATCCTTTCGCTGCGCGAACAGGAGTTCATGGTGGCGGCAGAGGCCAGCGGCCTTTCAGTCTACCGCCGTATCTTCAAGCACCTGGTGCCCAACGTCATCCCGCAGCTGATCATCATCGCGACGGGCACGCTCGGCAGCACCATCCTGACCGAATCGACGCTCTCCTTCCTCGGCCTCGGCGTCAAGTATCCGATTGCCTCCTGGGGCAACATCATCACCGCCGTCAGCGATGTCAACGTCATGACGAACTATCTCTTCGTCTGGGTACCGGCTTCGCTTTGCATCGTCATCACCGTTCTCGGCTTCAACTTCGTCGGCGACGGCCTGCGCGATGCCTTCGATCCGAAGATGAAGCGCTGAGAGGGGAGAGATTAAGAAATGTTTGGCAAACGTAAGCGCAATGCAAACTATGTCTCAGGCCGTCAGATACGGCAGACTTCGCGGCACAACCGCCGCATCACGCGCCAGCTGGAAGCCCAGAAAAAGCGCCGCAATGTGCCTGAGAGCGAATATCTGACCAAGATGCACGATCCCGACAACATTCTGGAGATCGACGATCTGCACACCTATTTCTTCACGGACGCCGGTACGGTGAAGGCCGTCGACGGCGTGACCTTCAGTGTCCCGCGCGGCAAGACCGTCGGCGTCGTCGGTGAGTCCGGCTGCGGCAAGTCGGTGACCAGTCTTTCGGTCATGCAGCTGCTGCAGCGGCCCCAGGGTCAGGTGGTCTCAGGCGAAATTCGTCTGGCCGTAGGTGACAAAGTCGTCGATATCGCCAAAATGCCGCTGTCGCGCATGGAGGAAATCCGCGGCAACGAGGTCTCCATGATCTTCCAGGAGCCGATGACCAGCCTGAATCCGGTCTTCCGCATCGGCGACCAGATCGATGAGGTCATCGCCCTGCACAACCCGGAGATGTCCGCCGATGATGTCAGGCAGCGCACCATCGACATGCTCGACCTGGTCAGTATCGCCAACTCCGAAGCGGTCTATAAAATGTACCCGCACCAGCTGTCGGGCGGCATGCGCCAGCGCGTCTGCATCGCCATCGCCCTGGCCTGCAACCCCTCGCTGATCATCGCCGACGAGCCGACGACGGCCCTCGACGTCACCATTCAAGCCCAGATCCTGGACATCCTGCGCCGCCTGAAGGACCAGATCAATTCCTCCATCATGCTGATCACCCACGACCTGGGCGTCATCGCCGAGATGGCGGACCTGGTCGTCGTCATGTACGCCGGCCGCATCGTCGAGCTGGGCACGGCGCGTGAGGTCTTCAAGAACCCCAAACATCCCTACACCATCGGCCTGATGGCCTCCAAACCCGTGGTCTCACGGCGGGTGGAGCGCCTCTACTCGATCCCCGGCAATGTTCCGAACCCCATCAGCATGCCGGACTACTGCTATTTCCGCGACCGCTGCGACCGCGCCTATGAGCGCTGCTACGGCCCCTATCCGGGCATGTACCAGCTGACGGATACGCATAAAGTCGCCTGTTATCACTGCGAGGCCGCCGCCCAGCGCGTGGAGCACGTCCACTCGGTCGCCGGACTCGACGCTGAGCTCGTGGATGAGCTAGCTGCCGCCCGTTGAGCCGGCGTCAGGGAGGAAGCCAGATGGTGTCAAAAACGAGCACCCCAAACACCACGCCAGAAACCCGTGAAGAGCTGCGTCCCAGGCAGCCAAAGTCGATCACCGGTGAGCCGGTCATCGAAGTTCGTCACCTGAAAACCCATTTCCCGATCAAGGACGGCGTCCTGCAGCGCGTCGTCGGCCACGTCCGCGCGGTCGACGGGGTCTCCTTCAGTCTCTACCGCGGCATGACCATGGGCCTGGTCGGTGAGTCCGGCTGCGGGAAGACCACGGCCGGCCGCAGCATACTTCGCCTGACGCCTAAGACAGAGGGAGAAGTCCTCTTCAAGGGCCAGGATGTCTATGCCCTGAACCGCTCGGAGCTGCGCTCCCTGCGCCCCAAGATGCAGATCATCTTCCAGGACCCTTACTCCAGCCTGTCGCCGCGTCTGCCGGTAGGTGAAATTATAGGCGAAGCTGCGCGCGAGCACCGCATTGTCCCTCCTGAGGAATTTGACGACTACATCGATCGCATCATGCAGAACTGCGGCCTGCAGAGCTACCACCGCGACCGCTACCCGCACGAGTTCTCCGGCGGCCAGCGCCAGCGCATCTGCATCGCCCGCGCGCTTGCCCTGAACCCGGAATTCGTCGTCTGCGACGAGCCGGTGTCGGCGCTCGACGTGTCGATCCAGGCCCAGATCATCAATCTGCTGATGGATCTGCAGGACCAGTACGAGCTGACCTACCTCTTCATCTCCCACGACCTCTCGGTCGTCGAGCATATCTCCGACACCGTCGGCGTCATGTATCTGGGCGACATCGTCGAGTTCGCGTCGAAGGAAGACATCTTCGCCTACCCGCTCCACCCCTACACAGAGGCCCTCTTCAGCGCCATCCCGATTCCGGATCCGGATATCAGCCGCGATCGCATCCTGCTCGAAGGCACGGTGCCGTCGCCGGCGAATCCGCCGCCGGGCTGCAAGTTCCACACCCGCTGCCCGCGTGTCAAGGACATCTGCCGCAGCCAGGTGCCGCCGGTCTATGAAGCCGCGGCGGGCCACCGCGTCGCCTGCCACCTCTATGCCGGCTGTCCGGTGGTGGAGGACGAGGCCGCGGCGCCGGTACTCCTCGGCGAGCACGAGCACAATGTGAAGGGGCCGGGCAGCAGCGCGGACGCAGAAACCTGACGAATGACAGGCGGGCGGAAGAAACGCCGTCTCTTCGCGGACTATGAGGACGACGGCCGGACGATCGCTCCGATGGATCTCGACGGCATGCCGGAACGGGCGGGCGGGAGCCGGCTCTTCGACATGCCGTTTCGTCTGCCCCACGGCGCCGCCCGCGTGCGCCGCGAAGAGGCAGAAGCCCGCCGCCTGGCCGAGCGTGAGGCAGCTGCCCGCAACGAGCTCGATCGCCTCCAGCAGCCGCCGCTCACCCGGCGCGAAAGCCTCAGCCTCTTCCTGAACGCCATGCTCGCAGGCCTGGCGATCGCTTCCGTCTACCTGATCGTCTTCGCCCTCTTCTTTCTCTTTGTCTGGTTTGTCTGGCTGCGCCGCTAATAGCATGATTTCTGCGAAGTTCCTCGACGCCCTCTGGCAGACCGCCCGGGCGTCGGGTCGACCGCTGCCTGCGGCGCCGTGCCTGCGCGCCGTCTTCACCGCCGGCCTGTCGCTCACCGATGCCGCCTGGCTCGACGAGGCAGCCGTGACCGAGCTCTTCAACGCGACCGCGGCCGCACTGGCCGCCGCCCCCTGGCGCGACGAACTCACCGACGCCGATATCTGGCACTACATCCTGCAGCCGCGCGTCAATGAGGAGGCGCTGCTGCCGCACCGTTCGGAGCTGCAGCGCCAGCTGCAGCCCCTGCTCACTTCGTCCGCCACCCGTACCGAGGCCGCCCTGGCCATCAACCGCTGGTGTGCCGAGCGTGTCCACTACGAGGCGAGTGACAGCCGCTGCCTGGACCCGCTGTCCGTGCTGCGGCGCGGCCGCGGCCGCTGCGGCGAGGAATCGACACTGCTGGTCGCCTGCCTGCGGGCCGCCGGAATTCCCGCGCGCCAGGTCTATGCGCCGCGCTGGCTACATGTCAACGATAACCACGCCTGGGTGGAAGTGCGGACGGATGAATTCTGGCACTATCTGGGCGCCTGTGAGCCGGAACCCTGGCTCGATCACGCCTGGTTTGACCAGGCGGCCCGGCTGGCACCGCTGGTGGTGGCGCGGCGCTTTGGCTTTGCGGCCGCGCCGGACCCGGAGGCGGAGCTGCGTCTGCCCGTGCGCGGGCTGGCGGCTGACCTGCTCGGGGTGACCGAGCGCTACGCCGAAACCCGGCCCGTGTCCCTGCGCCTGACCCTGCCGCCCGACACCCTGCACGTAGCCGTCGAGCCGCTGCTGCCGAACTGGGGGCAGCTGGCCCCGCTGGCCCAGTTCGATGTCGATCCGGCTGCGGCGCGGCTCGACCTGCGCCTGGGCGGCTGCGGGCTCCTGCTGCGCGTGGTCTGTACGCGCGCGTCAGGGCGGGAGGTGCGTGAGCTGTCACTGGCGGCGGGCCTGGAGCCAGTGGAGCTGGCAGTCGATTTCACGCAGGCAGTGTCCGCGCCAGAGGGCTGGCGCCGCTGGGACTTCGAGCTGCCGCTGCTGGCCCCGGCTACCCCCTGGCCGCCCGTCGTGCCGGACGCGCAGCCCGATTCCAGCCAGAATGCCGAGCAGCCGCCGACGGCGAATGACGCCTGCGATTATCCGCTGGCCCAGGAGGGGGAAGAGGCACTGGTCACCCTGATTCGTCGCGAGGCCGGCGACCGGACCCCGGACTGGCTGGCCTTGCTCGAGCAGGACGAGAGCGGCCTCTACGCCCGCATGCTGCGCCAGCTGCGCGCCAAGGACCTGGTCGACACCGATCCTCTCTGCCTGGTGGAGCGGGCCGCTCTCTGGCGGGAGGACAGTCGGCTGGTCGGGCTCGAGCCCAGGGAGGTCGACGCATATGCGCTCGGCCTGCGGGTAGCCGACGAGATGCTGCTGCCCTTCGGTGCGTTGCTGCCGATCCCGCTGGAGTCGTATGTCGATGCCGAGCGAGAATGGGCCGAAGGGCGGGAGGCAGCGGCGCGCTGGCTGCCGCCGGCCCTGCTGCTGGCGGCGGGGCGAGGCAACCGCCGTTCGGTGGACCTGCTGGCGGTGGCGCTGGCGCGGCGCTCGGGATGGGCGGCGCGGCTTGGCCCGAGCGACGGGCGCCCGGAGTTCTGGGTCGACGGGGCCTGGTGCCGGCTGGACGCGCTCCCGGTCGGGGCGCCGGGAGAGCTCACGATCGGCTTCCGGAGCGCAGATCCGGGGCTGCGGGAGCTGGTGGCGGACTTCGCATGCCATCTTGTTCAGCATGAAAACTTTGGGATCGCCAGGCTCGGCGCGGACGGATTCTATGAGGCCGTCGATCTGGAGTTCCGGCACTTGGACGGCCGGCTCGTCGCAGCATTTGCGGCGGGCAGCTACCGGCTGACGCTGGTGCAGCGGACAGTGGCGGTGGTCACGGGCGTGTGGCTGGATTTCGCAATAAAAAATGGAGAAAGAAAAGAGATCGCCATCGAAGTCGATGACGATCTCCTGCGGCTCTTTGCCGGTTGAGCTCAGCTCATGGGGCGTTCGTCGATGACGACGCCGTCACACATGTAGTCGTGGATGCCCTGACGTTTGTCGTTGACGAGAATCATGATGGCGGAGACGATGGTGGTGATGCCGCCCGAGAGCGAGGAGAGCAACCCGAGGCCGACGAACTGGCGCAGGAAGATGCTGCCGCGCGAGAGTGTGTAGCCACTGGTGCTGACGGGGCGGAGCTTGAGGACCATCTTGCCCGGGGTGCGGCCGCCGGTGAAGAGCGGCACGATGGACATGTAGAGCATGCTGATGATGAACAGGACCACGGACAGAACGAAGAAATTTCCGATCATGCTGAAGGTGAGCTCAAATATGGGCTCGGAGAAAGGGTTTTCTGTGTAGCCGCGGTAGCGTTCGAAGGCGCTCCAGTCGGTCTCTCTGAGCTTGTTGATGGTGCTCATCGAGTAGATGGTGGCGATGATGACGGACGGGATGGAGAGGAAGAGCCCGTCCAGCAGGTAGGCGCCGAAGCGGCGGCCCTTGGAGGCGAGCCTGACATAGCGGCGGGTCTGGTCGGGATACTCGAGCAGCATGACGGGGTCGGCGGCGGGTGTGTAGGGCGGTGGATAGCCGCCGGGCTGTCCGGTGTACGGCTGCTGGGTGTACTGGGGCTGCTGCTGGTAGCCGCCCGGCTGCCCGGTGTACTGCGGCTGCTGATAGCCGCCCGGCTGCTGGGTGTACTGCTGCTGCTGGTAGCCACCGGGCTGCTGGGTGTACTGGGGCTGCTGCGGGTAACCGCCCGGCTGCTGGGTGTACTGTGGCTGCTGCTCATAGCCGCCCGGCTGCCCGGAGTACTGAGGCTGCTGATAGCTGTTTGGCTGTCCCTGATCCGCCGGCATGGGGCTGCCGTTTGACGGACTTGCTTGTGTCTCCGAAGCGTCGGGATTGGGTTGCTGATCGTAATTCATCTGTGTAGCCTTTCCGTGAATGACACCTTCTGGGCGCTTCACTCATAACTGTTAAATGGATAAGCGTCCTCTAATTATACTCCATGTCCTCGTTGTCTCTCGGATCCTGGCAGATGGGTGCCATTTTCATGCAGAAGAGTAACGCTTTCAGATTACAGATTAAAGAGAATAACATGAAAATATGGGAAGCCTGGATGCAGGCAGTCGGAAATGCGGTGAACGACTCTGCTCCATCAAGCTATAGGAAACGTCTGGCGTAATGTGACCATACAAACAATGATACGCAAACGAGCGGCTTGCAGTTTCGAAGATGCATGAGACTGTCATCTTCGAATATTCATTACCTATTAACTCCAACTGGCGGTGCAGTACCGCCGCTTTTTCTTTTTCTTTTTCTTTATCGCAAAGCGGCGGCAAACGAATCGATAGGAAGCAGTCGTGCGGGCGACACTTGCTGTGCTGCTTTGAAATGGGAACGTGAATACCGACAAAGGGAGCTCAAAGAAGCGTTTGTGCACGCAAAATAGGACAGGGGCTCCGAGTTTTATCCATGAATGTCCTGAAAGTTCCTTTTGTGCCAGCTGACTAATTTTGGATTACGTACTGTTTTACCCTGTGCGGCGTGCGCGGCTCTTCGTGGTCAAGTTAGCGTGATATCCAAATTGGTTTTTGGATTACACGCTATTTTGGCCCTGCGCGCCGTGCAGCGGCGCGCGCGGCCTCTTCGTGGTCAAAGTAGCCTGGTATCCAAATGGTTTTTTGGATTAGACGCTATTTTGACCAGAAACAGCTCCTTCGTGGTCAAAGTAGCCTGATATCCAAATGATTTTTTGGATTACACGCTATTTTGACCAGAATCGGGCCTTTCGTGGTCAAAGTAGCCTGCTATCCAAATGGTTTTTTGGATTACACGCTGTTTTGACCAGAAACAGGCCTTCCGTGGTCAAAGTAGCCTGAAATCCAAATGGTTTTTTGGATTAGACGCTGTTTTGACCAGAAACAGCTCCTTCGTGGTCAAAGTAGCCTGCTATCCAAATGATTTTTTGGATTACACGCTATTTTGACCAGAATCGGGCCTTCTGTGGTCAAAGTAGCCTGCTATCCAAATGGTTTTTTGGATTAGACGCTGTTTTGACCAGAATCAGGCTCTCCGTGGTCAAAGTAGCCTGCTATCCAAATCGTTTTTTGGATTACACGCTATTTTGTCCAGAATCGAGCCCTTCATGGTCAAAGTAGCCTGGTATCCAAATCGTTTTTTGGATTAGACGCTGTTTTGACCAGAATCGGGCCCTTCGTGGTCAAAGTAGCCTGAAATCCAAATGTTTTTTTGGATTACGCGCTATTTTGGCCAAAAACAGGCCTTCGTGGTCAAAGTAGCCTGATATCCAAATAATTTTTTGGATTTCTCTTCATTTTGACCACGAGGAGTCACGAAGGGTCTGATTCCGGTGAAAGCAAACGCTCCAAAGTACCTGGTTTTTAGAAGGCCTTGTTTCTTCAAAAGGCTAATTCCTGAAGAGACGGTAAAACCTGAGACAGGAGGTAATCTCCATGAATCATTTGCATAGATCCAAATGCCTTCCGCATCTATCCAGAGTTCTAAATATATGTAATGTATATCAGATATCTGGGTAGCCTGGGATGTATATCCGATCATGTTTGGGAGTGGTCCCTGGTCAGGGTGAGCGGTATAAACAAAAAACGCAGCGACCTGGTGAAACCCGCAGATGCCCGGAGGTGACACCATACTGCTGCCGCGATCCTGGAATATACCGGTACACTTGTGTTGTCGGTCGGCGGACTGGGCTTCGCAGAGAAAAAAGCCTTTGTGAATGAT
Organism: Bacillota bacterium; assembly: GCA_030055235.1. Classification (GTDB taxonomy): domain Bacteria; phylum Bacillota; class Clostridia; order Saccharofermentanales; family Fastidiosipilaceae; genus JAEZYR01. The sequence goes on from JASGUW010000087.1 coordinate 10,808, forward strand.
CACGTTTCGCTTGTGCACTCTGCGAACGTCGAACTATAATAAACAAAGTATCCAAACTTACCAGGAGGTTTCCGCCATGAACAAACTGCCCGTACTGCTTGCTGTCTACTCGGTCCGCGAAGAAGCGACCGCCGACTTCCGTGCTGCCATGACGAAGGTCAAGGAGCTCGGCTATGATGGCGTCGAACTTGCCGGCCTCTATGGCCTCGATGCCGCCGCCATCCGCGCTGTTCTCGACGAGCTCGAGCTGCCAGCCGTCTCCGCCCACATTCCCTTCGCCGACATGGTGGCCGATATTGACACGGTCGTCGCCAATGCGAAGACTCTCGGCCTCAGCTATGCCGCGATCCCCTACCTGCCCGCGGAGGAGCGCCCCGGCTCCGACGGCTTCCAGGCCGTGCTCGACGCCATTCCGGCCATCTCCGCCCGCTTCCAGGAGGCCGGCATTCAGCTGCTCTACCACAACCACGACTTCGAGTTCCGGCCGATGCCCGACGGCCGCACCGGCCTGGACACCATCTACGACACCTTCAGCCCCGAGCAGCTGGCGGCTGAGCCCGACACCTGCTGGGTCCGGGTTGCCGGCTATGACCCCGCCGAGTGGATCGACCGCTATGCCGGCCGCGTCCCGGTCGTCCATCTGAAGGATTTCGTCATGACCGGCCGCCCCGCGAACCTCTATCAGCTCATCGGCACCACGGTGGATGAGGAAGAAGAAGGCGAAGGCAGCTTCGATTTCCGTCCTCTGGGCGAAGGCCAGCAGGACTTCCCCGCGATCCTGGCCGCCTCCCTCCGCGCCGGCGCCAAATACGTCGTCGTCGAGCAGGACCGCTCCAGCGACCGCAGCCCCTTTGAGGCCGCCGCCGCGAGCCGCAAGTATCTGGCCTCGCTCGGCTGGTAAATCCGGCCAGGCCCGGCCAGGCCGGAGCCGGCCCGCCAGACCACCCCCCCTGCGTGCCGCCCCGCCCGCCCGGCGGCGCGCGAAGCAGCTGCGTCGTGACACCCGCCCCACCACCCGGGAGGTCGCGGCGCAGCCGCCTGTTAGCGAAGGAGCCCCCATGCCCGGCGTCATCCTGCAGATCCTGACCCAGAACATCCTGCCGCTTTTCATCCTGATTGCGCTCGGCTACCTCCTCGGCCGCCTCTTCCCGCTCGACATCCAGACCCTGACGCGCCTCAACCTGGTGGTCTTCGTCCCCGCCTTCACCTTCCGCAACCTCTACCTGACGCCGCTCGGCTCCGACACCCTCGCCGCCCTGGCCTTCGCCGCCTGCTACCTGGCCGCCAATCTCCTGGCGAGCGACCTTACAGCCCGCCTGCTGGGCTTTCCGCTCGCCCGCCGCAAGGCCTTCCAGAACGCCATCTCCTTCTACAACTCCGGCAATGTCGGCATCCCCCTCATCGCCCTGACCTTCGCGGCCGCCCCGCCCGCCGCCCAGGCCATCGCCACCGCCAGCCAGGTCATGGTCCTTTCGCTGCAGAACGTCGCCACCAACACCATCGGCTACTACAACGCCTCCTGCGCCAATCTCCCCTGGCGCGCCGCGGTCCGCCAGGCCTTCCGCATGCCCACGGTCTATGCGATTCCCTTTGCCTTTTTATGCAAAGCCATCCCCGCCGACCTCACCACCCTGCCCGGATGGCCGGCGATTGATATCCTCTCCGGCGGCCTGGTCCCCATCGCCCTGCTGACGCTCGGCATCCAGCTCTCCCGCACGCGCTTTGACGCCGGTGACCGCACGGTCCCGCTGGCTTCTGTCCTGCGCCTGCTCGGCGGCCCCGCCCTGGCCTTCCTCCTGATCCGCCTGCTCGGGCTGGACGGCGTCACGGCCCAGGCCCTCTTCATCTCGTCGAGCGTGCCGACGGGCGTCAACACGGCCTTGATCGCGGTGGATTGCGGGAATGAGCCGGACTTCGCATCACAGACCGTACTTGTCACAACACTCAGCTGCAGTGTCAGCCTGCTGCTGGTGATTTACCTGGCCCGGCTGCTCTTTCCCCTCTGAAACATTGGCTGTTTTCCTGCTATTATGGATAGAAGCTGAATTCTAGCCAGAGGAGGAAAACAGAGCATGCTAACACTGACTCACGCCGGTCTAGCCGACCGCAGCGTCTGGGAAAAGGCGGGAATCCGCCTGCCTGCCTTCGACCCGGCGGAACTTGCCCGCCGGACGGACACCAGGCCCGCCTGGATTCATTTCGGGCCCGGCAACCTCTTTCGTGGCTATGTGGCCGACCTGGCCCAGTCCCTGATTGAGAGCGGCGACCTGGACACCGCCATGGTCACGGTAAAGACCACGCCGAGCGAAATTGTTTCGATCTACCGCGCTCACGACAACCTGGCCCTGCAGGTGAAGATCCATGTCGACGGGAAGATGGATCGGAAGGTCATCGGCTCGGTTTCCGAATGCCTGGCCTCCTATGAGGCCGCGGAGTGGGCCCGTCTGCTGGAGATGGCCACCGCGCCGAATCTCCGCTACATCAGCCTGACCATCACAGAGAAGGGCTACCAGCTGCGCGACCTTGACGGTTCGTGGAAGGCCACGACCGCCGCCGACCTGGCCACCGGCCCCGACGGCGACCGGCCCCTGACAGAGACGCCTGCCATTCTGGCGGCGATGCTCGTCCGGCGCAGCCGGGCTGATGGGGGGCCCGTGACCTTCATCAGCATGGACAATTTTTCCCATAATGGCGAAAAACTGCGGGAGGCCGTGCTCGATGTCGCCCGCGTCTGGGCTGCTGACGGCCAGATCACGCCGGAGACGCTGGCGCGGATTGAGGATCCCGCCTGGGCGGCCTTCCCGAACGCCGTCATCGACAAGATCACGCCCGGCCCCGACCAGCGCGTCGCCGACGGCCTGGCCGAACTGGGCCTTCAGGATCTCGGCATCCACGTGAACAAACGCGGCCAGAAGCTCGCGGCCTTCGTCAACACGGAGGTGCCGGAGTACCTGGTGATTGAGGACGATTTCCCGGGCGGGCGGATCGATTTTGGCAAAGTCGGCATCTACCTGACCGACCGCCAGACCGTGGACCGCTTCGAGCGTATGAAGGTCTGCACCTGCCTGAATCCGCTGCACACCGCGCTCGCCGTGCTGGGCTGCCTGCTCGATATCCCGAGCATCGCCGAAACCATGCAGAACCCGCACCTGGTCGAGCTCGTCCGCCGCATCGGCTACACCGAAGGTCTGCCGGTCGTCACCGATCCCGGCATCATCGAGCCGCGCGATTTCCTGGACACCGTCGTCAACGAGCGCTTCCCGAACCCCTATGTGCCCGACGTGCCGCAGCGCATCGCGACCGACACCTCCCAGAAGCTCGGCATCCGCTTTGGCGAGACCATGAAGGTCTACGCCGCCCAGGGACGCCTGGACGAGCTCGTCGCCATCCCCTTTGTCATCGCCGCCTGGGTCCGCTATCTGACCGGTACCAATGATTCAGGCGAAGCCATGACCCCGTCGCCCGACCCCCTGCTGGATGAGCTTGTGCCGCTGGCTAAGGCCGCGGCGGCTGACCCGGTCGACGGTTCGCTGGATGCGATTTTGTCGAATGAGACGATCTTCCGTCTGGATCTGGTGAAGGAGGGCCTCGAGCCCAGGATCACCGGGCTCTTCCGCCAGATGCTGGCCGGGCCGGGGGCGGTTTCACGCACATTGCAGGAAGTGCTGGCCGCGGGCCGCGCGGCCGATCGCCTGGCCGGGAGAGAGGCGCCAAGTGGCGCCACAGAGGGCGGCGGCACACCTGTCGCCGGGGGAGGTGCCTGATGAACACATCATTTTGGCGGGCCGAGGAGCGTTTCCTGACAGCCGCGGACGGTGCCCCCGCGATCCCGGATGATGAGATCCGCCAGACGCTGGCGGCGGTGCTGGCCGAGCGGGCGGCGGCGGTCGAGGGCGGGAAGCTGCGCCGGGTTTTGCTTGTACCACCCGACATCACGCGGCTCAACGCCTATGCCGGCCCGATCGTCACCATGCTCTGGGAACTGCTGCCGGAGGCGGAGGTCGATGTCCTGCCGGCCCTGGGCACCCATGTCCCGATGACGGACGCCGAGCGCGAGTTCATGTACCCGACCGTGCCGGCCGAGCGCATGCTCGTCCATGACTGGCGCACGGGCACGCGGAACCTGGGTACCGTGCCGGCCGAGCTGATTCTGGAATGGTCAGAGGGGCGGATGAACTCCTCCGTCGAGGTCGAGCTCTCGAATTATGTGCTCGATCCAAAATACGACCTCGTCATCTCGATCGGCCAGATTGTGCCGCACGAAGTCGTCGGCATGGCGAACTATTCGAAGAACCTCTTCGTCGGCTGCGGCGGGCGGCAGATGATCAACGTTTCGCATTATCTCGGCGCCCTCTACGGCATGGAGCGCATGATGGGCCGCGGCGATACGCCGGTGCGCCGTCTGCTGGACTATGCCGAGGAGAACTGCATCGCCGAACTGCCGCTGGTCTACGTGCTGACCGTGACGACGACCGATCCGGATGAGACTGTGCGCGTGCGAAGTCTCGGCGTCGGGCGCAGCCGGGCGCTCTTTGACAAACTGGTGGTGGAGAGCCAGCGCTGGAATCTGGATCTGCTTGACGAGCCGATCGATACCTGCGTGGTCTACCTGAAGCCCGAGGAATTCCGCACGACCTGGGTCGGCAACAAGTCCATCTACCGCACCCGCATGGCCATGGCCGACGACGGCGATCTGATCATCATCGCGCCGGGTGTCGCTCTCTTTGGCGAGGACGAGGGCAACGACGTCCTGATCGACCGCTACGGCTATGTCGGGGCGGACCGGGTGGCCGAGCTGGTGGCGACGAAGCCGGATCTGGCCGATGCCCTGGGCGTTGCCGCGCACCTGGTGCACGGTTCCTCCGAGGGGCGCTTCCGGATCACCTATGTGCCGGGCGGCCTGAGCCGCGAACAGGTGGAGGGCGTCGGCTTCAACTATATGTCGCCGGCGGAGGCACAGGAGCTCTATCCGATCGATCGGTTCCAGGATGGCTGGAATGACTGGAACGGTCGGCGGATCTTTTATATCAGCAATCCGGCACTCGGCCTGTGGGCTTTGCGTGCCAAATTTGAGGAGGTGTCCGAATGAAACGCCGCGAGAATGCCAGGTATCAGCTGGTGATCCCCACGTCGATGGGTATCCGTATCACGCCGGTGAACCGGCAGCCGGTTCACGTCAGCCGCGAGTATCGCATGCATGCGACGAGTGCCGAGTCGAATGTCGGTCAGATTTCGGCGTCGCTTGGCAAGCGCGTCAAGGTGCTGACGAACTTCGTCGCCGGCAGCCCGATTGCCCAGTTTATCAAGAGTGAGCTCGGCTTCCGCGGCATTGAGTTCGAGGGGCCGGAGATCCCGCAGGGCGGGCCCTGGGGCTATCGCCATCAGTTCAACATCGCCGATGCCGGCTTCGGGCTGCGCGGGCCGCGTGTGCACAACGACCGTGCCGGTGAAGTCGGGCGCATGCTGAATGTGAAGGACTTTGACCTGGAGCGCATTTTTGGCGAAGAGGGCGCGGAGATCGTCCACATGTCCGGCCTGATCGCGGCGCTGAGCCCGGAGGCGGGGCAGTTCTGCCTGGATATCGCCCGGGTGGCGAAGAAGTACGGGACGCTGGTGTCGTTTGACCTCAATCACCGTGCCTCGTTCTGGGAGGGCCGGGAGGAGGAGCTCGGGAAGATTTTCCACGAGATCGCCGACAGCGCCGACATCCTGATCGGGAACGAGGAGGACTACCAGCTGGCGCTCGGCATCCAGGGTCCGGAGGCGGAGCTCGTCGAGGGTCTGGCCGAGAAGATGGGCGGTTTCCGGGAGATGGTCGAGCGTGTGCATCAGGCCTATCCGAACGCTTCCGTCTTCGCGAACACGCTGCGTGAGGTCGTCAACGCGAACACGCACATGTGGGGGGCGCTGGTGCGCGTCGGCGACGACTGGTTCGTCGAGGAGCCGCGCGAGATCCAGGTGCTCGACCGCATCGGTGGCGGCGACAGCTTCGTGGGCGGGCTGCTCTACTCGATCCTGAGCGACAAGGACCCGGCCGACTGGGTCAAGTTCGCCTGGGCGACGGGCGCCATGGCCGTGACGATGGAGAACGACTACGCTTCGCCGGCCGACGAGGAGCAGGTCTGGAGCTTCTACGAGGGCAACGCGCGCGTCCGCCGCTAGGCGCGCCGGACGACGGCCCTGAGCTGGCCTGAACTGAGCCGCAACAGCCTGAAATTCCTGCTGACCGCAGGGGTTTCGGGCTGTTTTTCGTGTGCCGAGTGATCTCGAGCGTACGGAGTGGCGGTGGGGTGTGCAAAATTTCAACCTTTCGCAGTTTTTGGGTGTTTCTGGTGCATATTTATTTGTGAAGTTGCATAAATCCTTATAATATGCGAGTTTGTGAATATTTATGCAGTCGAATGTGCGAAAGGTTGAAATTTTGCTCGAGATGAAAAGCGGGAGAAGGAGAATTCACACACTGGACAGCTGTTGGCGTCTTAGAATCCTGTTTTAGGACTCTATCTCCATCCTGTCTGCTTCATCTGACATACGATTTGCTTTTATGAAAAGCATTGACAGAACAGAAGATCTATCGTTTTGTTATCAAAAGTTTGCATTGCTTTGAGGAGGCATCCATGGGTGTTCCAGAGGAGATCAGGAAGGTGCCGCGGCCAACCAATACTGTCGTGCTGGACAATGGCGGGGATGGCCCCAAGCGCTATGCGGTGCGGGAGCGCAGCAGCACCAAATACGTGCCGGGCGGTAACCCGCAGCCACGAAATGGACGGGTCATTGGGCATATCATTGATGGTGTGTTCGTTCCTGTGAAGGAAGAGCCCCAAGCGGAAGAGCTGCAAATGCTCTCCTATGGTGCAGCTGCCCTGGTGAATTCAGTCTCGCAGGACCTGTTGGCTGATCTGCGGGATGTCTTTCCCATTCAGGAGGCCCATAGCATCATGGCCATCGCTGCACTTCGTGTCATCAAGCCTGGCATTTCATTATCACGCCTGGCTTCTGCCTGTCAGCGCAGCTTTGTTCGTGTCTTTTATCCCGGTGCCGTATTATCGTCAGACTCGGTCAGCGAGCTGCTCGAAAATATCGGAATGGACGAAGAAAAGCGCAGGGAGTTCTTCCAGAAGCGCATGCGGGCAGCAGCTAAAGCGCATCACATCTTCATTGACAGTACGCTCAAGCGGAATAACAGTCAGGTGAACGACTTAATGGATTTCTCCTGCAGGGAGCGTGTGGAAGACAGCAGGGACATCTCCATTTTGTATGCGTATAGCTTTGAGACGATGGAGCCGCTTTGTGTCGGGGTTTTCCCCGGCGACAGTATTGATGCCACATCCTGCTCCACCTTTATCCGTGACAATGACATTTGCCGCGGCACGGTCATCCTCGATAAGGGCTTCGGGCCAGGCAGCATCGCCAATGAACTCAAAGAAAGACCGCAGCTGCACTATCTGACCCCTGTCAAGCCCGGCGACACACGGATCCGCACGTATGACATGCTCAACTATGAGGGCGTATTTAAGGATCAAGAGAATCTTGTTCTCTATAAGAAGGGCACACTGGAAAACGGGCATTTCCTGTATGCGCTTAAAGATGCCGAACAGGCAATTGTGGAGGAGTCCCGCTATCTGGCGAGCGTGGAAGATGGGGAGGAGTTTGACAAAGAAGCATACGCAAAGAAGCGCAACACCTTTGGTGTCGCCGTGTTTGAATCGGATCAGGATCTGCCACCGGCTGTCCTGTACCGCTCGTATAAAGATCGCTGGCGGCTCGAACATGTTTTCCAGCAGCATACAAACGATCTGGAGCTTACGAAAACGAATGCAAAGGGCGTCTTCACCATCATCGGCTCTGAATTTATCAATTTCATCGCCACGATCGCAAGCGCTCGGATTTTGAAGAAAGCCGGCGGGCTGGGTCTTCTGAAAAAGCTCAGTTATGGCGACCTGATGGACGATCTTGCCTCTGCCTGGAGACGGGCTGACGCTCCGATAGAAGCCAAAAGCGATGACGAATACTGGGTGCATACTGACGATCTTGTGATGGAGGAGCTGGAGCTTCTTGGACTGTCTGTGCCCGTACTCAGGCCGGAGCCAAAGAAACGGGGCAGACCGAGAAAGAATTCTGACGTAAGTGAACCCAGGCGCCCAAGGGGGAGGCCGCGCAAGAACCCCGAATCAAACGATGCGCCCTAACAAGGCGATCTGCAGAAAACTCCATGCAAAAGCGATGCGATAGATGGCGCCAATCAAGCCAGTTGCATTCTGGACGATGCAGCCTTGCATTTCGCAGGCCGACATCTTCAGCATAATATTTTGCGGGAGAGTCAAAGTATGCTTTCCCTTTCACGTCATAGCGTCTGGCTTTGGTAAAGAGAAACGCATCCTCCAGGGCATCCAGGTACTTCTTTACAGTTTTGTACCCCATGCCTCTCGCTTCGCTCGAGACACAAAACGGCATGAATCGCCGGCACTGAATGTTAGCGACGTCTAATCGATTTGTAGCCCGTTTTTGATTCAGTTTTGTTTGTTGTCCCTGCATGGCGAACAGAGTTTAACGTGTTGGCAAGCTTTGAAGGGTTAGTCAGACCACCGATATTGGAAGCCAGAACATCCAGCAGGTCATCCACATAGGACTCCGTTACACGGTATCGTTCCACAGTATCGGCCACGAATACCCGTTCAAACAGACTGGTCAAGTACGCCTCTTTCTCTCTCGTGTCCTTCTCCAGTACTGCAAGCGGCATACCGCCATATATCAGATATTCTTCCCAGGCATCCGTCTTATCCAACTCAGAGACGGAATAGAATTCTGCAAAGCTGAAGGGATGCAGGCGTATCTCAATACCTCTGTCCCGGAAGTTGGTGGCGATATCCTTGGAAAGCAGTCTGGAATTACTCCCGGTTACATAGATATCCAGATTGCGTCGGGTCATTAAATCACTGAGGACATCATAAAAAGTAGTGTATAGAAGCTCCTGATCTTCCTCAGGCACCTGCTTTTCGTCTACATCCGGACGCTTGACCCTGTAAGAGAGCTGAATTTCATCAATGAATAAATAGAATTGCTGGCTATGACCTTCTATCTTTTCAAGAACATACTGATACAGGGTGTTAGGGTTGCGCATGACTTCATGCTGTTTCCTGTCCAGAGCGATCTCAATGATCTGGTTGTCATCTATACCCTGCTGATGCAGATGTTCTTTGAAAAGGCGGAACAGCAAAAACGACTTTCCACAGCGGCGTATCCGGTAATAATCTTAATTCGGCCGTTGTGCATCATGCTTATGAGACGATTCAGGTGCCGCTCCCGTTCAATGATTGCCATAAAAGCTCCTCGCGACGGATTTCGTCGATAGTCGACGAAATCCGGTTTGATAACAAGATGAAATCTGGAAGTAAAGGTGATGAAGCAGCTGCGCTGGTCAGATTCTGTCCGCCATAACGAGTAAACGCCCATTCCTCTGCTGAATGGCACTGAAAGGAATGGTCATGTTTCTTTGCTGCCCACTGCCTCTGATATGCTGCAAAATGAAGCCGTTAACAAGACTTTCTCAGAGAATAAAATGCCTTACTCGTTGACTTAGCAGCCATTGAAACTCGACTTGATATAGTTCGTACAGGACCGCTAACAAAGGACTTGAGAGGAACAATGGTTTTAGATCACTCAATGGATTTCATCCAATTCACAGATTTCAATGGCTTCATATGTTGAAGACTCGTCTTCCCATAGAGCGAACAATCAATTTACGCTCGGCTCTCCGTTACTCCCATGTGAGCGCCGAAAACAACTGCCGCCGCCCGCTTCTCCTGTTATATTCATTCTTACATCTGTAAAGGGAAACGATAGATGATGCGCGGCAAAGGCTGCGAATGGACTTTGTGCTCAAAAAAGAGGGTATGCCAAAATCGGGGTTCTTAAGTAAACAGTTTGAACACGCTTGTTGCGGACATGGCCTGTCGCTTACATGGAGGTACTGGGAATGATCGAGCTTTCCTTCTGATCCGTAAGCAAAACAGGAGTTGTGCCTGCTTTTGTGGGCGCAAATGCATTTTTTTGATCAGGTGAGGAGAACTTATCCATTCATGCCGCATTTCAGAGCACCGCAGCAAGTGCCGCTCGCACGACTGCATCCTATCAATTCATTTGCCGCCGCTTTGCGATAAAGAATAGAAAGAAAGCGGCGGTTTTGCACCGCCAGTTGGAGTCAAAGAGAGTGGTCAAATTTTTCGCTCCTGCCCTGATTTCGGGGCACCAGCGCAATTTTTCCACCCCTGGACAATTTTTTCGTTCCTGCCCCGATTCGGGGGCACAAACGCCCTTTTTTGGCCAGCTGTGGCCAATTTTTTCGTTCCTGCCCCGATTCGGGGGCACCAGCGCAATTTTTGTCCACCCTTGGACAATTTTTCGCTCCTGCCCCGATTCCGTGGCAGCAGCGATGGCATGAGCTTTCGGATCAAAAGGGAAAGCAGTCAAATCATCCTCGATTGATATACAAACAAAGAAGTAGATGCGATAACAGTCCCTTCAGGTGTCGCGATTACCGTTTATGACGGTACAGCAGGCAAGAATGAAAGAAAGAAGAATGGATCGCGAACCAGCTCGCGGAAGACAAGCTCCAGAATCAAAAAAGCGAAAAGAATATGTTGATCCGTTTGCAGGTAACCGCGTGATACAAATGCAAACGACAGGCTGCTTTTGCAGCAGCTGAAAAGACAGGGCGCGTAACAGGTTTCTAAGGACGTTAGTCAAGTCGGTAACAAGCCCTTATAGGGATTGAGAAAACCACCGGCTTAGCCGGCGGTTCTGATTCTTCCCCTTCCGTCGCCTGCCGCCCGTCGCCTGTCGCCCGTCGCCTGCCGCCCGTCGCCTGCCACCCGTCGCCCGTCGCCTGCCGCCCGTCGCCTGCCACCCGTCGCCTGCCGCCCGCCGCCTGCCACCCGTCGCCTGCCGCCCGCCGCCCGTCGCCTGCCGCCCGTCGCCCGCCACCCGTCGCCCGTCGCCTAGCGCTTTGTCGTCGCGTTGAAAACCAGGTTTGCCGTACCCCAGCTCGCCGTGTAGGCCTGCTCGCCAAAGCCGATGGGGTAGGGTTCCACATCGGCCCGGTCGGTCAGGATCAGGTCGATAAGATGGATGAGATCCCGCACCTTCTCGGGGCTGTTTGCGACGTAGTCCTCGCCGTGGAGCAGGGTCGCGCCCTCCTGATAGCGGTGTCCGCCAAGGAAAACCAGATCCTGATAGCCCGGCCGCTCCAGAAGGCGGACGAAGCGCTCGAGATTCGCGCGAAACTCCGAAAGTGGCCTGGCATCCGGCACCTGCAGCCAGCCGCCCAGGGCATCGCCGGTGAACAGGACGCCGTGTGCCCGGTCGATGAAAACCAGAGAGCCCGGCGTATGGCCGGCGAGCTCCACCACCTCGATCACCACACCGCCGCCCAGGTCGATCGTGTCGCCGTCGCCGATATCGCGGCAGTCCGCAAGCTGCAGCCTAAGATCAGGCAGCATGTCTTCTCCCCGTGACCAGTCAAGCACCGGCGCCTCCGCATGCGACATATAGACAAGCTCGAAGCGATCCGCATGCCGCAGGTGATCGAGATGGGCGTGGGTCAGCGCCAGCTCCAGCGGCAGCTGCGGCTGCCCGATCAGCTCGCGGACGCAGGCGATGAGGTCGCCGTCACCCATGCCGGTGTCGATCACAAGTGCCTTGTCCCCACCCACGACGACGTAGCAGGTGTCGCCCTCGGCGTCGTCGATCTGCCACAGGCCCGGCCGGAGCCAGTCGACCTCGTAGCGCGCCGCCCGGGACTGGGCGAAGAGCCAGTCGAGCGCCTCGGCGTCGGCGTAGGCCGGCACCCAGGACGCGTGCGCCCCGACACCGCACTCCGCCTCCACGTAGCCGGCGGGATACTCGGTGTAGCGCACGTCGCGGTTGCCGGCGCCGCGCAGCGCGGTCACCATCGTCCTGGTCCCGGCCAGCCGCTCGCCCGTCAGCCCGAAAAAGCTCCCGGTCACCGGCACCACCGGATCGTCCTTCGCATGAAACGCCCAGACCGGCACATGGCGCGCCGCCCGCACCAGCTGCGGCTCCCCGCCGCCGCAGATCGGCAGCGCCGCCGCGAAAAGCTGCGGATAACGGCAGATCAGGGCCCAGGTACCCATGCCGCCCATCGACAGGCCCGTCACGTAGACGCGCGCCGGGTCCACAGGCTCGGTCTCGAGCAGGCGCCGGATCTCGGCGACCAGCAGGCGCTGGAAACGATCGATATTCCAGGACTCACCCTCCGGGCACAAAGGCGCCAGCACATAGCAGGGCTGCCGTTCCGGCGTCGTAAACACCAGCCACTCGTCATTTCTCAGCAGCTGCCAGACGTCGGAGCCGCGCTCGCCGGCCCCATGCAGGAACAGGACCAGCGGATGGCGCACACCCTCCGCGGCCTGGGGCTCAAACCAGAGATAGTCAAGACAGCTGCCGTTGCTGTGCATCAGGCGGGCGGTGAAGGGAGATTGGGACATGGGTGGCCTCCTTAGTGGGTAGTGTCTCCGTCAAATTGAAAGGCATAAAGATCGGCAAGTTCAAGTTCCATGCGAAGCTCGACAGGTCGACCGCCAAAGCCCGTGAGCCGGCCGCCGCCAAAGTCCACGGCGCGTCCGGTTGCGTCGCCGCGCCAGTCAGTGGCATCCTCCGGCGCGAAGCCCGGCACAAAACAGCCGGCCGCGACATCCCAGATGCCGACCCGGATGCGGCCCGTCGCCGCCGTCCGGGCATTCAGCAGCAGGCGGCCGCCCGCGGAGAGGAGTGGCAGGCTTCGCAAAGATCCTCTCCCGTTGGCATGGAGAGAGGCAAAGCCATGGCGCCGCAGCTCATAGCGCACGATCCGGGCATCCGGCCAGCAGTAGTGTTCCAGCACATAGACGCTGAAGTGGTCGGGGTCCGTCGCCAGGATGCCGCGCGCCGGCATCATTGAGCGCTGTGTCCAGTTCCGCCGGTCCAGGCCGCCGCCGATCCAGCTGTCCATGAAGCGCCGGTCCCAGAGCCGGCCGTCGCGGCTGGACATGAAGACGGCGTCGGAGATGCCGGGGCTGCGTCGCGGCTCGACGACGTTGACGTTGGGCACGAAGCGCATCGGAAAGGCCAGGAGCTGGTGCTCCGCGCCGGGGCAGGTCACCGTGGCATTGGTGTAGAGCTCGTCCGGCTGCGGCCCCTGGACGTAGCGGTTCGGCACGGGCCGGCTCCAGTGCTCCAGGTCGGCCGACTCAGCGTTCAGGATGGTACGCAGACAGGGGCCGCCCGGCACGGCCGGCTGGTAGATGCGCGAATAGATGCGGTAGCGGTTGGCTGCGGGATCGTAGAGCAGGACATTCTGGGAATCGAGCAGGCCGACCGTGATTGCCGGCGTGTCGAAGAGGCGGCGGAAACTGAGCCCGTCGGCCGAGACATAGATGAAGAGCCCCTCTGGCTGGTAGCCGGCGGTGGCCTTGATGCGTTCGGAGGGGGGACAGGCGGGGTTCAGATCGACCACCGGTGTGAAGTTGTGGCACTCAAAGCCCCGCAGCAGGATGTTGTTCGCCCGGCTGCCGCCAAATGCCACGCGCCCCAACTCCGGCTTCTCCCAGTGCACGCCGTCGTGGCTTGTGGCGTAGCAGAGGCACTGCCCCGTGTCGCGGTCGTCGCCGCTGGTGTTGATGCCGGCGCGGTAATAGAGGTGGAAGCGCCCGCCAAATTCCAGCACGCTGGCATAGGCCCCCGCCCCTTCGCCCTCCCAGGGGCGGTCCAGCACGATCGCGGTTTCGCGGCGGACGGGCGGCGTCAGGCGGAAATCAAGTCCCTGCCGCCAGGCAATCAGGCTGTCGTCGACCAGCATCTCCACCCGCGATCCGATATCCACAGCTGCCATTCGCCACCTCCCCATGTGAGCCGGTCTTCTGCTGGGATTTTCGCATAAAACATGCAGGGCAGGGAGCATTTATGCGAAGTCCGCGCCGCCCACCGCCATGGCTGGTAGAATCAGCGACAGGATCAGCGGACCACAGCTGTGGAGGATTTTACGATGAAGAAGACCCTCACCATGATCGGCAACGCCCACATCGATCCCGTCTGGCTCTGGGACTGGCGAGACGGCTTCCGCACCACGCTGGCGACTTTCCGCGCCGCCGTGGAGATTCTGGAGGAGTTCCCGGAAACCGTTTTCACGACGAGTTCGCCGCAGCTCGTTCTCTGGGTGGAGACGGTGGATCCCGAGCTCTTCGCCCGCATCACGGACTATGTTGCTGCGGGGCGCTGGGTTATCGCGGGTGGCATGTGGATTGAGCCCGACTGCAATCTGCCGGGAGCCGAGTCTTTCGCCCGCCATATTTACTACTCGCAGCGCTACATGCTGACGCGCTTCGGCCGTCTTATCGGTTCCGGCTATAACGTCGACAGCTTCGGCCACACCGCCACGCTGCCCAAGATCCTCCGCGCCGGCGGGCTCCGGAACTATTGTTTTTCGCGCCCCGGGACGCATGAGAAGGAGTTGCCTGCCCAGACGTTTTTGTGGGAGGCCGACGATGGTTCGCAGGTGCTGAGCTATAGGATTCCCTTCAGCTATGGCACGTTTGGCGGCCTGGGCGCGCATATCGACCGGGTCCGCGAACTGCTCGATGAGCGGCATCCCGAGCTGATGTGTTTCTACGGCGTCGGCAATCACGGTGGTGGTCCTACGCGCGAAAACATCCTGGAGATCCGGGCGCGCATGGCCGACCGCAGCGACCCGGTGCGCTACTGTTTCGGCGATCCGGAGAGCTGGTTTGCCGCCGAGCGGCGTCGCCGCGGCTGCGGCCGGGGTGACTGGGGGGACTGGCCGGTCGTGCGCGGGGATTGGCCGGTCGTGCGCGGGGATCTGCAGTACCATGCCATCGGCTGCTATTCGGTGCACCGTGGGATCAAGCTGGATGTCCGCCGCGCCGAAGCCGCCCTGCTCGACGCCGAGGCCTTCGCCGTCATGGCCCGCGAGCTCTGCCCCGGGCTCGAGGCGCCGCAGCTGGACGCCGCCTGGATGTGGCTGCTCTTCAACCAGTTCCATGACACGCTTGCCGGCACCAGCATCGCCGCAGCCTACCGCGACGCCCGCGACCAGCTCGGCGCGGCCATTGCGGCGGCGGATGAGGCAGCGACCATCGCCCTGGCCCATATCGCGGCGGCCGTTGATACCACTTCTGCGCGAGGTTCGGACACGGCCGGCTCGGCCGGAGCGGCTGGCGCCCCCGGTGCATCCGGCGCTTCCGGTGCATCCGGCGCCCCCGGTGCATCCGGCGCCCCCGTCCATGTCAGTGATGCCCCCGTCCATGTCAGCGGCCAGAGCGCCGTTCCTTTGCTGGTCTTTAACCCGACGGCACATGAGCGCAGGGAACTTGTCCGCTGCGAGATCGCCCCGGGCGAGCACGTCGATCGTCCCGCTGCCTGGGAGGTTCAGGGGCCGGATGGTCGGCGCCTGCCCGTGCAGCTTGAACCGCCGGCGGCCTATGTCGACAACCGCGTGACGCTCTGTTTCCCGGCCCGCCTGCCGGCTCTGGGCTATGCCCGCTACCTGCTCTATCCGGTGCCGCCCGTTTCTGAGGAGCTGGGTTGCTCTGTGGAACCGGGTCGCTCCGCCGCCCCGGCCGCCGTGAGCTACCCGCTCCCGGACGGCTATCTGCTGACGCTGGACCCGGAGCATCCGGAGCGTTCGACGCTCCTGTATCAGGGGGAGCTGCTGCTGGGGTTGCCGCCGCAGCTCTACGCGCTGCCGGACAGCAGCGATACCTGGAGCCACGGCATTGATCGTTTCGCGGAGGATTTCGCGGCGGAGGCGGAGCGTTTTCGGCTGCTCGGCCTGCGCCGGCGTCTGAGTGGCGTCCACTGCGACACCTGGTGCTGGACCTTCGAGCTTGGTGCCAGCCGTGCCTGGATCTACCTTGCTGTCGACCTAGTTCACGGACGGCTTGACTGGCGTGTTGTTGTCAACTGGCAGGAGCGTCGAGCGATTCTGAAGCTGGGCCTCGAGGGTTCGGAGCTGCCCCAGCTGCGGGTCGCTGTACCTTTCGGCAGCCGTGAAGTCGCCTGTGACGGTCGCGAGTTCCCGTTCGGACCCTGGTGCACGCTGGAGACGGGCGGACGACATACGCTCGTGCTTGCGAACCGGGCGATCGGCGGCGCCAGCCACGATGGCTGCCGTCTGCTGTTGACGCTGCTGCGCTCGCCGGCTTTCGCACATCACGACCCTTATGTGATTACAGAGGAGCTCGATGACTCGGCCTATATCGATCTGGGTGTCCATAGCTTCCACCTGGCCATGCGGGCGGTCCCGGGCCCGGCCCGGGCTCTGGACGGTGCCCGCCTGGCTGATTCGCTGGCGCGTCCGCTGCGGGCCGAGCTGGCGACGGTCCATCAGGGCCGCTTGACGGAGGCAGCCGGTGGCTGGCTCACGGTCGAGCCCGAAAACATCCAGGTCACCGCGGTCAAGCCGAGCGAGGAGGGCTATGTGGCGGCCGTGCGTTTCTATGAGAGCGAGGGGCAGGCGACTGTGGCGCGTATTCGCTGGGGTGACTGTATTGCGCAGGAACTGGAGGTTGGGCCGCATGCCCTCGTCACCTGTCTGATTGACGCTGCAGGCGGGCTGACCCCGGTCGACCTGATCGAAGATCCTGATCTGGCGGAACTGGAAGACTTTTGCTGAAGAGGCAGACATCGGAGCGGGATGGTGTTCCCGACCTGAGCCAGGGCAGGGTGGAGGAGACGGCAGCTGGAACTTTTTTGAGCAGGGTGGCTCTTTGTTATTCTGTAATATATTGGGGTGAGGTGGCAGAAATATGACAAAAAGCCAGCCGGCATCTGCTGCGGTGCCGTCGAAAACCATCGTCCGAAGTGCGCGGCGGCAGAAGCTCTACCTTATCGTCGCTCTGCTGCTGATCGCCATTGCTGTCGTGCTGGTGCCGGTCGGCCAGATGCTGCGTGGCAGGGACGTGGAGAGCCCGCAGAAGCCGCCCTATAGAGGCAATCTTTTGCTGCAGAAGGATGAAGAGGTCGAGGTCCAGCTGGTCTGGTTCGAGCAGGCTATGGGTTCGATCGGCGACGAGTTCTACCATCTGGCCAGGGACCAGAGGCACAACTTTTTTGTGCTCGTGGTGAATGGGGCGGACAGCAAGGATCTGGAGGCTCGGCTTGAGTCCGATCCCCAGCTCGCCGCGCTCGAACGCGAACCTTTATCCCTGATCGGGACAATCAAAGAGCTTGATCCGGATCCCGGTTACGCTGCTATCGTTCGTTTCACGCACTACGGCATTGGTGACGGCGAACCAATGTCGCCGCTTGATGTTCGGGTCAACTACGGCATCTTCAAGGTTTACACGTCCGAGACGTCCGAGACGTCTGAGCGGATCTGGATCACGGCCGTGGTCGTCGGCTTCTTCGGGTTGATCTGCCTGCTCGTGGCCTGGGGTGAGCGGCGCGGACACAAGAAGGCCCTGGCCCTGCTCAATGCCAGGCGGCCCGGCTGGGCCGAGCGCGGACTGCTCGATGTGGAGGCGGACTTCGCAAGCAAGGATCTTGGCCTGCGTGTGGTTGACGATCTCCTGATCGCAGAGAGCGGCAGCTTCAATGTCGCCGATCTGCGCGAAGTCCGCTGGATCTACCTGAACAGCACGCGCATTCGTCAGACAACGAGCTATGCGCTGCTGTTGCACAATGAGGCAGGGGAGAAGACAGTACTCAGTCTGCCGTCGAAAAAACGCGTAATCGAGCGCGAAATGCCGCGGTTCTGGGCCTATATCGAACAGACCTACCCGGAGCTCCGTATAGGCAATACGATGGAAAACCGCCAGCCCGAGAGCGGACAGCGTCTGGGCGGCTAGCGGGGGCACGGCAGATAGGCGGGGCTTGGGCGGCTAGGCAGGGCTGGAGAGCAAGCAGGGGCTGACAGAAGACGCCTTTCGGGGGCCTGTGAACTTCTTATGGTCTTTTCATGGTGGTCAAAACAGCGTGTAATCCAAAAAACGATTTGGATACGAGGCTACTTTGACCACAAAGGGCCTGTTTCTGGTCAAAACAGCGTGTAATCCAAAAAACGATTTGGATACGAGGCTACTTTGACCACAAAGGACCTGTTTCTGGTCAAAACAGCGTGTAATCCAAAAAACGATTTGGATACGAGGCTACTTTGACCACAAAGGGCCTGTTTCTGGTCAAAACAGCATGAAATCCAAAAAAAGATTTGGATACGAGGCTGCTTTGACCACAAAGGCCGCGCGCCCCACCAGCCCGTGCCCCGCCGGCCCGCCGGCCATCAGCCGCCGTTGCCGCCCTGAACGTCGATGTTCGGGTCGCGGAGGGTGACCTTGGCCTCGCTGTCCACTGAGGTCGTGATAAAGACGTTGCCGCCCACCACCACATCACTGCCGATGACGGTGTCGCCGCCCAGGATCGTAGCGTTACCGTAAATGGTGACACGATCCTCGATCCGCGGATGGCGGCGCAGGCCACGCAGCCTCTGCCCACCACGCGTCGAAAGAGCCCCCAGCGTGACACCCTGATAGATCTTGACGTGCTCGCCGATGACGGTGGTCTCGCCGATGACGACGCCGGTGCCATGGTCAATGAAAAAATACGGGCCGATCCGGGCACCGGGATGGATATCGATGCCGGTCGTCGAGTGGGCGTACTCGCTCAAAATGCGTGGAATCAGGGGCACCTTGAGGCAGTGAAGCTCATGGGCAATACGGTGGACGGTGACAGCGAGGAAGCCGGGATAGGCCAGGATGATCTCAGAGTAGCCGGTGGCGGCGGGGTCGCCGGCATAGGCGGCCTCGGCGTCGGTGGCCAGGAGAGCGCGGATGTGAGGGAGTCTTTGCAAAAATTGTTCCGCCACCAACTCCCCCTCCGTTGCCCGGAAGTTGCAGTCGTCACAGCGGTGGCGGCGCTCATCGGCACTGAGATCCGCCCGCTCCTGGTGGCAGAGCGCCAGTGCGATCTGCTCGGCCAGACGGGCCCGGACGGCGGCCAGGCGCTCGATGATCTGGGCCGGGGTCGGCAGGCTCGCGTTCCGGTAGACCGTGCGGACGGGATAGCAGCCGGGGAAGAGGAGGGCGCGCAGCTGTTCCAGGATGTCGATGATGGCGGCGCGGTCGGGGAGGAAGGCGGGGTCGTCGTCGAGGAGTTCGGGGCGCCGGGCATAGTCATCGAGCAGGGCGGCGCTGAGCTGCTGCAGATCGAAGTTGTCCGTCATGCGTCGTCCTCCGTGTCCTCCGGAGCGGGCCGGCCGCAGTCGGGCGTGACGGCCCCGCGCCAGGCGCCGTAGCCTTCAGCGTCGAGCTCCTCGTAGGGGATGAAACGCAGGGCGGCGGAGTTGATGCAGTAGCGCCGGCCGCCGCTTTCCACAGGCCCGTCGTCAAAGACATGGCCCAGATGGCTGTCGCCGAGGCGGGAGCGGACCTCCGTGCGGCTGCGGTCGAAGCGCATGTCCTCGTACTCGTCGAGCAGCTCATCATGCAGGGGATGGGTAAAGCTCGGCCAGCCGGAGCCGCTGTCGAACTTCGCATCCGAACTGAAGAGGGGCTCGCCCGTCGTGATATCGACGTAGAGGCCGGGGCGGCAGTTGTCGTGGTAGGCGTTGCGGAAGGGGGCCTCCGTGGCGGCCTCCTGGGTGACCTTGAACTGCTGCGGCGTTAGCAGTTCGCGCAGAGTCTCCGTGTCCGGGCGGCGGAAGGAGGCCTGGCGGCTGCGGCGCTGCAGGTCGAGGGTCTCGGGGCGGGCAAGCGGGCCCGGTGGCAGCAGGCTGAGGTCGACGGAGCAGTAGGCCTCCGGGTGTTTCTCGAGATGCTGCTGGTGGAACTGCTCTGCGGGGACCCAGGTTTCCAGAGGGCGGAACTCCGTGGCGATGCGCTCGCTGCTGCGGTGCCGGACGCGCTCGAAGGCGCTGGTGATGGTCGGGATGTCGTCGTGTTCGATGTAGTAGATCCCACTGCGGAAGCAGCGGCCCCAGTCGTGGCCCTGATGGTTGCTGCTCGTCGGATCGATGATGCGGAAGAACTGCTCGAGCAGGGCATCGAGCGAAAGCAGGGTCTCGTCGTAGCGGACGCGCACGGCCAGGGCATGGTCGCCCTGTTCGTAGACCGTGGCGGCGTAGCTGGTGCTGTCGCCGGAGCCGTTGGCATAGCCAGCCTGGGTCGCAGCGACGCCGTAGATGCGCGACAGGAAGGCTTCGACGCCCCAGAAGTGGCCGCCCGCCAGGACGATTTCGCGCAGATGTTCGGGGCGGTGTTCGACGGCGCGGTTGGGGTTCGCGGGCAGGTGGCGCTGACTCGTGGGGGACATGGCTCTCCTTCCGGGCTTTGGGGTTTTGGGGCGACAGCTGTCGCCGCGGCATTTTAGCGCCATTCTAGCATCCGGAAGAGACGGGCGTGTCACTGCTGTGACAGATAGCTGTTTTCCCTGCCAGTATCAAGCTTTATGCGAAAGACATGCCGCAGACCGGGCAGCATGCTGCCAGCAGCAGCCGGCAGGAGTCCTGGGTACCCGTTCGCCAGCGCCTGCCCGCCAGCGCCCGCCCGCCTAATCCCCTCCGGCAAGCGGCAGCGGCATTTCATAATAAACGCTCTGTGTCGAGCACGAAGCGAAGTTCTCACCTTCAGGACCGGTCACGCCGGTTCTGCCGTAGATGTACTGGTACCAGCCTTCCAGAATGATCCTGCTGCCACAGGGACTGATGCTGGCCTGGATGAAATATTTCCCCATCACCATATCCCTGGCGTTTATCGGCCTGTCCAGGATATGTTCGCTAATAGAGACAATCTGGCCATCCTCAGCCGAGTATTCGAAATCGTAGGTTCCAGGTAACAGGCGAGTCGAAATCCTGCCATGCGTGTCATCAATTTTGCTGATTTCAAAAGAACCATCATAAGACGTCTTCCCCTTGCTGACGCGATTCCAGTCCGCGGTTTCCTGTGCGGCCAGGTCCGCCTTGTCCTCAAACCAGTCAGGGAAATTCAGCTCGGTAATGACAATGCTGTGATTGATCGTCTCTCCCTCATAGGAACCCACCAGCTGATCCAGTGTCGGAAAGCCGCCGCCGATTTGGACTTTGGTCCTTGGAATCATCAATGCAAAGTCCACCGTGAATTCCGGCTTGTCCTTGTCGGGATCCGCATCGGGTGGGAAGAACTGCAGCTTCTTGGGACTGCCGGCGCAGATATAGGCGATCAGGGAGAAGTACACGTTGGTGAGTCCGCTGTCGTCCAGCGTAACGGTCCAGCTCTCCTTGTCGGCCCTGCTCATAAGGTCGGCAAAGCGGACGGTGTAGCCTCCATACTTTGCTTCTTCGCCCTCCGCTATCGTCTCTTCAATATCCAGGGTAAGCAGCTGATTCAGGTAGTCCTGCGTGGCGACAAGTCCGTCCCGGTAAAGCTCCTCCGTCCTCCTGATCATTTCGATTTCTGCAGACCGTATCACCGCCTGCAGACGCCTGTTCAGGTACTCCTTATACTCACGGGTCAGCTCGCCCTTTTCGCGCTCGGTCAGTTCAGTGAGCTGGACATCGCCCCTGATGCCGGCTCGCGACGGCATGTCATCAGCGACAAAGGCCCAGTCCCTCTGATCCAGCCTCCAGAAGAAATTGCAGAACCAGTCGACTTCCGCCTCCAGCTCCGCCAGGATTGCCTCCTCATCACCGGCATGTTCTTCCAGAATTCCGATCATCACATCGCGCCACTCTTTATTGCTGCGGCCGCTCCAGCAGCCGTCGAGCTTCGCGTCCCTCTCATGGGCAGGACCCGCAGGTGTGGCGGACAGTCTGCCTCCCTGGTAATAATCGTTGAAATGCAGGTAGACCTGGTTCACATCCTCCTTCTTCCGCGCAATACTCACTTCAAAGAGCTTGCTGACACTGTAGTCGAGTATGGAGACGGCAAAACAGGCGATGCCCAGAGCCTTGGACGTGGACTGCCGGATCAGGAATTTGGCAACTTCCTTATACAACTCCAGAATATCCTCATCCTTCCGGTCACGATTCATGATGACGGCACCTATCTTGACGCCGGACGCAAATCTGCCCAGGAAGGCGAGCTGGCGGAAAATACCATAGGCCGCCGAAGTGGCAGCTGAATCGGCACTGTCAGCCAGATCGCCCAGAGTACTGACATTGATGGCATCTTCCAGAGCGCCCAGGATCGTTTCGACCGTAGTGGCATCGGATGTTGTTCTGGTCAGCATGTCTCGATGTGGCTCTTTGAATTCGAGATTTGCGATCGTAGAGATGTTCTGGACAAAAAGACCGGCACCCAGCCGAGCGGTTTCTCTCCAGTAGGCACCATTCCTTTCCACCTGTTCGCGGAGTGCGGCGATCGCCTGCAGCTCATCAATCATGTACGTAGACACACTGATGCCATAGACGTGTGCATACCTCGAGCCCTCGTCGCGCACCATGAACGCCCCATATGTCGACAGGTGATCGGTGAAGATCACGAGTTCCCCCGCCCCGGCATCCACGTCAAACATGACGCTCTCCCATTCGCCGGTCTCTTCGTTTTTATATACGGCTCTGACGCAGTTCGCCGGATCCTCCCCCTCATCACAGAAGGAAGCATCATAGGGAATGCGAATCGTTATGTAGAGTCCTATTTCTGTCAGATCGCCGAGAGAGATGTCATAGGCATCAATTTTCCATTCCCCATTTTCATCCCGCTCTTCCGGCAGTTTCTCAACTTTAAGTTCCGTTTCATCATCAATAATAAATTCTGCGAAGTCACCAATGTCGACCGTTACCCCATTCATTTTGGCACTTGGGCTATCGGGGCTTAGAGCAACTGTTTCCCGGGGTTCGTCAGCAGTCGGTTCGTGATCCCTGGTGCTTGTCTGCACAGTTGCCGTCGTATCTGTTTTTTGGGGCTCACCAACCGTCACTTCATGTACTCTGCTGCCTGTCCTCACAGGAACGGTTGTCATCGTATCCGTTTTCCCCGTTTGATCGGCTGTGTTTCCGCTCCTTCCAATCCTTATCAGATCACATCCTGACAGTGGAAGAATCATTGTGAACACCAGAATCAGCGCCAGAATCCTCTTCAAATCTCTCTGCATGCCATCGCCTCCTCATAAACAATCCATTCAAAAGGCAAGTGATAACTCAAAACGCGAGCGGTGGCTTATCAAAAGTAAATCTGCACAACAATATAGGCGGCGGTAAAGGTATAGTTAGGTAAACCGTAGCATAAAAGACAGAGAAAGTGAAATGTCTTATCCGAGCGCTGTGCTGCCAGCTCCGAGCCGGCCAGGAGCAGGACGCTGCGTCTGGATTTCGCGAGGCCGCTGGGAGGGAGCCAGGGACCGATGAATCAGGACGGTCAGTAGAACGCTCCTCTCAGCTTCACCTGTGCCTTTGATCGCCCGGGCCTAATTCGGTCCGTCAAGTGGCTTTTCGTAATAAAGGCTTTGTGTATTACAAGAGGCGAAGTTCTCTCCTTCAGGGCCGGTGACACCGGTTCTGCCATAGATGTACTGATACCAGCCTTCCAGGATGACCTTGCTGCCGCAGGGACTGATCGATGCCTGGATGAAATACTTCCCCATAACCATGTCTCTGCCGTTTATCGGCCTGTCCAGAATATGTTCGCCAATAGAGACAATCTGGCCAGTCTCCGGGGAGTATTCGAAGTCATAGGTTCCTGGCAGGAGGCGGGTCGAAATTCTGCCGTGTGTGTCATCAATTTTGCTGATCTCAAAAGAACCTTCGTAAAACGGCTTTCCCTGGCGCAGGCGATTCCATTCTGCGGTTTCCTGTGCGGCGAGGTCCGCCTTGTCCTCAAACCAGTCGGGGAAATTGAGCTCGGTAATGACAATGCTGTGATTGATCGTCTGTCCCTCGTAGGCTCCTGCCAGCTGGTCCAGAGTGGGAGCCCCAAACCCTATGTTGACATCCGTCTGTGGGATCAGCAGTTCAAAATCTCTGGTGAATTCGGGTTCGGCCGTATCGGGATCGGCATCCGGCGGGAAGAACTGCAGCTGTGTCGGTCGGCCGGCGAAGGCATAGCCGATCAGGGAGAAATAGATGGTTGTCTGTCCGCTGCCCTCGATCCTGCTGGACCAGCTCGTTTTGTCCGCATTCTTTGAGAGATCGGCAAAACGCACCGTGTAGCCCTCATACTCGGATGCGGCACCCGCCGCGATCTCCTCGTTGATGTTGATTTTCACCATCTGATTCAGGAAATCCTGCATTTCTATGAGTTCCTGACGGTACATCTCTTCCGTTCTTCTCTGCATTTCGGTTTCCGCGGATTTGACCACCGCCCTCAGGCGTCTGTACAGGTAGTCCTTATACTCTTGGGTCATCTCGGCTCTCTCTGCCTCTGTTGAAACGGAGAGCTGATTTTCACCTCTGGTGCCGCCCCTCGTCGGCATGGCACTCATGACCTGGCCCCAGTCCTGATGGTCCAGTCTCCAGAAAAAGCCGCAGTACCAGTCGACTTCGGCCTCGAGTTCCGCCAGAACCGCCTCTTCATCGCCGGCGTGTTCCTCCAGAATCCCTATCACCACATCGCGCCAGTCCCTGGTGCTGCGCGCGTTCCAGATGCCGTTGAGCTTCAGGTCCCTCTCGGTGATGGGAGGGTCAGGCGTGCCGTCGAGCGGTCCCCCCTGATAATAGTCGTTGAAATAGAGATAGACTTCATTGATATCCGCCTTTTTTCGCGCCATGCTCGTTTCAAAAAGCTGACTGACGCTGTAATCGAGGATGGAAACCGCGAAACAGGCAAGTCCAAGAGCCTTGGACGAAATTCTCCGGAGCAGGAGCTTGCCCAATTCCTTATACAGTTCCAGGATCTGGGCATCGGTCCTCTCGGTATTAAGAATGATGGTACCGACTTTGGCAGCGGAGGCCAGCCTGCCCAGGACGGCGAGCTGCTGATAAACAGAATAGGCCGCTGTCGTCCCCAGTGAGCTGGCACTGTCGGCAAGATCTCCCAGAGTACTGACATTGATGGCGTCTTCCAGGGCGCCCAGAATCGTTTCGGCCGTCGTGGCCATGGATGTCCCTTCGCTTAAACGCTCATGGTTCGGCCACAGCTCAAGGTCCAGACCGGCCAGGGTAGAGATATTATGGGCGAAAAGGCTGGCACCGAGCTCGGCCGTGATTCGTCCTTCGTTCAGCTCGTTGTCGATCTGCTCATTGAGCGCGGCGATGGCCCTCGTCTCGTCCAGCATATAGAGAGACGTATCGTAGCCAAAGATGAAGGCATATCTCGTGTTCTCGTTCTTCACCATGAACGCCCCGTATGTCGACAGGTGATCGGTGAGGATCACGAGTTCCCCCGCCTCGGCGTCCACCTCGTAGGGGACGCCCTCCCATTCGCCGGTCTCCTCGTTTTTGTACAGGGCCTCGACACAGTTTGCCGGATCCTCTCCCTCGTCACAGAAGGAAGCATCGTAGGGAATGCGAATCGTGATATAAAGTCCGAGGTCGCTCTGATCTCCGAGGGTGATATCATAGGCTTCGATTTTCCATTCGTCGTTTTCATCGCGTTCATCCGGCAGCTTCTCGACAGCCAGCTCCGTCTCTTCATCGATAATGAATTCGGCAAATTCCCCGAGATCGACTGTCACCCCATTCATTTTGGCGCATGGCCTGTCGGGACTGAGTGTGGGCGTATCCGGCTTTTCAGGTTCGCCGATCGCCGTTTCTGGAGTTTCGGGGGAAGGTGTCACAGGACCTGCTTTTTCGGGTTCAGAACCCGTCGTTCCATGATCCCTGGAGCTCGTCGTCCTGCGAACGGGTGCAGCAGTGTCTGTTACCCGGGGCCGCTCGGGAAGGGTTCCGCCTCTGCCGCCCCTTATCAAATCACATCCTGCAAGTGGAAGAATCATGGCGAAAACCAGAATAAACGCCAATATCCTCTGCAACTCTCTCTTCACGTCTACGCCTCCTCCTGACATCTTCATCAAACAGCAACTTCACTTTATAACGCGAGTCGTAGCCATATATGGTAATTCTGCACAATAGCATAGAGGGCAGTGCAGATGAAATTTGAATGAGTATACTACATATACTTATGAATACGAAAAAGTGCATGTAAACACTGGGTAATAAGGAAGCTTGGTCCTGTTTGCCAGGCGTAGCCGGATGCTGATGCCCATGATGGTCAAGTGCCTTATCCCGCTCCGGATCCTGTGTGGACAAGAGGAGCACAGAGGCAGTATTGGGCTCCAATACCTCTTGTAAAACGATATATGGCGACCCGCTTCAGAGCCCTGTATCTAATTCATATACCTGTCTGGAAGGTGAACAACTGTCAGAAGCACTTGTGAGAGTTACCGTATGATGTACAATCAAGTTAACAGGACTCCCCGCACCTCTCAACGATGTGGCCCAGGGGAGACATTTTTTATTTGGGAGAATTAGTGCAGTTAAGTGCATGCCGGCGATCAGAGCGGTCACGGGATTGACAGGATGACGGGCAATCCGCGAAACTCGTTTCCGGGAGAGCAGATCGAACGAACGGGGTGAACGGCATGGATAGACTTCAAGACCACGATCGGAAGATACTGAGGGAGCTCGCGCGCCGACAGCTGGAGCTCGCGGCTGATGAACGAAACCGCGAGCGTCGGCAGCGGATTCAGGCGATGCACAGCCTCAAGCCCGTGCGCCCGCCCGTCTGGATTGACGAAATTCCCTGGCATGAGATGGACATCGACGGCGAACTCGAGCTCCACTGCGAGAGCGCAACAGCGCGGGAGATCGAGTGCCAGATCCGGAGGACACTCTTTCGCTGGAAGCATTTTCCTGTCGACATGGTCGTCGAGGACGCCCTCTATGTGACGAAGGCTTATGAGGATTCTGGCATTGGCGTCCAGGTCCAGGAGACCATTCTGCAGACGGATGCTGCGAATCCCATCGTTTCGCATCGGTATGAGGATCAGCTCGACAGCTGGGAAAAGCTCGAGAAACTCCAGATTCCCATCATCCGGGCGTGCCCGGATCTGGATGCCGCGCGACTTGAGTGGATGCGGGAGATTTTCGACGGCGTGATCCCCGTCCGTCTGCGCGGTCGTGCCATCTATCACGCGCCATGGGATGTGATTCCGAGGCTGCGTGGCGTCGAGGCCTGTCTGATCGACATGCTGGAGCGGCCGGACTTCACCCACGCCATGATCGGCCGCTTCACCGACATCGCCGTAGCCCGCTACGAGCAGATGGAAGCCCAGGGTCTTTTGGAGATCCATCTCCCGTCCCTGCACTGCACGCCGCCTTACACCACGGACCTGCCTGCGCCCGACTATGACGGCGGCCCGGCGCGGTTCCGGGACATCTGGTTCCGCGGGATGGCGCAGCTGCTGTCGTCGGTGTCACCGACTTTGCATAATGAATATGATATCGCCTACATGCGCCGCCTGAGCGATCGCTGCGGGCTCGCCTACTACGGCTGCTGTGAACCGCTCGACCGCATGATTCCCTATCTGAAGAAGCTGCCCAATCTGCGCAAAATCGGCGTCAGCCCCTGGGCGGACAAGCGCTCCTCGGCCGAACAGATCGGCGGCGACTATGTCTATGCCTGTAAACCCAACCCCGCCGCCGTGGCCACCCGCCTGGACGCCGCCGCCGTGCGTGCGGAAATCCGCGAGGTCATCGAGCTCTGTCTTGAACACGGCTGTCCCTATGAGTTCGTGCTGAAGGACATCAGCACGGTCGGCAGGCGCCCCGGGAACCTGATCGAGTGGGCCCGCGTGGTGATGGAAACGATTGACAGCTACTACGGCTGAGCGGGCGGGGCCGCGAGCCGCTCGATGAGCCGCAGACGCAGAGGACGCCGGGTGAGGAATTCGACATTTTCGTCCATGGTCGTTCGGGGGTGGGGGTAGATATCGCGTCCGATGACGATCTCCTCGGCGATGACATAAAGATAGCCTGGTTCTGTGCCGTTGTGCCAGATAGCGCCATCATCGTCATAGGACAGCAGGTCCGGCTGGTGGGAGAAGGCCGCGGCGAGTTTGCGCCATGGTGTGACGGTACTGCCGCTGACGAGTTCGTCAAAGAGCCGATTCGAGCCGTGATACCAGGGTCCGTTGCTGTCGCTGCCATTTCTCATGGATCGGCTCCCGTATGGGTTTCCCCCAAATGGGGGCCAATCAGGTGGGGGTGGGAGCCGCAGTTTATGGCGGTTTAGGCGGATCAGGGCAGAAAAAGAGTGGCGCATGGCGTGTTCTTCACCTGTATCATGAATTTCCCACGAGCATGGACCTCTCACAGCACAGCACCCCCTGCTCCTCTTATGTAACGGTACTACGCTACCGAGATCAAGGAGGCAGGACAAAAACGATATGGTACTCATATGAAAAGATATCTCTCACACCACAGCGCCCTCGGCTTCTGGGCCTTCCCGCTTGCCCACCAATACTACAGTGCCGAAATCAGGGAGGCCGGACAGAACCAGTTCACAGTATTCGATCGCAGTGATCGAGTGATGGTGGATGGCGTGTCCTCCTATTTGTGTTCACAGCCTATGCCTCGTAATGCTGTGTGCACGGTAGAGGGTAAACACGTTGTTTCACCACAATTGATGTATCTTCAACTCGTGCAAAAGCTCGGGCTGCATGAGGCGATTTTGCTGGGCGATCTTCTATGTGCCTGTCCTGAAAGTTCCTGGATGAAACCGATCATGACGCGAGCCGAGCTGCTTGCCTTTGCACAGGCGGCGGAAGATGTGAAAGGGCGACCGCTGGCACTTAGGGCGCTTAAGTATGTGAAGGAAGATGCTCGCTCCATCATGGAGTGCTTTGTCGACATGCTGCTTGCTCTTCCCAATCGACATGGTGGGCTCGGATTGAGTGGAGGTGTCTTCAACTACCGGATAGAACTCGATCGCGAGGGGCAGCTGGCGCTGAGGCAGAGAGTCTGCTTTGTCGATTACTGTTTTCCTGAGCGGAGAATCATCTATGAATACAACGGCGGACATCACGCCACGACGATCGATGAAGATTCGCGGCGTACGTTGGCGCTCCAGCGTCAGGGCTATACGGTGATTACTGTCACGAAAACACAGCTCTATAACCGCGACGCCCTGCACCAGCTGCTGCAGCATGTGGCAGAAGTTCATCAGTTACGTATTCGTATTCGCACGAAACACTATGAAGAAGGTATCAGAGCAATCCAAGCCCTTCTACCATAGGCTTTTACGTTGGTTGGTGGTCAAGTTAGCCTGGTATCCAAATGGTTTTTTGGATTAGACGCTATTTTGACCAGAAACAGGCTCTTCGTGGTCAAAGTAGCCTGGTATCCAAATGGTTTTTTGGATTACGCGCTGTTTTGACCAGAAACAGGCCCTTCGTGGTCAAAGTAGGCTGAAATCCAAATCGTTTTTGCCATTACACGCTGTTTTGACCCTGCGCGCCGTGCGCGCGACCCCTGCCAGCCGCGCCCTCTTGACATGTACACCCGCCTCCCGGCATTCCTGCCGTGCAGCTGAAGTGGAATTCTGCGCCTCCGAAGGGGCTGTGGCTGTCTTTTTGCACAGCGTAACTGTACAAAGGCGTAAATTTTGCTCGAGAAACGGCTTTAGTAAGCAATCTTCAACTTGAACCGCAAAGCTCTCCACTTTGGACAGTTTGCGGTTCGAGATGACGGATTCAGGTGTTTTCGAACGGGCTGCGACTGTTCTGAGCGCTTGCGTCTGCACTACAGAGAACCTCGAATGTGAAGAAGTCCTCTTATTTGAAACACCGCTGCTTTAGCGTGCTCTTCGAATGACGGCGGACTTCTCCTCACTGTGTTCTTCCGCGTCTTCCATACAAGGCGACTAAAGTACTCCAAAATTTTGTCACACCCCTGCCATCTTCCAGCCATAATTGATGAAAAATGATATATTATCCCGGAATTTGACGAAAACGCGTTTTGTTCAAAAACTATTCTGGACCGTGCAGCATATGGCGCAGTTAGATCGCTATAATGAGATAACGCAATAAGAAAGAACCTTTATTAATATAGTTGTGATGCACTTAAGAGGAGCAGGCGCTCTTTATTCGTGCAGGCAATTCGTGCAAACAGGATGGCAGCAGCATTGGGCTGACGGGATTTGAGGAGGGTTGGATCGATGGCGGCACCCAAACTGGACATTGGGATCGTGACGCGCAGCTTTCCGGGACTGGACAATGCAGCGACGGCCCGCTTTCTGGCAGATAACGGCTTCGCCACCACGGAACTGTGCCTGGTTCAGACCGACTCCAATCGCTGGCACTACAACAATCAGGTGGACCTTGAAGGGCTGGATGGCGTCGGACTTCGCCGCATCGCTGACATCTACCGTGCTGCCGGCATTACGGTTTCAGCTTTTGGCATCTTTACCAACCTTATTGAAAAGGACGATGCGAAGCGCCGCGCCAATCTGGAGAATTTTATCCGCTGCATGGAATATGCTTCAGAGGCCGGCATCGACATTGTCGCGACCGAATGCGGCTTCGATCCCGAATCGCGCGGTGTGATTGCCTCGGAGTATGAG
The DNA here is from genome assembly GCA_030055235.1 of Bacillota bacterium. GTDB lineage: Bacteria > Bacillota > Clostridia > Saccharofermentanales > Fastidiosipilaceae > JAEZYR01. Next base: position 41,287 of record JASGUW010000087.1, read on the forward strand.
ACACGCTATGGCCGCCTCATCGAATCGCTTAGCTGCCTGACCGCGGAGGCCGAACGCATCGGCATCAGCATTGCGCTTGAACCCTGTGTCCTCGATGTCGTTCCTTCCGCCAAACGCATGGCTGACACCATCCGTCAGGTCGGCTCCGAGCGCCTGGGTGTCCTGCTCGACCCCGCCAATCTCATCGCAAACTCCTCGGAACGCGACATGTTCCATTATCTTGCCGATCATATTCTGTATTTCCATGGCAAGGACCGCCGCGTCAACGACAGCTACGGCCGTGTTGTCGGTGACGGCGACATTGATTGGCCGCTTTTCCTTAAGCTCTACCATGAACTCACTCCCGGACGTCCCTTCATTCTGGAGTACGTCAATATCGATAACTGCCTCGAAATCCGCGACCGCCTTCTGGCCTATAACGCCCGGCTCCCCTGAGCCGCACCCGCCTGAGCCGCACCTGCCGGCAGCACCAAACCCGCCCCCTGAGGCCTGCCCCGACTGACCAGATAAACCCGACTGACAGAAATATGAGGAGACAATTAACATGATCAAACTGGGTGTTAACTCCGTACTGTTCAAAACCCTGCCCTTCTCCGAAGCCGCACGTCTTATCTCGCTCTGTGGCTACGATGGCCTGGAGATTTCGGCTATCCGCGGCATGTGCGAGCATCTGAATCTCGACAGCTGGGAGCGACAGAAAGACGAACTGCTCGCCATCATGGCCGACAATGAGCTCGCATTCCTGGCCACGGAGGTAGCCGCCCTCGATCCCGAGCGCCTGCTGCCGGCCTTTGCCGCCTGTCAGGGCCTGGGCATCCCGGTCGTCAACGTCGGTTCGGGCGGGAGGCAGGATGACCAGGCCTCGCTCGACGCCGCCATCGACCTGCTCGCGCAAATGGCTGACGCCGCCGCCCTTCACGGTGTCACCCTCTGTGTGAAAGCCCACGTCGGCGCCGCCATCCACGACACGGCCACCACCCTCTACGCCATCGACAAACTCAAGGGTGTCCAGGGCTTCGGCATCGACATGGATCCCTCCCATGTTTACCGCGCCAGTGAACTGCCCGAAGAGGCTCTTCCGCATGTCCTCCCGGCGACGCGCCATGTGCATATTCGCGATTGCAAAGGACGCGGCCCTTCGCCCGGAGTCCCGCAGCTGCAGACCTGCGGCCGTGGCGATATCAACCTGGATGCCTACCTCAAAACCATGGTTGCGGGAAATTACCAGGGGCCGGTCAACCTCGAAATCATCGGTCCCGAGCTCACGATGGAAGAGGCCGTGACCATCGCCGCCGAAAGCTACGGTTACATGAATGCGATCCTCCGACGCTACAATGCCCGCTGAAACCGCTGCCGCTGCCGCCCCGAACAGGAGAAAATGAAATGAAGAAACCCAATCTGCTTTTCTTCGGCATTGACAGTCTGCGCCGCGACCACATGAGTCTCTATGGCTACCGGCGCCTGACGACCCCGCACATCGACCGCTATCTGGAAAAAGACGGTGTGGTCTTCGAGCAGTGCTTCAGTCCCAGCATCCCGACGACGCCGGGGTATGCATCCATGCTGACCGGCATGGACTGCTTTACGACCTCAGTCGTCGCCCTGCGCCATGAGGGTGAGATCCGCCCGGGCATCCGCACGCTGCCGGAGATTCTCCGCGCGGAGGGCTATGACAGCAGCTGCGTCGGCTTCACCGGCAATGCCGGCGGCCGCGGCTTCGACGTCTATCTTGACTACGAGGGCTGGGGCGCCGCCGCCGATGGCTTTGCGCACAAGGCGGAAAACCTCCATAAAGTGGCTGCCAAAGAGCTCGACCGCCTGGCCGCTTCCGACCGCCCCTGGTTTTTATTCCTGCGCCATATGGATCCGCACTCACCCTATCTGCCGCCCGAACCCTTTCACCGCATGTTCCATCAGACGGATCCCTGTGATCCCGCCAACAAATCCCTGGACCCGGTCTATGAATTCAAGCCCTTCTGTGACTACTTCAGGAGCTGGTTCCCGCCCGGCATCACCGACAAGGACTATGTCATCGCCCAGTATGACGCCGCCGTCGCCTACATGGACACCACGATCCAGCTCCTGCTCGAAAAGCTCCGCGCCATGGGCCTGGAGGAGGATACTCTGGTCGTCTTCACCTCCGACCATGGCGAAACACTCTACGATCACGACTGCTACTTCGACCACCACGGCCTTTACGATCCGACACTTGTGGTGCCCTTCGCCTATCGCCGGGCCGGCCACACCAGCGCCATCCGCATCGGCGACATCTGCGAGCACAAGGATATCGTGCCAACCCTGCTCGCCGAGCTCGGCATAAAGGTGCCGGACCCCTTCGAAGGCCGCGACCTCAGCGTTCTGCGCCACGGTGGCACGGTCGAGCAGCGCCCTGAGCACTACATTACGGAGGCCACCTGGATGCGCAAGCACGGCTGGCGCACCCCGCAGTGGAAGCTCATCGTCGCCCTGGAGCCGGACTTTCACTTCAAGCCCGAAGTCGAGCTCTACGACCTCATTCGCGATCCCGGAGAGAACTGCAACGTCGCCGAAAAGTACCCGGAGGTCACAAGCTGCCTGCGGGCCCGGATGGAACGCCATATTGCTCAGCGGGAGGCGGCCACCGGTGACCCCAATCCGATGTACACCAATCTCAACTGGGCCGGCGGCGGCATGAGTCCGTTCGCCAGTTCGCAGGAAGCCTACGACAGCCTTCATATCGGCGACGCCGCGGCTGCCCGCAGGCTGCAGGAGGACGATGAATAAAAGTCAGGCGAAGGCCGCGGCTGAGGACCGTCAGCCGCAGGGAGGAGGAGCCATGCAGAGGGTAGCGGTTATTGGGATGGGTCCCATTGGGAATACCCATGCGAAAGTCTACCGGGAGACAGAAGAAGCCCGGCTCGTGGGCGTCTGCGACCGCATTCCGGAGCGCGCCCAGCAGGCGGCCAAAGCCCATGGCGTGGCGTCATGGACCGATGCCGCCCGGATGCTGGCTGAGCTGAAACCGGATATCGTCAGTGTGGCGACGGGGGGCTATGAATACTCGAGCGACCACTACGAACCGACCGTCCAGGCGCTGCGGGCGGGATGTCACGTGCTTTGCGAAAAACCTATCTCAAATGATATTGGGCTGGCGACCCGGATGGTGCAGGTGGCCCGGGAAGAGGGACGCTGCTTTGGCATTGATTTCAACCATCGATTCACTCCCGCCGCACGTCAGGCGAAGGCCTGGCAGGAAGCCGGCCGCATCGGCGAGCTGCTCTTTGTCAACATGGCGCTGTGGATCGGCAAGTTCGGCGACTTCGAAACGCCCTTCTACCATCTGAAAGCTCTAAATCCGCACAGTGTTGATTTTGTCCGCCACTTCGCCGGGGACATTGAGCGCGTGCAGTGTTTCGCCATGAAGCAGGGGACGCGCAATATCTGGTCGACACAGTCGATGAACCTGAAGTTCGCCTGCGGGGCGGTCGGCCACATCACGAGCTCCTATGACATCGCCCGCGGCCATCCGATGGAGCGCTGCGAAGTCGCCGGCGTCAACGGCCGCCTGGTGGTCGAGGACATGTGGCACCGGGCGACGCTCTATCCGGCGGAGACCTGGCTCAAGGAAGAGTACAGTAACCCGATTTTTGGCGGCTACGGCCAGTTCTATGACACCTTTAAAGATCGCATTCAGACCTTTGTCCGTCAGGTGAACGCCGGGGTCAGCCCGGAAGAGATTGACGGCTCGGGGCTGGACGGTCTGGAGGCCAGCCGCGTGATCCACGCCGCCATTGAGTCGCTCCGGCGCGATGGCGAGCCGGTATATGTCAAGGAGGTGATTGACGGATGTTGAACGATCCTCACAGTGAGCTGCTGCCGGCTTCACGTTATTTCACACCGGAACAGGGTCCGATCCGGGTCCTCTGCCTGCAGGACCACGGCCGTGTGGGCATGCATGCCCATGAGTTCATGGAACTCGTGCTGATCGCGGAAGGGGCGACGCTGCACAGCTTCGGCGGCCAGACGCAGATCATGACCGCCGGCGATTTCTTTGTCATTCTGCCGGGAGACCAGCACAGCTACATTGATACCAAGCGCACCGCCCTCTATAACTGCCTCTTCATGCCCGAGCTCCTGGAACAGCATCGTGAGCGGCTGGGCCGGATTCCCACGCTGGACTTTCTCTATGCCGCTGACGACAAGCGCCAGGAACTGCATAAGGTCCGCCTGGATGTGATTTCGCGGCAGCGGGTGACGCGCCTGCTCGACGAGATGATCCGCGAAAGTCAGGAGCGGCGGACGGGCTGGCAGACGGAGATGGAGGCTCTCTTCCTTTCTCTGCTGGTCATCTATGCCCGCATGGCGGATGAGTCGCGGGTGGAACTTGAGGAAAACAGTGCTCATTACCGCCAGGTGATGCAGGCGGTCGAGTTTATCGAAAACAACTACCAGAACAACTGTCAGATGGAGGATGTGGCGGCAGCCGCCGGTCTTTCGCCCTCCTATCTGACCCGCCAGTTCAGGGCCTATCTTGGCAGTACCCCCATCGCCTACGCCCGCCAGTACCGCGTCAACCGTGCGGCCGAGCTCCTGCTGGAAACGGATGCGCCGCTCAGTGCGATTGCGAGCGCCACCGGCTACCGCTCGCTCAGCGTCTTTTCCCGCCAGTTCCGCCAGCTGACGGGGCAGTCGCCGTCCGTGTTCCGCCGGGTGGGGAAGGCGGCCCGCCTCAACGATCCCCATATCACACCCGGCTGAGCGGGTGGCAGCGCCTGTGGAGCACGTCCGCCGCAGACAACTGACAACAAAAAAGCGCCGGCATTTTGAGCCCTTATATTTAAGCCCTTATAAAGGAGACAGCTATGGCACTTAAGATCGCAATCGTAGGCATGGGCGGTATCGGCCACACCCACGCCGCCTGCTATCAGGCAAACCCGCTCGCCGAACTTGTCGCCGTCTGTGATGTCCGTCAGGATCGCCGTGAAGAGGCGGCCCGGCGCTTCGGGGTTCCCGGTCTGGCGAGCCTGGCCGAAGTCCTTGAGCGCTTCCCTGAGGTCGACATCATCGACATCACCACCTCCGGCTATGAGAACGGCTCCTGGCACTATGTGCCGACGATGGAGGCTCTCGCCGCCGGCAAGCATGTCCTGGTCGAGAAGCCGATTTCAAACGATGTTCGCGAGGCCCGGGAGATGGTGCGCTTCGCCGCCGAAAAGAAGGTCTACCTGGGCTGCAATCTGAACCACTACTTCACGGACACGGCCGCCCGCGGCACCGAACTCATCGCCCAGGGCCGCATCGGCGAGCCCGTCTATCTGCTGCACAAGATGGGCTTCAACGGCGGCGAGACCTCCTACCGCGGTGCCGGCCCCGAGCGCTGGCACCGTCCCTACTCCCATCTGAAGGCATTTCTGGCACATCCCTTCTCCGTCATGCGCCACTTCGGCGGCGACATCACCCATGTCCAGGCCCACCTGGCCAAGCCCGGCGTGCGGAAAACCGCCGACGACCTGATGTACTCGATCAACTCCATCCACCTGCGCTTTGAGAACGGCTCGACGGGTTATCTGCTCTCACAGCGCGGCGATGCGATGTTCGGCCTGGGCGGCTGGTGGAGCTTCGAGATGGCCGGTACCCGCGGCACCTTCGTCATCGAAAACTGCGTTGAGCGCCTGACCTTCTGGGATGCCACGACAGAGAAGGACTCGATGTCTTCGCCGACTCCGGACGAGGTCCTGGATACCGGCATCACCGACTTCGGCGCCACCTTCCCCAATCGCCTGAATGCCTTCCTGGAGGACGTCACGAACGGCGTCCCGCGAGAGTTCCTGCGTGCCTCCGGCCGCGATGCCCTGGCGACACTCGAATACACCTTCGCCGCCATCCGCTCCTTTGAAGAGGGCGGTGCGGTGATCCGCCCCGAGCCGCTGCCGAATCTTCACGGCGACATCACCCGCCCGATTTAGCGGGATGATGATGCATGCGAAGCTCCCTCTGCCGGCCGAACGTCCTGCTGATCCTGGGCGACCAGCACCATGCCGACTGTGTCGGCCTGGCGAATCTCCATGCGCCGCCGGACGTCTCCGTCCAACAGGCCGCCTCCACGCCCCGCCTGGACCGCCTCGGTCGGGAGGGCGCCGTCTTCACCCGCGCCTACACACCTGCGCCTGTCTGTGCCCCGGCACGTCAGGCGCTCCTGGCCGGCCGGCCGCCGGAGAGCTTCGGCGCCCTCTGGAATCCGAACTTCATCCCGACGCCGACGCTCGAGCCCGAGCCGGGGCAGCACGTCGCCGCTCTGCGTCGGGCGGGCTACCGCAGCTGCCTTATCGGCAAGTGGAACAGCTCACTGGAGCACAGCCCGGCCGACTTTGGCTTCGACCAGCATATCGATCCCGCCCTCTATCAGCGGGAACTCGCTAAGGCGCATCCCGACCTTGAGTGGACCGGCGGCTGGCTGGGCGAAAGCAGCCCGCTGGCGCCGGAGGAGACAGCGGTCGGCTGGGGCGCCAGGCAGGTGGAGGGGCGCCTAAGGGACTTCGCAAAAACAAAAACTCCCTGGTTCATTCGCTGGGACCTGGCTGAGCCGCATCTGCCCTGCCGTCCGCCCGCCCGCTTTATGGAGCTCTTCAAAAACAAGGACGTGCCGCCCTGGGCAGGCTTTGACGACCCGCTTGAGATGAAACCCTATATTCAGCGCCAGCAGCTGCTGAACTGGGGACTGGAGCGCCATGCGCATGACTGGGACTGGTGGCAGCCGGTCGTCCGCCGCTACCTGGCCGTGATCGCGGAGATTGACGCGGCCGTGGGTCAGGTGCTGGATGTGCTTGAAGAGCTTGGGCAGGAGCGGGACACCCTTGTCATCTACAGCTCGGACCACGGTGATCTCTGCGGCGCCCATGGCATGCTCGACAAGCACTATGTCCTTTATGACGATGTGACGCGGGTGCCGCTGCTGCTGCGCTGGCCTGCCGCTATTCCGGGGGCTGTGGTGTCGGCGGAGCTCGTCTACAACATGTTTGATATTGCTGCCAGCATCATTGATGCCTGCGGGCTTGATGATGCCGATCCCGGTTACGGGCAGTCCCTGCTGCCGCTGGCATCTGGGGAGGGGAGAGGCGGCCGCAGTGCGGTCGTCATGGCGGCGCATGGCCAGCAGTTTGGCCTTTATACCCAGCGTGCGCTGCGCACGGTTGACTGGCTCTATGTCTGGAATCTGACGGATATCGACGAACTCTATGACTGCCGCCGTGATCCGGGGCAGCGCGTCAACCGTATCGCCGACCCCGGCTGTGCGACAATTCTGGCGGACCTGCGCCGGCGGCTGCATGAGGAGCTCCGGCAGCGCGGCGATCCCTTTGTCGGATGGACTGACAGGCAGCTGCTCGAGGGGCGGCAGGTGGACCTGAGTTTGCGTTAGACAGGGGTCTGGCAGAGAAGTTGGTGGAAACCGCCTCAGATTCCGCTGTGTTTTTCGGGGAGGAGCAGGCTTGACACGATTTCATGACATGACAAAGGGATCTGTCTGGCGCAGTCTGCTGATGTTCTCCATTCCCATCATGATTTCCAATCTGCTGCAGTCTACGTATCACGCAGTGAATATCTTCTTTGTCGGCCGCTTTACCGGTACAGAGAGTCTGGCCGCAGTGTCCGTATGCGGGCCTGTTGTGAATGTGATGATCATCACACTGTCCGGCATGTCAACAGGTGTACTGGTGGTGGTGAGCGGTCTGCTGGGTGCCGGAGACAGAAAACAGGCACAGGAGGCGGCACATACCAGCGTGGCCCTGTACCTGCTGATGGCGCTGCTGACAAGCGGAATGGGGCTTATGTTGGTTCCGTGGATATTGAAGCTGGTGCAGACGCCGCCTGCAGCCATGCCGGAAGCCAAACGCTACTTGTATACGCTGTTTGCCGGTACCGTTTTTCTGTTCGGACACAACCTGGTGGGTGCGCTGCAGCGCGGCCTGGGGAACGCCAGGGCATCCATGTCTTTGGTAATCATCTCATCCCTGACAAACATCCTTCTGGATGCCGTCTTCATTGCATGGCTCGGCATGGGGGCCTTTGGTGCCGCGCTGGGCACAGTGCTTGCCCAGATGCTGGCCTTTCTGATAGGCGCAGTGCTGTTCACCAGAGCGGGAGGTACACTCAGCTTTTCGTTCGCCAAGTTTGGCTTTCATCGGAAACATCTTAAAAACATACTGCTGTTTGGCATACCCACGGCAATTAATGAGGTCATGGTCAACATGGCCATGCTCACCGTCAGTGGTGTGGCGAACAGCTTTGGACTGGCATCCAGTGCAGCGTACGGCGTGGGGTCACGTATTAACAGCCTGGCCTGCTTCCCTGATGAAACGATGAGCCAGACCATGTCGGCTTTTGCGTCTCAGAATGCCAGCGCTGGCAGGAGGGAGCGCACACTGGAAGGACTGCGGAAGGCCATTCTCCTTTCAGTGAGCGTCGCCCTGGTCATGGCTGTGCTGGTCTTTGTGTTTGCATACGACTTTTCAGCCGTTTTTGATTCGAATCCAGAGGTTATTGCGCAGGCTGTGGCGTTTCTGCGGGTGACGGTCTGGTCCTACCCGTTGTTTGCCGCAGTGGGTCCGCTTATTGGATTTATCCGCGGCACGGCAAATGTGGAGGCCAGCCTGCTGGTGGGTGTAGTTGCGCAGCTGTGCTGCCGCATCCCGGCGGCGTTTGTCTTTACCCGCTTCATGGGTTTCCCCGGCGTGGGGATGGCGGTTCTTGTGGGGCCGCTGGTCAGTGTCGCCATCTATCTCTGGTATATCTTCACACGACGCTGGCACAGGGGGCTTCTGCGTGTCGAGAAGATGTAAGGGAAGCGTCTGGGTTGCACGTCAAGAATGACGGGAAGCGTGTGAGCATGCCAGGAAGACGGCTGGCAAGGGGAGAAAAGCAGCTTGTAGGTTTTTGGTGCTAAAACGAAGAAAAATACAACTGAATCAAAAACGGGCTGGATACTGGAGTCGTTCTTCGAGTTAAAAAGCTGACGGTGTTGTCCTGCAGATCGGGCAATATCGGAAACTTTGGCCAGAGGTGGACAGCATCCTGTATTGTAGGTATAGGCAGATCCACTCAAGAGAGCGTGAATAGAGCAAACGTGAATAGAGTGAAGAAGAAGGATGATACCTCTTGTTGAGTGGATTTGCTTGGAACGAAGA